>JALQYK010000074.1 GCA_023254115.1 Polynucleobacter sp.
AAGAGTTTTTGACCAAGCGTGTAAAGAGGCGCGCAGGGTGTTGGAAATAGCCAAATTAGGAATCGGGGTGATAGCGCCTGAAGATGTGCTGGTAATGATGCGGCCCCATTGGCGTTCTTTCATGCCGCCGATAGCTCGGTCTGTGATCGCAATCACTGATAGAACCATTTCCTGGAACTTATCGATCCACAGGGTGGTAGCTTGATTAGCGGCCGTGGTTGGAGGAGGACCTCCTGTGTTGTTCACCAAAATATCAACTGGGCCTAGTGCTTTTTCCACTTGGCAAAAAGACTCGTCAATGGCACTTAGATCAGCCAAGTCCCAGGTAATACAAAAAGATTGTCCACCATTAGCGCGGATGAGCTTGGCGGTTTCTTCTAGTTTGGACATAGTCCTGCCAGCCAAGGCTACTTTGACACCTTCTTTGGCTAAAGAAATGGCCATTGCCTGACCTAAACCGCTGCCAGCACCAAACACCAAGGCTGTTTTATTGGTAATACCCAAATCCATGGTTTATCTCCGTATATTTTGATGGGCTAGGGGGTATTAGCTCCCATGTTGATTTGATTATATTCTTGATATATTGCTTGAGTTTTCACATTCTTGTAAGACAATGGGGTATGACTAAAAAAAGCACTAAAGGGACCTTAGCCCTGTCTGAAGCTAAAGCTCGTAAATTGCCAGAAAAACAAGGGACAGTTCAGGGCCATCGAGATGGTTTTGGTTTTGTGATTCCTGATGATGGTGGAGAAGACATTTTCTTAAATGAGCGCGAGATGTCGCGTGTCATGCATCACGATAAAGTGATTGTTAAAGTTTCTGGGGTTGATCGTCGTGGTCGACCTGAGGGGCAAATTAGTGAAGTAATTTTGCATGCCAATCAGTTTGTGATTGGCCGTTTATTAAATGAGAACGGTGTGCTTATTTGTGCTCCTGAAGATAAACGTATTGGGCATGACATCTTGATTCCACCAAAAGGACAGGGGAATGCCAAATTAGGCCAAGTTGTTTCTGTTGAAATTATTGATTACCCCGATAGCTATCGTCAGGCTGTTGGTCGAGTTGTGGAAGTATTGGGTGAGATCGATGACCCAGGTATGGAAATCGAAATTGCTGTACGAAAGTATGGTGTGCCTCATCTCTTTTCCCCTGCGGCAAGCAAAGAAGCGGAGGCCTTGCCGAATGAGATTCGTGAGGAAGACCTCGAGGGGCGTATTGATTTACGTGATATTCCCTTGGTGACGATTGATGGTGAGGATGCCAGAGACTTCGATGATGCGGTGTATTGTGAGCCGGTGGCTTGGGGTAAGGCAAAGGCGTGGCGTCTGATCGTAGCCATTGCTGATGTATCTCACTACGTTAAGCCCGGGCACCCATTGGATTCTGATGCAATATCAAGAGCCACATCAGTGTATTTTCCACGCAGAGTCATACCGATGTTGCCGGAAAAAATATCAAATGGTTTGTGCTCATTAAAACCCGAGGTTGATCGCTTGTGTATGGTGTGTGATGCAGTCATTGATATGGATGGTGAGGTGCAGGCATATCAATTCTATCCAGCCGTGATGCATTCAGCGCAACGCTTTACCTACAACACTGTATGGGAAATACTCAGCAACAGCAATGGTCCTGAGGCAGCAAGATTCAAACACCTCAAGAAAAATCTAGATCGCCTGTATAGCCTTTATAAAGTCTTAAGGGCAGCCAGAGATAAACGTGGTGCGATTGACTTCGAAACCACAGAAACTCAAATCATCAGCAATGCGCTTGGTAAGATCGAGCGCATTGAACCTAGAGTGCGTAATGAAGCGCATCGTGTCATTGAAGAGTGCATGCTGGCGGCTAACGTTTGTGCAGCAGACTTTTTGGATAAGAATGGTCATGCTTCTTTATTCCGGGTGCATGCAGAGCCATCTGCTGAAAAGTTGATAACGCTTAAGCAAGTATTAAGAACTGCTGGTCTAAATTTGGGTGGTGCTGAAAAACCAAGACCTAAAGACTTTGCTAAGTTAATTGAAGAGATCAAGCCTAGACCTGATGCGAGCATGTTGCAGTCAGTGGTTTTAAGGTCAATGCAACAGGCTGTTTATCAGCCAGATAACTATGGTCACTTTGGTTTAGCTTATCCAGCTTACGCTCATTTCACGAGTCCGATTCGTAGGTATCCTGACCTGTTGGTTCATCGTGCTATTAAAGCTATTTTGGCAAAGAAAACCTATTCGCCCAATATCCCTGCCGATGTGGTTTTGAACTTGGCGATGCCAAAGAGTGGGCCAGGGCGCGTAAATGCTGCTAATGCTAAAAAATCTCACGAAGAAGCTAAAGCAAAGCCAGCAGCTAAAACTGCTCGCGGAGCTAAGGCAAAGCAAGAGGCATCAACAGCGATGGCGGCATGGGCTCAGTTAGGAGTTCATTGTTCCTCGAATGAGCGTCGTGCAGATGAGGCGTCTAGAGATGTAGAGGCTTGGCTCAAGTGCTACTACATGCGTGATCACTTAGGTCAAGAGTACTCTGGCACGATCACGGGTGTTGCTACTTTTGGACTATTTGTTCAGCTTGAAAGCCTCTTTGTTGAGGGCATGATTCATATCAGTGAATTGGGTGGCGACTACTATCAGTATGATGAAGCCAGACAAGAATTGCGTGGTGAGAGAACGGGTATTCGTTACCGCTTAACGGATCGCGTGCACGTTCTCGTGAGCCGTGTTGATTTAGATGCTAGACGCATTGAATTTAGTCTTGTAAAGCCAAATGGTGATAGAAATGGCGTGGCTGGAGTAGGGGTCAGTGATCGTTTCTCAGTGATGGATTCCGGTCGTCCGGGTCGCGGAGCGAGTGCCAAGAAATCATCTGGTAAATCCAGATCAGGTGGCGCTGCAACTAAAGGATCTGCGAGGGCTTCTTCAGGTGGTGGGGTATTATCTGCCCCAAGTAAATCAGCCTCGGGCAGGGGAGCTAAAAAAACTGCTGCTGCCAAAGCTGGTAAAAAACCAAAAAAATCAAGTAATGCCAAATCTAAAGGGCATGAGTTGAGTATCCGTAAAGGTCGTCGTTAATGTCTGATAAAGAGCAGTTTGCAGGGGCTAAGAAGAGTCATTCATCCAAGCAACAGGGTGGTGACGGCAAGCAGATGTTGTTGGGGTTTCATGCTGTTATCGCTAGACTTCGTCAAGATCCAGAGTCCTTGAGAACCGTGTACGTTGACCCTGCACGACGCGACCGTCGTATGCAAGACTTTATTAAAACTGCTGAACCGATTTTAGGTCGACGACTCCATCAAGCTGATACTGAGCGTTTAAGAACGTTGGCTGGTAATGATCGTCATCAAGGGGTGGTGGCCTTTGCCGACAGCATCTCTAAAGTTCAAACTCTTGATGAGTTACTAGATGCTTTGACTGGTCCAGCACTTTTGTTAATTTTGGATGGTGTCACTGATCCACATAACTTAGGAGCATGTTTGCGAGTGGCTGATGGCGCTGGTGTGGATGCGGTGATTGTGCCTAAAGATCGTTCAGCTCACTTGAATGCGACTGTGAGTAAAGTGGCCAGTGGTGCTGCAGAAACCATGCCTTTAATCGCAGTGACCAATCTGGCTAGAACCATGCGTGAACTGCAAGAGGCGGGTGTGTGGGTCATTGGTACCGATGATCAAACTGAAAAGACACTCTACGATGTCGACTTTACAGGGCCTGTTGCTTTGGTGATGGGTGCTGAGGGTGAGGGTATGAGAAGGCTCACCAGAGAAACCTGTGATGAGCTTGTCAAAATCCCAATGCTAGGCGGAGTAGAGAGCCTTAACGTATCCGTCGCTAGTGGCGTGAGTCTTTATGAGGCAAGAAGACAAAGAATTGCTAAACAATCTAAAGCTTCTAAATAATACGGTTAAGCCAGCAGTAGTTTTTCTAGTTTCTCGATATCAGCACAGAACAGACGAATGCCTTCAGAGAGTTTCTCTGTTGCCATAGCATCTTGATTCAGTTGGTAGCGGAATGACTTCTCATCAGCAGCAATTTCTGATGCCCCAGTAGCTTTTGCTTTTTCAAGGCTTAATGCAGGGCTCAAGCTTGAATCATTATTTTGTAGCTCGCCTAATAACTCTGGACTAATAGTGAGTAAATCACAGCCAGCTAAGTGGATGATTTGCCCAATATTTCTAAAACTAGCCCCCATCACTTCAGTCTTAATGCCATAGTTCTTGTAGTAGTTATAGATATTTTTAACTGAGACTACACCGGGATCATTGACGCCACCATGAACATCATCTTTCCACTCAGATCCCAACGATTTTTTATGCCAATCGGTAATTCGACCTACAAACGGAGAAATCAATTGTGCATTGGCATCAGCACAAGCAACTGCTTGCACCAAGCTAAATAGCAAAGTCATATTGCAGGCAATGCCCTCTGCTTGAAGAGTTTTGGCAGCTTGTATGCCTTCCCAGGTGCTTGCAATTTTAATTAGGACGCGATCTTTAGAAATGCCTGCTGCCTGATAGGCCGCAATGATTTCACGGGCTTTCTGAATGGTTGCATCAGCATCAAAAGAAAGGCGCGCATCAACTTCAGTAGAAACTCGGCCCGGAACTATCTTGAGTATTTCAATGCCAAATGCCACCAATAAGGCATCAATCACCTGTTCAACGCTTTTACCGGCATTTTTGGCTTTGATCTCTGTGATGAGATGTTGGTAGTTAGGCAGTTGTGCCGCCTTCAAGATCAGGGAAGGGTTGGTAGTTGCATCTTGAGGCAAGAATGCTTTCATGCGTTCAAAATCGCCTGTGTCGGCAACGACGGTGGTGTACTGTTTTAATTGTTCTAGTAATGAGCTCATCGGACTATTTTAGAATGCTTCTGTGAATAAAAAGAATGTAGCAGACATTTTTACTGAATAATGAAGTTAATTTAATAGAAACACTCTTTTAAGGTCGTAAATAAAGATGTATACCCAAGATCAACTCAAGGCAATGGTTGCTGAGGCAGCTAAAGATGAAGTATTGAAAAATATGGCTCCTGGAGGCATCTTGGGCGTTGGCACAGGGTCAACCGCCAATTTATTTATTGATGCAATTGCCCCCCATCAATCTCATTTTGCTGGGGTAGTATCAAGTTCACAAGCAAGCACGGAGCGCCTAAAAAAACATGGATTCAATGTTTTGGATAGCAATTCGGTGGAAAGTTTGCCGATGTATGTAGATGGCGCAGATGAGATAGACCCTCAAGGTCATATGCTCAAAGGTGGTGGAGGAGCTCTCACCCGTGAAAAGATTGTGGCTCATTTAGCTAAGACATTTGTATGCATCTGTGATGGCAGTAAACAAGTGGATGTCATGGGGCAATTTCCATTGCCAGTTGAGGTGATTCCAATGGCCCAAGCTCAGGTAACCAGAGAGTTAGAAAAATTGGGCGGCACAGTCACACTCAGAAAAGTTAAAGGCACTGATCAGGTATTTGTGACAGATAACCAAGCTTGGATCTTGGATGTAGCCGGTTTGAAAATTACCAATCCAATCCAGCTTGAATCTGAGATCAATCAAATACCAGGAGTGGTTTGCAATGGCTTATTTGCTAGAAGGAAAGCCAATATATTACTTATTGGTGAAGCAGGTGGGGTTCGCCGTCAGACCTACTCATGAGTCTTATTTTGAAAATCTTGAGGTAACAAAAAAGGACGCTTGCGCGTCCTTTTTAATGCAAACCTAAAAGTCTTCGTTAAATGACTACTGCAGTTCACTTATTCTCTGGCACATATCCTTGTGCTGAATCAGCACCTTCACCATAGAAATACTTTTCTACTTGCTTTAAAAGGTATTGACGTGCGCGTGTGTCAGCCATGTTCAAGCGATTTTCGTTAATCAACATGGTTTGTTGTTTGATCCAACCTGCCCAAGCCTCTTTAGAAACCTCTTGCCAGATTTTTTTACCTAATTCACCAGGTAGTGGTGCGAAATCTAAGCCTTCGGCTTCTTTATTCAATTTGATGCAATGAACCATGCGTGCCATCATTTACCTCTTAATTAGCAATCGTTTGTATTTAAATATTTTTAATCAACACCATTGATTTACGTTCCCAGTTATAGAGTTCTTTACGCTCTGCTGGTAAGTCATCAACGCTTGCGCGCACAAAGCCACGCTTTAAGAACCAGTGTTCGGTTCTGGTGGTCAGGACAAATATCTTCTTAAGGCCTTGAGCTTTGGCTCTGGCTTCAATGCGTTTTAGCAATCTTTCGCCATCACCTGACTCTTGTGCTTCTGGGTCAACAGCCAAGCAGGATAGTTCACCCAAACCATTGGAGTATGGGAACAATGCTGCGCAACCGAATAACACGCGATCATGCTCAATCACTGAGAAGTGGGTGATATCACGTTCAATCACATCACGACCTCTTGCAACCAAAATACCTTCGTCTTCCAAAGGTTCGATCAATTGCAAGATGCCACCCACATCATCAAGATTGGCTTCGCGCAAGTGTTCAATGTCTGATGCTGCGATCATGGTGCTGATGCCATCATGTGTAAACAACTCTTCCAAAAGGGCGCCATCACGGTCATGAGGCAATAAATGAACCCGACCAACCCCAGACTTAATGGCGCGAATGGCGTTTTGTAAGAGCACCTTGAGGTCTGCGTCAGCCAAAGTTAAACCACTGATATGGTCTTCGAGTTGACGTAGTGAAAACTCTTTGATGAGTTCTCCATTTGTATCGGTAATGCCGTTGTATTCGGTTAAGAAAATCAATTTATCTGCTTTAACTGCCATTGCTGTAGCAGTGGCGACATCTTCATAAGCAATGTTGAATGCTTGTCCTGTTGGTGAGAAACCTAAGGGAGACATCAAAACAATCTTATTGTTCGCTAAAGAGTGTGCAATTGATTCAGAATCAACTTTACGCACTAAGCCTGTGTGCATGAAGTCAACTCCATCCACAATACCAACAGGTCTAGCAGTAATAAAGTTGCCAGAAATAACAGAAATGCGTGACCCAGCCATGGGGGTATTAGGTAACCCTTGGCTAAAAGCTGCCTCAATATCTAGGCGCAATTCACCAGATGCTTCCTTGGCACATTCAAGAGCGGCAGGATCAGTGATTCGATAGCCACTCATGGCACCGGTACCATAGCGACTAGTAACTTTTCTTAAATCAAGTTGTTCTTGTACTTGAGGGCGTGAACCATGGACCAAAACAATTCTCATGCCCATGGCGTGCAACATCGCCACGTCTTGGATGAGAGCCTCTAAGCCGCCTTTTTGTACCAATTCGCCAGCAAAGCCAATGACAAAGGTTTTGCCTCGAAAACTATGGATGTAGGGGGCTACATCGCGCAGCCAAGCAACGAAGGGAAAATTATTTTGGGCTTGATTTGTAGGCATAGTGGAAAATTATAGGGTGCAACCAGAAAAAATGACCAAACTTTTGAAAATTCAGTTTCCAGAGAGCTTACCTGTCTCCGGGCAGAGGGAGAAAATCACCCAAGCTTTGGAGCAGAACCAGGTCATTATTGTGTGCGGAGAAACTGGTTCTGGCAAGACCACACAGTTGCCAAAGATCTGTTTGGCGATGGGGCGTGGCAGAGCTAATGGCACTGGGCAATTAATTGGACACACTCAACCACGGCGTATTGCGGCCACATCGACTGCTAAACGAATCGCAGAAGAGCTTGGTAGCCCAATTGGTGAGGATGTGGGGTATCAGGTACGTTTTTCAGATAAAACTAGCCAAACAGCCTCTGTGAAGCTCATGACCGATGGTATTTTGTTGGCTGAGACCCAAAGGGACCCGTTATTGAAGGCTTATGACACCATCATCATCGATGAGGCGCATGAGCGCAGTTTGAACATTGACTTTTTATTGGGTTATTTGAGACAGCTTTTACCAAAGCGTCCTGATCTCAAGGTGATTGTGACCTCAGCCACCATCGATGCCAATCGTTTTGCAGAGCATTTTGGCTCTAAAGACCATCCTGCGCCAGTAATTGAGGTGAGTGGCCGACTCTATCCTGTAGAGGTAAGGTATCAACCACTTTTGGAGCCTGGTCAAAAGGAACCCAAAGATATTCCAGATGCGGTGGTTGATGCGGTTGGTCAGTTATGGCGCGATGGTGCTCAAGCGGCAGGTGACATTTTGGTATTTTTGCCGGGTGAACGAGAGATACGTGATTGTGCGGAGGCAATCCGTAAGGATCATGTTCTCAATCAACGCTTTCATCCAGAAGTTTTAAGCTTATTTGCACGGCAATCTGTGGCTGAGCAAGAGAGGGTATTCCAAAACAGTGGGGGTAGGCGCATTGTGTTGGCTACCAACGTTGCAGAAACCTCTTTAACGGTGCCAGGCATTCGTTTTGTGATTGATGCTGGCTTGGCAAGGGTTAAGCGGTATTCATATCGCAATAAAGTTGAGCAGTTGCAGGTTGAGCCTATTTCGCAAGCTGCTGCGAACCAACGAGCTGGTCGTTGCGGACGTGTGTCTGATGGTATTTGTATCCGTTTATATGATGAGGCGGATTACAACGCTAGGCCCAAATTTACAGACCCTGAAATATTAAGAAGTTCTCTGGCGGCAGTCATTTTGCGCATGCGCGCGCTCAAATTGCCACGCATTCAAGAGTTTCCATTTATTGAGCCACCGCTAGGCAGGGCGATCAGCGACGGTATCCAACTTCTAGAAGAATTAGGTGCGATGGAATCTGCCGGCCCAAGGCAGGGTGCATTGACTCCTATTGGTAAACAGTTAGCAGCATTGCCACTTGATCCAAGAGTGGGTCGGATGTTGCTAGCGGCCAAAGAGCAGCAAGCATTGCGAGAAGTCTTGATTATTGCAACAGCAATGGCAACGCAAGACCCGCGTGATCGCCCCATGGAGTATGCGCAAGCAGCGGATACGGCACATAAGTTATTTGCTGATGAAAGATCAGAGTTTTTGTCATTTGTGAAACTTTGGGATTGGTATCAACATGCTCTTGTTCACAAGCAAAGTAATCGTCAATTAGAGAACTTGTGCAAAACACATTTCATCTCACCTAGGCGAATGCGTGAGTGGCGTGATGTTCATGGGCAGTTACATCGACTCTTGACAGAACAAGGTTGGAAGGAAAATGCAACCCCTGCAACTTTTGAGCAGGTGCACTTATCCCTCCTAACTGGTTTATTGGGCAATATCGCTAAAAAAGCTGAAGACGATAAAAATGGTCCAGGTATCTATGAAGGTGCTAGAGGTATCAAGCTAAATATTTGGCCGGGGTCTACGATTGGCAAAAAGGCCGGCGCTTGGATTTTGGCGTCTGAGTTAGTAGAAACAAGTCGCTTGTTTGCCAGAACGATTGCCAAAATCGAACCTCAGTGGGTCGAGAAGGTAGCCAGTCATCGTATCGTTAGATCTTGGAGTGATCCATTTTGGGATGCGCGCCAGGGTGAGGTGATGGCCCATGAGCGTGGCACGCTCTATGGCTTGCCGATTTATCACGGCAGGAAAATCAGATTCGCACCTAAAGATGCTGAGGAAGCAAGACGCATTTTTATCCAAAGAGCTTTGGTTGAGGCAGAGTTATTTGGTCAAACCGAAGCGGCCCAAGCTCAAAAACAAAGCGGACCTCTGTATAGCTTTTTTTGGCATAACTTAAATCTCATTAAACAAATTGAGGCTTTGGAACATCGTTCTCGTCGCCAAGATGTATTAGTTGATGATGAGTTGTTGTTTGCTTTTTATGAGCAGCACTTACCAGAAATAGTTTTTAGTAAACCAAGTCTAGAAGCTTGGTTAAAAGAAGATGCAAAAAACATCGCTTCTCTCAAATTAGACAAAGCTGATTTGATGAGGCATGAAGCGGCTGGGATTACTTTGGATCGCTATCCTAAAACCATCAAGACGGCTGGCACGGAGTTGCAACTGACTTATCACTTTGAACCAGGTAGCCCCAAAGATGGAGTAACTATGGCGGTGCCATTGGCATTACTCAATCAGGTAGATCAAAGACGTTGCGAATGGTTGGTGCCTGGTTTGGCAATTGAAAAAACACAGTTATATCTCAAGTCATTGCCACAAAAATTACGTCGTTATTGTGTGCCACTACCTGACTACGCCAAGAAGTTTGTTGAAAGAACTTCTGAAAAGAACACTTTTGGTGAGGGTGATTATTTAGATGCTTTGATTGCTGATATTCGTGAGCAAACTCAATTACAGGTTCAGCGTGCGGATTTTCGTCCGGAAAATCTACCTCTACATTGCTTCATGAACTTCCGTTTGGTCGATGAGTATGGGCGCCAAATTGACTTGGAGCGTAATCTAGGTAAATTAAGGTCTGAACACGCTCAGGCTGCTAGAGAGGTGTTTCAGGAGGTTGCGGCGACTGCTGTCAATCAAATCGCTACAACCCATGCCACTCAGGATCAACGATCAGCTTCACAATCATCTGCAAAACAAGATCGCCCATCTGTGATTGCTCAAACAGAAGGAATCAAAGATTGGTCTTTTGGTGAGTTGCCAGAAATGCTGGAAATTAAGCGAGGCAAACAAACGTTGTACGGTTATCCAGCACTCGTTGATCAACAAACACACTGCGACATTGAAGTATTCGATGATCCTGAGTTAGCTAGAAAAGTACACCGAATCGGATTAAAACGACTCTTTGCAATACCGATGCGTGAGACCATCAAGGCTTTGCATAAACAATTGCCCGGGGCAAGAGAGCTTGGCTTGTTATTCATGAGTGTGGGGCATGCAGATGATTTGATCACGCAAGTGATTGATTTGGCGATTGAGCGGTCTTGTTTGATGGAGCCACTACCCACCAATGCAGCATCATTCAAAGAGCGTTTGGATCAAGGGAAACCGAAGTTAGCTCTCATTGCTCAAGAAGTGGCGCGACATGCGCTATCTAGTTTGCAAGCTTATGCTGATTTGCAAAAGCGCATGACGCAATTAAAGGCGCTATCACCAAGTGCTCATGCAGACGTGACGCAACAAGTACAGCAGCTTATTCATCAGCAATTCGTTGCCAAAACACCGTATGAGTACTTGGTTCATTTGCCTAGGTATCTAAAGGCAGCTGGCATGCGGATTGATAAGCTAAGAGCCAATCCAAGTAGAGATGCGCAATGCCAGCAAGAGTGGCAATCATTAGCCAACCCATGGCTCAAAATGATTCAAGCCCAAAAAGCATATGGTGGGACCGTTGACATACGTCTTGAAGATTTCCGTTGGCAGTTAGAAGAGTTAAGAGTGGCACTCTATGCTCAAGAG
>JALQYK010000048.1 GCA_023254115.1 Polynucleobacter sp.
AATTCAAATTAATGGTCGCCTACGCCCAACTGTTACTGCAAAAGATTTAATCATGGCGGTGATTGGTAAATTAGGCACTGCGGGTGGTACTGGCTATGTTGCTGAGTTTTGTGGCGAAGGGATCGAAGCGCTGTCTATGGAAGCGCGTATGACGCTTTGTAATATGAGTATTGAAATGGGCGCAAAAGCGGGTTTAATCGCACCAGATCAAACAACTTATGATTATTTAAAAGGTCGCCCATTTGCACCACAAGGTGCTGACTTTGATAGTGCCGTTGCCTACTGGCAAACACTAAAAACTGATGAAGGCGCAGAGTTTGATCATGTTGTTGAATTAGAGGCCGCTGATATTCAACCGCAAATTACTTGGGGTACCAGCCCTGAGCAAGTGATTGGCGTAGATGAATGTATTCCTGATCCTGAGCAAGAACCAGATTTAATCAAAGCTGATGCGATTCGTAGTGCACTAAAATATATGGGTTTAAAAGCCGGTGATAAATTGTCTTCTGCGACTGTTGATACCGTATTTATTGGCTCATGTACAAATAGCCGAATTGAAGATTTACGTGCTGCTGCGCAAATTGTTGAAGGTAAGCAGGTTGCAGCGGGTGTTGAAGCGCTGATTGTTCCTGGTTCTGGCCTTGTAAAAAAACAAGCCGAAGACGAAGGTCTTGCAGATATCTTCAAAGCAGCTGGCTTTGAATGGCGTGAACCAGGTTGCTCAATGTGTTTGGCGATGAACGCTGACCGTTTGGAGCCAGGTGAGCGTTGCGCATCAACTTCAAATCGTAACTTTGAAGGACGCCAAGGTAATGGCGGCAGAACACATTTAGTAAGTCCTGCTATGGCTGCTGCGGCTGCCCTAGAAGGTCACTTTGTAGATGTTCGTAAAATAGCTTAAAAAAATATTGGAGACCTCTATGAAACAACTTTTAAAAATCTCTGTAGCCATTTTGATGATTGCTGGCTTGACTGCTTGCAACACGATTTCAGGTTTGGGCCAAGATTTGCAGAACTTAGGTACTGTGATTGATAAAAATACAGCAAAAAAATCTGACTCAAAAAGCGAATCTGATAATTCAGGCGTGGTTGTTACACCGGTTAAATAATGGATAAGTTCACAGTTCATCAAGGCGTTGTTATTCCGCTCGATCGTGAAAACGTCGATACGGATGCCATCATTCCAAAACAGTTCTTGAAGTCAATCAAGAGAACTGGTTTTGGTCAAAATCTTTTTGATGAGTGGCGTTATCTAGATCAAGGCGAGCCTGGTCAAGACTGTTCTAACCGTCCGATCAATCCTGAGTTTGTATTGAATCAATCGCGCTATAAAGGTGGCAGTATTCTTTTGGCGCGTCAAAATTTTGGTTGCGGCAGTTCACGTGAGCATGCTCCATGGGCTTTAGAGCAATATGGTTTTAGAGCAGTGATTGCGCCTAGCTTTGCAGATATCTTTTTTAACAATTGTTATAAAAATGGTTTGTTGCCGATCGTTTTGTCTGCACAACAAGTAGACCATTTATTTAATGAGACTTTTGCATTCAATGGTTATCAATTAACGATTGATTTGGAAAAGCAGCAGGTGATTGCCCCTGATGGTCGTGCTTATGACTTTGAGATTGCGCCATTTAGAAAATATTGCATGATCAATGGTTTGGATGACATTGGTTTGACCTTGCGTCATGCCGATAAAATTAAAGCTTACGAAGCTGAGCGCATCTTGCGCATGCCCTGGTTGGGCACGAAGCTTCCTTAAATTTCCTATTAAAGGTTTTACATGAAGATTGCAGTATTGCCAGGTGATGGCATTGGCCCAGAAATTGTTGCTGAGGCAGTTAAAGTATTAAATGCTTTAGGCGAGTCTTTTGAGATGGAAACTGCACCTGTGGGTGGTGCTGGTTATGAAGCCAAAGGTCATCCATTGCCAGAAGACACACTCAAACTTGCCAAAGAAGCTGATGCAATCTTATTTGGCGCTGTGGGTGACTGGAAGTACGACACCTTGGCGCGTGAACTGCGTCCTGAGCAAGCGATTCTTGGTCTACGCAAACATTTGAGTTTGTTTGCTAACTTAAGACCTGCGATTTGTTATCCAGAATTAACCGAAGCGTCTAGCCTAAAGCCAGAGATTGTGGCTGGTTTGAATATTTTGATCGTGCGTGAGCTTAACGGAGACATTTATTTTGGCTCACCTAAGGGTATTCGTACGGCGACAGATGGGTTATTCCCAGGCGCACGCGAGGGTTTTGACACCATGCGTTATAGCGAGCCAGAAGTTGAGCGTATTGCACACGTGGCATTTCAAGCAGCGCAAAAACGCCATAAGAGAGTTTGTAGCGTTGATAAAGCCAACGTGCTTGAGACTTCTCAGTTGTGGAAAGAAGTTATGACACGTATTGGCAAAGAATATCCAGATGTTGAGTTGAGTCACATGTATGTTGATAACGCCGCCATGCAGTTGGTGAAGGCGCCTAAAGCCTTTGACGTGGTGGTAACTGGTAACTTGTTTGGTGACATTTTGTCTGATGAAGCAGCGATGTTGACTGGTTCAATCGGTATGTTGCCATCTGCATCATTAGATAAAAATAACAAAGGTTTGTATGAGCCAAGTCATGGCTCAGCCCCTGACATCGCTGGTAAGGGTGTGGCTAATCCTTTGGCCACGATTTTGTCGGCTGCGATGATGTTGCGTTACTCTTTGGGTAAAGCAGAGCAAGCTGACCGTATTGAACAAGCAGTGCAAAAAGTTTTAGCGCAAGGCTTTAGAACGGGTGACATTAAGACTGAAGGTTGCAAATTGGTTGGTACCCGTGAAATGGGTGAAGCAGTTTTAAAAGCTCTGTAAGATAGATATCCCTAATTTAATTTTTTATTGATAGGTGTCGTTATGGCAACTCCATTAGTTGGTTTAGTAGGTTGGCGAGGTATGGTTGGTAGCGTTCTGATGCAGCGCATGCAGGACGAGGGTGACTTTGCCTTGATCGAACCAGTTTTCTTTAGTACTAGTAACGCAGGTGGTCCAGCTCCTGCCATGGCTAAGAACGAAAAGAAACTCTATTCTGCAGACGATGTGGATGCTCTAAAGCGTTGCGACATCATCATCACTTGCCAAGGTGGCGATTACACCAAAGAGATTTATCCAAAGATTCGTGCCACAGGTTGGAAAGGTCATTGGATTGACGCGGCTAGCGCCTTGCGTATGGTCGATGAGTCTGTGATTATTTTGGACCCTGTGAACCGTCCTGTGATTGACTCTGCAATTGCTAAAGGTGGCAATTTATGGGTGGGTGGTAACTGTACAGTGAGCTTGATGCTAATGGCCATGGGTGGTTTATTCCGTGAAGGCATGATCGAGTGGGTTAGTGCCATGACTTACCAAGCTGCTTCTGGCGCTGGTGCACAAAACATGCGTGAGTTGCTCTCACAAATGGGTGCTTTGCATGACGCTGTTAAAGCCGAGCTTGCTGATCCTGCATCGGCTATTTTGGATATCGATCGCAAAGTAGCAGAAACAATGCGTTCAGCTAATTTCCCTAAAAAGAATTTCCGCAACACAGCCTTGGCTGGTAGTTTGATTCCATGGATTGACGTGCCTGTTGAGCATGGTCAAACCAAAGAAGAGTGGAAGGGTGGTTCTGAGTGCAACAAGATTTTAGGTAATGCCCCATTCCGTTCAGCGGGCAGTATTCCTATTGATGGTTTGTGTGTGCGTATTGGCGCAATGCGTTGCCATTCACAAGGTTTAACGATTAAGTTGAAAAAAGACGTACCGTTAAGTGATATTGAAGGTATTTTGGCTGGTGCAAATGACTGGGTCAAAGTCGTGCCGAATGATCGCGAAACAACTGAAAGAGATTTAACGCCAGCGGCGGTAACAGGTACTTTGACAGTGCCCGTGGGTCGCTTGCACAAATTAGCAATGGGTCCTGATTACCTAGGCGCATTCACAGTAGGCGACCAGTTATTGTGGGGTGCTGCTGAGCCGTTGCGTCGCATGTTGCGCATTTTGTTGGAGCGTTAATTTGTTCTTATCGCGCTACTTAGTTGGTCTTGCTTTAGCTGTATTTGCTGGGCAAGCACTTGCTTTGAATTTGGGTCATTTGAGTATCCAATCCAAGGTGGGTGAACCATTGGTAGCGCAGATTGCGGTTCAAGTTAATCCAAGCGAAATTGATTCACTAAAAGATATTCAGGCGGCTTTGGCCAGTCCTGAGATGTATCAACGTTTAGGGATTACTTCATCAGCCACACAAGCTCAATTACGTGTGAGTTTGATCAAAGGTTCTAAGCAAGAGCCAGTAGCGATCAAAATCAGTTCTGATGAAGTTTTAAAGCTTGCTCCTAATGAAGTCTTCTTAGATGCATTGATTGAGCTACGTTGGCCTGCTGGTTTGGTTAGACGTGTTTACACCTTGATGGTGGCTGATCAGGCTAAGGTGGAAGTAAAGTCAGGCGAGACTCTGACTGAGATTGCAACCAAAGTAATGGCTGATTTTGATGATGCCAATTTGGATCAAGCTCTCATTGCTCTTTACCGCGCCAATCCACAAGCTTTTGCTGGTGGCAGCATTCATCGCTTGATGGCTGGATCAGAACTCAAAATACCAAGTAAGGCGATGGTACAAAGTGTGCCTAAGCAAGAAGCCAAAGAAATCGCCGTTACTGCTAATACTGCTTACCGCTCAGGACAGGCTAATTTACCGCTCACAGATGTTGCTAAATCAGAACTTACTGGAGATCGCTTAAAGGTAGGCCCTGCTGCTGGCTTGGAAGGTGAAGCAAAGCGTCGCATGGAAGAGTTATTGGTGCAAGAAAAAGCACTCTCAGATGCCAAGCAAAGAATTGTTGAGTTAGAAAAAAATATTTCTGATCTTAAAAAACTCATTCAAAGTAGTGATCAAGGTTCCGGTGCAAAAGCTCCTACAGATTGGAAAGACTATGCAGGTCCTGGCGTTTTAGCTGTCTTCATTTTGATTGCCTTATGGGTGCTTTTGAAACTATCACGCAATGAGGCAGCCAAAGCCAAGGCTCCAGATTCTGCTGCTGTGATGCCTGAGCATGCAGCTAAGTTATTTGCTTCATTGGATTTGAGTCTTGATGCAAAACCGACTCAAGCCCAAGTGCCATCGCTTCAAGAACTGCCAACTGCAGAAACCTTGCGTGTTAAGTTGAATTTGATTCGTGCCTACATCACGATTGAAGATTTCACTGCAGCTCGTCAGGCTATTGATGAGGTATTAGCGGTCAGTAGTCAGGTCGATCCTGACTTGACCATTCAGGCTAACTCATTATTGGCTGAGATTAATCAGCGTACGTCATAGCATCACCATGCGTCTAGCGCTGGGTTTGCAATATGACGGAGCCGCCTTTTCAGGTTGGCAAACTCAACACAGTGGTCAAACAGTTCAAGATTATCTAGAAGCAGCACTCGTTAAATTTATTGGCGACCCAGCCATTACTCAAGTTAATACCATTACTGCAGGACGTACAGATGCTGGTGTTCATGCTTTGGGGCAGGTGGTGCATTTTGATACTGACATCGTGCGACCTGATCTATCGTGGGTCAAGGGGGTGAATGCATTTTTGCCACCAACAATCAGTGTGCAGTGGGTTAAGCCTGTGCCTGTAGATTTTGATGCCAGATTTAGCGGATTTGAACGAACTTATTGTTATGCATTATTAACAGGACCTTGTGCTGCACCTTTGGTGGCAGGTAAGGCGGGTTACTACATGTTGCCACAGGGCAAGTCATTAAGCCTAGAGGCAATGCGCGAGGCCAGCCAATGCTTGTTGGGTGAGCATGACTTTAGTTCCTTTAGGTCGTCAGAGTGTCAGAGCAAAACGCCAGTTAAAACGCTTTATCAGTTAGACATCCATCAGCATGGCCCGTGGATTTACTTTGTGATCAGAGGCAATGCCTTCTTACACCACATGGTCAGAAACCTTGTTGGTAGTCTATTGGCCGTTGGTTCAGGCAAAGAAACCCCTGACTGGCTAAAGAGTGTTCTAGAGGCGCGTAATAGACAATTGGCGGCTCCGACATACATGCCTGATGGTTTGTACCTGATTAGGGTAGGATATCCAGAACATTTTGAGATTCCGAAGCCTAATTTAGCGGGTAGTCTCTTGCCAATTGAACTATTCATGTGAATCGAGGTAGATCGAAGTGGGCTTGTTAAAACACACACCAGATAAAACCCGGATTAAGTTCTGTGGCTTTACTCGTTCTGCAGATGTGGATGCGGCAGTTTCCTTAGGGGTGGATGCGCTAGGTTTTGTCTTTTATGAGCCCAGTCCAAGGTATGTCAGCCCAGAGATGGCTGCAGCCCTGATCGGTCGTATGCCAGGCGGAATGGATGCAGTGGCGCTAGTTGTGAACCCAAGCGACGAAGAGGTCAAAAGGATTAAAGACCGTGTGCCGATGACTTTATGGCAGTTTCATGGGGATGAGTCTCCTGGGCGTTGTGAAGAGATCGCGGAGGGCATGCCTTGGATGAAAGCAGCCAGAATTAAGTCGGGCTTCAACCTTTCTGATTTTTCTCTACAATATGCCAAAGCAGCCGGTTTTTTACTCGATGCCTTCGTTGAGGGCTACGGTGGAGGCGGGCATGTATTCGATTGGTCTTTGATACCGGAACTATGGGCAAAAGAAAACGCGCATCGGGTCGTTTTGAGTGGTGGATTGAACACGCACAACGTGGTCGAGGGAATCTCGCACCTTAAACCTTGTGCTGTGGATGTTTCTAGCAGCATTGAAGCAGCTAAAGGTCAAAAAAGCCCTGAATTAATGAAGGCGTTTGTTGAAGTAGTTCGTGGTGCCAATCCAGGCACCCAAGCCGTGTAGAGGTTAAGACTATGTATGATTTTCCAGATGTAAGAGGTCATTTCGGACCTTATGGTGGCGTGTTTGTTTCTGAGACATTGATGTATGCATTAAATGAGCTCAAAGAAACATATGCCAAATACCAACATGACCCAGAATTCTTAGCTGAGTTTCACTCAGAGTTAAAACACTTTGTGGGTCGTCCATCACCTGTTTATCACGCCAAGCGTTGGAGTGAGGCTTTGGGTGGTGCGCAAATTTATCTCAAGCGTGAAGATTTGAATCACACGGGTGCTCACAAAATTAACAATGTGATTGGTCAAGCGATGTTGGCTAAGCGCATGGGTAAGAAGCGCATCATTGCTGAGACGGGCGCAGGGCAGCATGGCGTGGCTACTGCCACAATTTGTGCACGCTTTGGTTTGGAGTGCGTGGTTTATCAGGGTGCTGTGGACGTAGCTCGTCAAGCGCAAAACGTGTATCGCATGAAGTTGTTGGGTGCGACTGTTGTACCGGTTGAGTCAGGCACAAAAACACTTAAAGATGCTCTGAACGAAGCGATGCGCGACTGGGTTACCAATGTAGAAACCACTTTTTACATCATTGGTACGGTGGCTGGACCTCATCCCTATCCGATGATGGTCAGAGATTTTCAGAGTGTGATTGGGGAAGAGTGCAAAGTACAAATGCCAGAAATGATTGGACGTCAACCAGACTACGTGATGGCGTGTGTGGGTGGTGGTTCAAATGCCATGGGTATTTTCTACCCATACATTGATGTCCCAGGAGTTCAATTGATTGGTGTGGAAGCGGCAGGCCATGGTTTAAATACGAAAGAGCACTCCGCTGCATTGGTGGCGGGAACGCCAGGGGTGTTGCATGGTAATCGTACTTACCTCTTGCAAGATGAAAATGGCCAGATCGCTGAAACGCATTCAGTCTCTGCTGGTATGGACTACCCAGGTGTGGGTCCTGAGCATGCTTGGTTGAAAGACTCTAAGCGTGCTGACTATGTGGCAGTCACTGATGATGAAGCACTCAAGGCATTTCATGATTGTTGTCGTATTGAGGGCATCATTCCTGCATTAGAAAGTAGTCATGCAATTGCATATGCCTGCAAATTGGCACCTACTTTGCCGAAAGATAAAACCATCTTGGTCAACTTATCAGGCCGCGGTGATAAGGATATGCACACAGTTGCACAAGAATCAGGTTTGAAGTTTTAGGAATATCGATGTCAAAAATTGCAAAAGTATTTGCTGAGTTAAAAGCACAAGGTCGTAAAGGTTTAGTCCCGTTCATCACAGCAGGTGATCCTGAGCCAGGTCTTACTTTGGAGTTGCTGCATGCCTTGGTACGTGGTGGTGCAGATGTGATTGAGTTAGGGGTGCCTTTTTCAGACCCAATGGCAGATGGCCCAGTGATTCAAAGAGCGTCTGAGCGAGCTTTGTCTCACGGTACAACGCTCAAGCACTGCATTGAAATCGTCAAAGAGTTTCGTCAAACCAATGACCATACTCCGATTGTTTTAATGGGCTATGCCAATCCAATTGAACACATGGGAACTGAAACATTTGTCAAAACTGCTAAAGATGCAGGTGTTGACGGTGTCTTGGTGGTGGACTATCCACCTGAGGAATGTGAAGACTTTGCGCACCAATGCAAACAAGCGGGCATTGATCCTATTTTCTTGTTGGCGCCAACATCTTCTCAAGAGCGTATTGATCAGGTTGGTAAAGTAGCTGCTGGCTACATTTACTACGTTTCTCTTAAAGGGGTTACTGGAGCGGCTAATTTGGATACCAAGGCAGTTGCGAGCATTATTCCTCAAATCAGGGCTGCTTCTGAGGTGCCTATTGCTGTTGGTTTTGGTATCAGAGATGCCCAGTCAGCCGTGGCTGTGGGGCAAACAGCCGATGCGGTTGTGATTGGTAGCAGAATTGTGCAATTATTAGAGGAAACCCCTAGTTCACAAAGAGTACAATCCCTAGAGAATTTCCTAAAAGACATCCGCAAGGCTTTGGACCAATAAATATGAGCTGGATCGATAAATTACTACCGCCAAGTATTCAACATACGGACCCTGCGCAACGTAAAAGCGTTCCTGAGGGCTTGTGGGTTAAGTGCCCATCTTGTGAGGCAGTGCTTTACCGCAATGATATTGAGGCAAACCTTCATGTTTGCCCTAAATGCGATCATCACATGCGCATCAATGCTCGTCAGCGCCTAGATAAATTATTGGATCTAGAAGGTCGCCACGAGATTGGCCAAGAAGTCTTGCCAGTTGATGCTTTGAAGTTCAGAGATACTAAAAAATACCCAGACCGTTTAAAAGATGCCATCGATACCACTGGTGAAACAGATGCGATGGTGGTGATGTCAGGTGCTATTCATACGATTCCTGTTGTAGTTGCTTGTTTTGAGTTTGAGTTCATGGGTGGTTCCATGGGTTCTGTGGTGGGGGAGCGTTTTGTGCGCGGTGCCCAAACAGCTCTAGAGCAAAAAGTTCCTTTCATTTGTATCAGCGCCACTGGTGGTGCGCGTATGCAAGAGAGCTTGTTGTCATTGATGCAAATGGCAAAAACAAACGCCATGTTGGTGAAGTTGGCGCATGCCAAGTTGCCATACATCAGCGTATTAACAGACCCAACCATGGGTGGTATTTCGGCTAGCTTTGCCTTCATGGGTGATGTGGTAATGGCTGAACCAAAAGCCTTGATTGGTTTTGCAGGGCCGCGCGTGATTGAGCAAACTGTTCGCGAAAAATTACCAGAGGGCTTCCAGCGTTCTGAGTTCTTGATGCAAAAAGGCGGTATCGACATGATTGTCGATCGTCGTAATATGCGTAAAGAAATTGCTGACCTACTAGCGTTGTTGTTAAAACAACCTAGTGATTCAGTCGCATAAGCTCTTTAGTTACCACTTGTCTGCCACGTTTGACAATTTAGATGATTGGTTGCGTCATTTAGAAAATGCGCACCCAGTGGGGATTGATATGGGGTTGGAGCGTATCAATCGTGTCAAAGAAGCCCTGCAGTTGCAAATTGATGCTACGGTCTTTATTGTGGGCGGCACTAATGGCAAGGGCTCTACCTGTGCATTACTAGAAAGTATTCTTTTAGCCGCCTCATACAAGGTTGGTTGTCATACCTCCCCGCATTTCTTGAAGTTCAATGAGCGTGCTCGCATGGGAGGCGAAGCAGTGAGTGATGAGTTATTACTCAAGCACTTTGCAATCGTTGAAAACGCCAGAGCATCTTTGCCCAATCCACCAAGTTTGACTTACTTCGAGTTCACAACTTTAGCGATCATGCATTTATTTTCGCAAGCGGGTTTGGACGCTGTGATTCTAGAGGTGGGTTTAGGTGGGCGTTTGGACGCTGTGAACATCATTGATGCAGATTGTGCGATTGTGACTAGCATCGATATGGATCATATGGAATACCTAGGAGACACCAGAGAAAAAATCGCTTTTGAAAAAGCGGGTATTTTCCGCTCAGGTAAGCCTGCAGTATGTGGTGATCCTGTGCCCCCACAGTCCTTGATTGATCATGCCAATGCTATTGGGGTAGATCTATGGTTAATGGGACGTGACTATAACTTTCAGGGCGATAAACAGCAGTGGGGCTGGGCGGGTCGCAGTAAACGTTTTTCAGGCTTAGGCTACCCAGCTTTGCGGGGCGCCAATCAACTTTTAAATGCCTCTGCAGTGATTGCTGCTTTGATAGCGGTGAGAGATCGTTTGCCAGTAGGGGCTCAAGAAATCAGAAACGGCATGGCTTGGGTGGAGTTACCTGGGCGTTTTCAGGTGCTGCCAGGGCAACCAACCATCATCTTGGATGTGGCTCACAATCCTCATGCGAGCGCCGCTTTAGCCCAAAATTTAGAAAATATGGCGTATCACCCATACACCATTGCTGTATTTGGTGCGATGGCAGATAAAGACATCCAAGGGGTCATGAAACCCATGCTGGATAAGATTGATTTTTGGTATTTTTGCGACTTGCCTACAGCCAGAGCTGCCAAAGGCGAGGCTTTGGCTAAGCAGTTGAGAGACCTGGGATTTAAAGAGGGCAAGGATTCGGGCATTGAGGTATTTGCAAACCCTGAATTAGCTTACCAAGCAGCACTAAAAAAGGCGGGCGAGGGTGATAGAATTACGGTATTCGGATCCTTCTATACCGTTGCTGGTGTGTTGGCCTATCGAAATGCAAAAGCTCATTAACGATGACACAACTTTGACCTAACAATTTAGCTAATGCGCCTACCATTCTTTAATCGCCCAAGTACCAAAAACAACACGCCAGTTGAAGATGGCCTGACTGAAGATCCTGAGCGCCAACGCGCCCGACATCGACTGATTGGCGCAATATTTTTAGTGACAGTTGCTGTTGCTGGCTTACCAATTATTTTTGATTCAAAACCAAAGCAATATAACAACGACATTGCGATTCAAATTATTCAGCCAGGTGCCAAAGAAGAGAAGAAATCTGATGTAAAGCCAGAAGAATCTCGCACTGAGACTGCTACAACTAACAAAGACGCCAAAAAAGAAGAGCCCAAATCAGATAAGTCAGATAAACCAGCACCTGTGGCTAAAACCTTAGACAAGGGTGAAGAAGTTTTATCGATTCTTGAGGATAGAAAATCTACTCCAGCAGCTCATGGTGGCCAGAGTGGCAAATACATTGTGCAAATCGGTGCATTTGCATCTGAAGACCGTGTGAAAAATTGGCAAAAGAAACTTAATGAACAAAAAGTATCAACCTATGTGGATATCAAGCTTGGTAAAGATGGTGGCAAGCTACATTTGTTGAGATCGGGTCCATATGGCGATCGAGCGGCTGCTGAAGCAGCGGAAAAGAAAATCAAATACGTTGGTCTGAGTCCAAAGATCATCGAGCAAAAGTCTGAGTGAATAGACGGGCGCAGATAACATGAACCTACATTTCACACTTGTCGACATCGCCTTCTTCACCATCCTAGTTATTTCATCTTTAGTAGGTGTGTGGCGTGGTTTGGTGCGCGAAGTGTTGGCCTTGGTGGGTTGGGTGGCTGCAGCATGGATTTCTTATCACTACGCCACTTGGTTGGCTCATGAATGGTTAACTGGGGTTCCTGGCGGCGAGATGACCCAATTGGCATTGGGTTTTGTGATCCTATTTATTTTGACCATGATTGTGTGCGCCTTGATTGGCCGCTTTTTGGCAAAAATCATGCAGCAAGCAGGCTTAAGTCCCATGGATCGATTATTGGGTTTTGCATTTGGCTTGTTAAGAGGTTTATTAATTGTTGTTATTTTGAGCAGCCTGATTGTTTTAACCAGTCTTTCTCAAACAACAGAATGGCGTAAAGCTTGGTGTTTGCCTGTGGTCGAATTATTAACCGGTATGGCGCACGCATGGTTACCAGATGAGTGGGCTGCTCAGGTGTCTGAGCAGTTGAAGAAGTAAGTTTTAAAAAGATAGAGGTTTGATATGTGCGGGATTGTCGGTGCAGTAGGCAATAGTCCAGTAAATCAGTTGCTATATGACGCATTGTTGCTCTTGCAACATCGCGGTCAAGATGCAGCAGGTATTGCTACCATGAATGGCAGTTCATTTAGCATGCACAAAGCCAATGGCATGGTGCGTGATGTGTTCCGTACGCGCAATATGCGCAGTTTGCCGGGTAATGCCGGTATTGGCCAGGTGCGTTACCCAACTGCTGGGTCAGCTAGCAGCGAAGAAGAGGCGCAACCTTTTTATGTGAATGCCCCATTTGGCATCATCTTGGCGCACAACGGCAATCTAACTAATGCACCTGCTTTGCGTGATGAGATGTTCTATCGCGATCGTCGTCACATTAATACCAATTCAGATACAGAAGTTTTGCTGAACGTCTTGGCTGATGAGTTGCAACGTGCAACTAACAGCATTGCATTAGATGCTGGAGCTGCTTTTGCGGCAGTCACTGAAGTGCACAAGCGTTTGAAGGGTTCTTACGCTGTGGTGTCTTTGATTTCTGGCTACGGTCTTTTAGCTTTTAGAGACCCGTTTGGTATTCGCCCACTGTGTATTGGTCGCTTGGATACACCACAAGGCCCAGAGTGGATGGTGGCTTCTGAATCGGTGACACTAGAAGGCCTAGGTTTTAAATTTGTCAGAGACGTCGCTCCTGGTGAGGCTATCTTCATCGGTGTTGATGGTCAGTTCCAAAGTAAGTTGTGCGCTGAGAATGCCCGTTTGAATCCTTGTATTTTCGAGTATGTTTATTTGGCTAGACCAGATTCATGTATTGATGGTGTGACGGTGTATGACGTGCGTTTATTGATGGGTAACTACTTGGCAGAAAAGATTGCGCGTGAGACTGATGTTTCACAAATTGATGTGGTCATGCCAATTCCTGATTCAAGCCGTCCAGCTGCGATGCAGGTGGCCAAGCTATTGGGTGTACCGTATCGTGAAGGATTCTTTAAGAATCGTTATGTGGGTCGTACCTTCATCATGCCTGGTCAGGCGATGCGTAAAAAATCAGTGCGTCAAAAGCTTAACGCCATGCGTTTGGAGTTTAAAGACAAAAACGTATTGATTGTTGATGACTCAATTGTGCGCGGTACAACTTCGTATGAGATTGTGCAAATGGCGCGTGATGCGGGTGCTAAGAAAGTTATTTTTGCCTCAGCAGCGCCTCCTGTACGATTCCCTAACGTTTATGGCATCGATATGCCAACACGCAGTGAGTTGGTGGCTTATGGTCGCACGCATGATGAGATCACCAAACTAATTGGTGCTGATGAGTTGATTTATCAGGATGTTGAAGATCTTAAGAAAGCTGTGCGAGATATCAACCCAGCGATTGCTAATTTTGATGCTTCTTGCTTCGATGGTCAGTACATCACTGGAGACATCACAGAGTCGTATTTAGATGCTTTAGAAGCTTCTCGTAATACACCAAAGTCTCTAGCAGACCGTCAGCAAGCCGAGGGTTCTGATTTGGCAAGATCACAATTACATTTACATTTAGCCTCTCAAGAGTAGTATTGAGTTATGAGCGATAAAAAAAGAGCACCTCTAGATATTAAAAATCTGCAAACTGACACCTTGGGTGTTAGGGCAGGTGTTCGTCGTACAGAATTTAATGAACATTCTGAAGCGATGTTCCTCACATCAAGCTTTTGCTTTGACAGCGCTGCTGATGCGGCTCATGGTTTTGCAAATGCTGAAAAAGGTTTTATCTATTCAAGGTTTACTAATCCAACTGTAGCGATGTTCCAAGATCGCTTGGCAGCGATGGAGGGTGGTGAGGCTTGCATTGCGACATCATCTGGCATGTCTGCCATCATGACTGTGGCAATGTCGCATTTACAAGCCGGCGACCATGTGGTTTGTTCGCGTTCTGTATTTGGTGCGACGATTCAGTTATTCACTGCTATCTTGGGTAAGTTCGGTATTGAAACCACATATGTGGATATGTCTGATCTTGGCTCATGGAAGGCTGCGGTCAAGCCAAATACCAAACTGTTTTATTTGGAAACTCCATCTAATCCATTGACGGAAGTGGCAGACATTGCGGGGATAGCAAAAATTGCAAAAGCTGCTAACGCACTATATGTGGTGGATAACTGCTTTTGCACACCTGCTTTGCAAAAACCAATTGAACTGGGTGCGGATGTGGTGATTCATTCTGCTACCAAGTACTTGGATGGCCAAGGTCGGGTGTTGGGTGGTGCAGTAGTGGGCACAGAAGAATTTATTTTGGGTAAGGTCTTCCCGTACGTGCGTACATCTGGACCCACCTTATCCGCATTCAATGCATGGGTGATTTTAAAAGGTTTAGAGACTCTGAACTTAAGAGTGGAAAAGCAAAGTCAATCAGCGTTGGAGTTAGCTGAGTGGCTGGAACAGCAACCTGCAGTTGAGCGTGTTTACCATCCTGGTTTGAAGTCTCATCCACAGTATGAGTTGGCCAAAGCTCAGCAAAAAATGGGTGGTCCTATTTTGTCATTCACACTCAAGGGTGGTAAAGAGGCTGCATGGAAAGTGATTGATGGCACCAAACTGTTATCGATCACGGCTAACTTGGGTGACACGAGAACCACTATCACTCATCCTGCGACAACGACCCATGTGCGTGTGACTCCTGAAGCACGTGCTGCAGCGGGTATCACTGATAGCTTGGTACGTATTGCAGTCGGTCTAGAGAATATTGAAGATATTAAAAACGATTTGTTGACTGGCTTAAAAGCCTAATACATCTTGATTTAACGATGAATCAGGTTCAGAAAAGGAAGCTTAAAAGGCTTCCTTTTCTGCTTCTAGATAAGCCAAACTCACATATTTGCCGATATTAGATTCAAAGCCTTTAGTATTTTTTGCATACTTAATCACACGAGGGTCTTTTAAAACTAATCCTTTGGCAGTGCTTGGATCCACGCCATCTTTCACAGCTTGAACACATGTTTCGTAGATGCCCGCTAAGAATGTGCCGTACTCATTGAGCAGTTCTTTTTTGGCGTGACCATGACCAGGTATCCACAACTGTTGGCCAGTTGATTCAAAAAGAGCTTTGTATGTTTTAAAAGTGCCGACATAAGACCCATCATCGATATTGGCAATTCTCTGATCCATGGCAATGTCGCCAACATGGGTGACTTTGTCCTCAACCACTTCCATGCAAATATCACCAGGTGTGTGAGCCACACCATAGTGGTGAACCTTGATGGTCACGTCGCCATAATTAAATACATCGCCGTGTTTCACGGGGTGTGTTGGTGGAATAACTTTGGTGCCCACTGTGGCTTGATTTGTCCAACGTTCCATGAGGCTGCGCCAAGTATTGCCTTCGATGCCTTTGATTTGCTCAAGACTATAGGGGTGAGCGTAGATAGGCATCTGGCCATAGGCATCAATGAACGCTTGGTTACCTAAAAAGTGGTCGCCATGGTAGTGAGAGTTAAAAATAGCCACCACTGGTTGCTTTGTCACAGTTTTAAGCATCCGAATCGCCATCTCGCCAATCTGAAGGGATGCACCGCTATCTAGGACCACCACACCTTTGGAAGTGATCGCAAAAGTAATGTTGGCCATCATTCCTTGGTTTTCAGCAGTTGGAAAGCCATCTGGTGAATAGATCATCCAAACATGCTTACTCAATTGTTTAATCGGGTGATCTTTAACCCGAGGACCTTTGATGAAGTCTTCTGTTGCTTTGGCTAATTCAATTGCTTGAGGTAAGACAAGTAAACCTGCAGCGCCTAAAGTTAATTTGAGGATATTTCTGCGGTTATTTATCTTCATAAAACCTCATGTGGTCATTTAATGAGTTCTGGGTTAATTGGCATGATATGAATTTGATCAGGATCTAAATAAATCTTCTTATGAGCTCCAACGGTGATACCTAATCTTTTTAGCTCGTTAGATGATGCTTGCCAGACTATTTGATCATCACATCCTTTGACTTGCCAATAAATCACAGCAATTTGACCCAATTGTCGAACTCGAATAACTTCACAGTCAATTAGATTATTTTTGTAACTATTTATATCTTGCTCAAAACCAATCACCTCAATCGAGTGACTTGGAATAACCCATGCCACATCTGTAGGTTTTTTAATCTTGCCTTTGTCTTTAACAATCAGTTTTAAGCCTGCTTGACCCCAGCTGAGTACACCGGATTCAAAAATGCCACGGAATAAGTTAGGGCTGCCTACTAATTCTGCAACGCGAGCATTGCGTGGCTTATCTAAGAGTTGTTGGGGCGCTGATGTTTGTAAGCTCACGCCATTGTCAATCACGGTGATTTTGTCACCCAAGCGAATTGCTTCGTTGAGATCATGCGTGACTAAGATGATTGGTAAGGACACTGCTTGACGTAACTCAGACAGTGCCTCGTATAAATTTTGACGAGTAGGGGCATCTACTGCTGAAAAAGGCTCATCTAGCAAAAGTAATCTTGGGTCTCGTGCTAAAGCGCGTGCCAGTGCAACACGTTGTTGTTGACCGCCAGAGATTTCATGGGGGTAACGGTCTGCTAAATCAGCGATTCGTAATCGCTTTAACCAACGATGACCTTCATCACTGGATGAGGCTTGTCTAGCAATCAGTGGTATGCAAACATTTTCTAAAACTGTTAAATGTGGAAAAAGAGCATATTGCTGAAACAAAAACCCAACAGATCTTTTTTCTGTTGGTACGCAAATCTTTTGGGTGGTATCAAGCCAAGTCTGATCTTGACATCGAATCAATCCGCTAACGTCTGATAGACCTGCAACGCTCCTTAATGCGGTGGTTTTCCCACTGCCCGATGGGCCAACTAAAACATGCAACTCACCCAACTCGCATTCAAATTGAATATTGATGGGGAAACCTTTTTGGCGATGTATGTTGACTTTGAGCATTAGCGCACCTTCTTTTGGTTGGTGAGTTGATAGCTCAAGGTAATTGCGAGCAATGATGTGAGCAACAATGCCAAGGACATCGCGGCGGCGCCAGAGTTGTCCATATTTTGCACGCTGTCATAAATTGAGATTGCGATAGTTTTAGTTTCTCCAGGAATGGATCCACCAATCATTAAGACCACGCCAAATTCTCCGAGTGTGTGCGCAAAGGTCATCACTGCAGCGCTAACGATGCCTCGCCAAGCAAGTGGTAGTTGAATGAGCTTAAATGCTTGCCAACGATTTAGGCCGCTGCATTTAGCAGCCTCATTAATTTCTTGTGGAATCGCTTCAAACGCACGTTGAATAGGTTGAATCGCAAAAGGCAGATTAAAAATGATCGATGCAATCACTAAACCTGTGAATGTAAAAACCAATGGTTGGTTAAATAATTGAACGCCACTGAATGTGACGAGTAAGTAATAACCAAGCACGGTAGGAGGCAACACGAGTGGCAAAGCAAGTGATGCTTCAAGTAATGATTTATTTTTTTTGCTATGAGCCAGTTGATAAGCAGCCCATATGCCAAACGGAATTAAAAATAACAGCGTACACAAGGCAAGCTTGAGTGAGAGTATGAGTGCCTGTGTATCGAATGACATAGTTAGTGAAATTTTATAGCTGTTCGCAAAAAAATATTTTCAGTTAGATAAAGCAAATAAGTGTTCTCAAAAAAAGCATAGTGCTTACCCTTAAAGCATCAAAAAACTAACAACTTTTTGTTATTTGCATATTTCAAAAAGATCTATAAGCATGAATAATCTCATACTAGTTGAAAAAATATTCAACACAAATAATTTTGAGTTGTTTGAACTTTGGGGGTCCTGTGCCAGATAAAAAGAAATCTACACCAATAGGTAGGTTACGTCGTGCGCCAGAAAACTTCGTAACTCAGCAATTTGCTGATGAAGTTTACGAGCATGGTTTGAGTGAAGAGCGCCGCGGTTTTTTGCGTAAGAGTTTTGTTGCAGCCTTGGGTGCAACAGCAGCAGGTACTGCAATTGCCGCTGAAGGCGAAAAAGTTATTTTAGAAAAGCAACAATGGCAAACGACCTTGGGTCAACCAGTTGCTGCACGCCCATACGGTATGCCATCACAATGGGAAGCTGCTTTGCAGCGTCGTGAGTCACCAGGTTTGACTCGTGTGCCTGCAGCATCAGTAGCGTTTTCTCCACTACAAGGGTTCTTCGGCATCATTACTCCAAACGGTTTGCACTTTGAACGTCATCACCAAGGTTGGTATGACATCGATCCAGCGCAGCATCGTTTGATGATTAATGGTTTGGTGCGCCAAGAAAAAGTTTTTACGATGGATGATTTGATGCGCTTACCAAGCGTGTCACGCATCCACTTTATTGAGTGTGGTGCTAATACAGGTTTAGAGTGGGGTAACGTTGCTGTTCCAAGCGTGCAATACACCCACGGTATGTTGTCTTGCTGCGAGTTCACAGGTGTGCCTCTTTCAGTCTTGTTAGACATGTGTGGCGCAGACTTGAAAAAAGGCAAATACATTTTGGCTGAAGGTGGCGACGGTTCTGGTATGACTAGAACTATCCCAATGGACAATGCTCTTAAAGACGTATTAGTTGTTTGGGGTATGAACGGTGAAATGTTGCGCCCAGAGAACGGTTACCCATTGCGCTTATTGGTTCCTGGTGTACAAGGTGTGAGTTCTGTGAAGTGGTTGCGTCGTATTGAAGTGGGCGACATGCCTTATGCGACCAAAGATGAAGCAGTTCACTACATCGATTTGTTGCCAAGTGGTTTGCATCGTCAATACACCACCGTACAAGAATGTAAGTCTGTGATCACAACGCCATCAGGTGGTCAGCAGTTGCTAGACAAAGGTTTCTATAACATCAGCGGTATGGCCTGGTCTGGTCGTGGCAAGATCAAGCATGTAGATATTTCAGTTGATGGTGGTAATAACTGGCGCAGAGCCCGCCTAGAGACACCAGTGTTATCAAAAGCGATCACACGTTTCAATATGGACTGGGTATGGGACGGCTCACCAGCAATCTTGATGTCTCGTGCAACCGATGAAACTGGTTACGTGCAGCCGATGGTGAAACAACTACGTGAAGTGCGCGGTACACGTTCGATTTATCACAACAATTCAATTCAGGCTTGGAAGCTTGATGTGAACGGGGAGTTAAGCAATGTTCAAGTTGGCTAATCAATTAACTAAACACCTCGTTTTAGCTGGTTTGGCATTGGGCACGATGGGTGTTGCGCATGCTGATACTAAATATCCAGGTATTGGTCGTGAAGCGACTAAAGCTGAAGTAGCTGCTTGGGACATTGATGTTAGACCTGACTTCAAAGGTCTTCCAAAGGGATCTGGCACAACAGCACGTGGTCAAGAAGTATGGGAAGGTCGCTGTGCTTCATGTCATGGTACTTTTGGTGAATCAAATGAAGTGTTCACACCAATTGTGGGTGGCACAACTAAAGAGGACATCAAAACAGGTCGAGTAGCTTCTTTAACGAGCGAAAAGCAACCGCAAAGAACTACTTTGATGAAAGTGGCTACTGTGTCAACGCTATGGGATTACATTCACCGTGCGATGCCATGGAATGCTCCTAGAACATTATCAGTAGATGACACCTATGCAGTATTAGGTTATGTCTTATCGATGGCTGAAATTGTTCCTGAAGACTTCACTTTGAGCGATCAAAATATTGCAGAAGTGCAAAAGCTAATGCCTAACCGCAATGGTATGACTCAGGCTCACGGCATGTGGAATGAGGGTGGTAAGCCAGACGTCAAAGCTACAGCTTGTATGACCAACTGCACAAAACACGTGACAATTGGTTCAACTTTGCCAGACTATGCTCGTAACGCTCACGAAAATCTTGCGCTGCAAAATAGACCATATGGCCCATTCCGTGGCGCTGATACAACAAAGCCACCATTGGCTAAGTTGCCAGGTAAGGGTTTAATGGCGGTGAATTTGGCTGCAGCTGAATCTATCACCCCAGAAGGCTTATTTAAGAAGCATAATTGTTCAACCTGCCATGCGCCTGCTAGCCGTGCTATTGGGCCAGCGATTTCAGAGGTGGCCGCTAAGTACAAGGGTCAAGCTGACGCCATGAGCAAGTTGCACAAAAAGGTGAAGGTTGGTGGCGCTGGTACATGGGGTGCAATCCCAATGCCACCACATGCCCATGTGCCTGAGGGGGATATTGATGTGTTGGTAAGGTGGATGCTTACTGGCAAATAAACCATTAATATGGATAAGTACACAGAATTATTTGAAATTTAGTTTTTTAAGAAGGAGTTCGTATGAACCTAAAACGTCGTGAAGCATTGCGATTAACAGCAATCATTGGTTTGATGGCAGCAACAGGCTTGATTTCTCAAGCTGAAGCAGCTGAGTGGAATAAAGCAGCATTTGATGCAAAGTCATTGGACGATGTATTGAAGTCATTAGGTGGTTCATCAGCAGATAAATCATCAGCGATCACTATTAATGCTCCTGATATTGCCGAAAACGGTGCAGTTGTGCCAGTTGGCGTGACATCAACATTGCCAAAAACACAACAAATGGCGATTTTGGTTGAGAAAAACCCAAGCGCACTAGCAGCTCAATTTATTTTGACAGCTGATTCTGAGGCATTTGTGGCTTCACGCGTGAAGATGGGTCAAACATCTAACGTACATGCTTTGGTTAAAGCAGACGGTAAGTGGTATGTAACAACAAAAGAAGTTAAGGTGACTTTGGGTGGTTGCGGCGGCTAATAGCCCCCTCACAGAAGATTCATTTAACTCATTAATTTGTACTGAAAGGAAAGAAAAATGGCAGATCCAATGCGCGTACGTGCCCAAGAGAATGGCGGCGTAGTTGACGTTAAAGTATTGATGAAACACGACATGGAAACAGGTCAACGTAAAGATGCATCAGGTAAAGTAATTCCTGCACATCACATCACGACTTTGACTGCAACATGTAAAGGTAAGCAAGTATTCGAAGCTCAATTTGGCCCAGCGGTTTCAAAAGACCCATTCTTGAACTTCAAGTTCAAAGGTGGTGCTAAAGGTGACACAGTGAGCATTACTTGGGTAGATAACAAAAACGACAAACGTACAGACGAAGCAAAAATTAGCTAATTTGTATGTGAATAAAGCCCCGCTAATCTATCAATGAATGGCGGGGTTTTATTTTTAGAGGAGCGAAGATGAAGATAAGAATGAAAAGTGCTTTATTAGTCTCTTTGACTGCTTTGGCTGGTGTAGCTATGGCTCAAAGTGCGACTGATGACATTGCTAAATATCGCGAGATGATTGCTGATGGTAATCCGTCTGAGTTATATGAAGCGGCGGGTGAAGATCTATGGAAAAAAGCCATGGGTCCTAAAAATGCCACATTAGAAAAATGTGATCTTGGCAAAGGTCCTGGTGTAGTAAAAGGTGCAGCAGCAGAATTGCCTCGTTATTTTAAAGATACTAATAAAGTTCAAGACCTCGAGTCTCGCATCATCACTTGCATGGAAAAGTTGCAAGGCTATGACCCTAAAGAAATCATCAGTGCTGGCTTTGAAAAGGGTAAGCGTAAAGATGTGGAGGCAGTAGTTGCTTATGTGGTAACTCACTCTAAAGGCATGAAGATCAATGTGCCGAATAAGCATCCTAAAGAAAAAGAAATGTATGCCATGGGTGAGAAAGCCTTCTATTTCCAAGGTGGCCCAATGGACTTCTCTTGTGCATCGTGTCACGGTGAAGATGGTAAGCGTATCCGTTTACAAGATTTACCGAATATCACCACACAAAAGGGCGCAGCATTAGGTTTTGGTTATTGGCCAGCTTATCGTGTATCTAGTGGTAATTTTTGGACCATGCAGCGTCGTTTGAATGACTGCTATCGTCAACAACGTTTCCCTGAGCCTATTTATATCTCTGATGTAACGATTGCTTTATCTGTTTACATGGGTGTTAAGGCTAACGGTGGTGAAATGAATACGCCAGGATTGAAGCGCTAAGCCGCGGGAGATACATATGAAAAAATTAAATTTATTAATTTCTGCAGCTTTGGTTGTTGTCTCAGCCTCTGCAATGGCTCAAAGTAAATTTGAGAAAGATCACGCCGCAAGTTTTAAGGCGAACGGTATTGCTGGTATGGATCGCCTAGATCGTGATGAAACGCAAAAGTTTTGTTCAGATCCTGCGACCTTGGGTGGCAAAGGGGACGCAAAGAAGCGCGAAGCGATTGAAAAAGCCAACATGGCAACAATCAAGTTGCCTTCAGATGGCAAGTATCTAGGCGATTGGAAAGAAGGCGAGAAGATTGCGCAAAGCGGTCGTGGCGCCACATGGACTGATAAGGCTGACACAGTCATTGGTGGTGGTTGCTATAACTGCCATCAAATCAATAAGAAAGAAATTTCGCATGGCAATATTGGCCCATCTCTATGGAACTATGGCAAGATTCGCGGTAACTCTGTAGACGTTGTGCAGTACACATGGGGCAAGATTTATAACGCCAAAGCGTACAACGCATGCAGCAACATGCCTCGCCTTGGACACTTCAAGTTATTAAATGAGGATCAGATGCGCCATGTGATGGCACTTTTGTTAGATCCTGAATCACCAGTTAATAAGTAATTTGTGATGCATCAAAGACCGCTACTTCATTCGAATTGGCGGTCTTTTTTATTATTCAAATAAGGTTATTTTTATGTCAATGAATCGTAGAGAGTTTTTGCAAGTTTTAGCAGTTGCTTCAGCAGGTGGCATGGCTTTGAATTCTGATTATTCCAATGCGCAATCTGCAGCGAACCAGTTTTATGACTTGCCTCGCTTTGGCAATGTGCACTTTCTGCATTTCACTGACTGTCATGCGCAATTAAAGCCAATTTACTTCCGTGAGCCTGATGTGAATTTGGGTTTTGGTGCGCAGTTAGGTAAAACACCTCACTTGGTGGGTGAGCATCTTTTAAAGGCGCACAACATTAAACCTGGTACACGCGAAGCTCATGCGTTTACTTATTTAGATTTTGAAAAAGCTGCTGCTATGTACGGTAAGGTGGGTGGCTTTGCTCACTTGGCTACGCTTGTGAAAAAGATGAAGGCGAGTCGTCCTGGTTCATTGCTGCTAGATGGTGGTGATACATGGCAGGGTTCTGGCACTTCTTTGTGGACCAATGGCCAAGACATGGTCGATGCTTGTTTGGCATTGGGTGTAGATATCATGACGCCTCACTGGGAGATGACTTTAGGTGAAGAGCGTGTGAAGGAGATTGTTGAGAAAGACTTCAAAGGCAAGATTTCTTTCTTGGCGCAAAACATCAAAACTAATGACTTTGGCGATCAAGTTTTTGATCCGTATGTGATTCGTGAGATGAATGGTGTAAAGGTGGCTGTGATTGGTCAAGCTTTCCCATACACCCCGATCGCTAACCCACGTTACATGGTAGCGAATTGGACTTTTGGTATTCAAGACGAGAATATGCAAAAGATGGTGAACGAGGTGCGTGCTAAAGGTGCCAAGGTTGTTGTGGTTCTTTCTCACAACGGTATGGACGTTGACTTGAAGATGGCCAGTCGTGTGACGGGTATTGATGCCATCATGGGTGGACATACGCATGATGGCGTACCAACTCCTGTGAAGGTCAAAAATGCGGGGGGTGTAACCCTTGTCACGAACGCTGGTTCAAATGGTAAATATTTGGGTGTATTGGACTTTAAGGTTAACGGCGGCAAGGTGGCCGATTTCCGTTACAAGTTATTGCCAGTGTTTTCAGACATGATTCCCGCAGATCCTGCCATGAACAAGTTGATCGATAAGATCCGTGCTCCTTACGAGACCAAGCTAGGTGAGAAGTTAGCTGTCACAGAGGGCTTGCTCTATCGTCGCGGTAACTTCAATGGTAGTTTTGACCAACTTATTTTGGACGGTTTGATGGCGGTTAAGAACGCTGAAATTGCATTTTCACCAGGTTTCCGTTGGGGTACATCCTTATTGCCAGGTCAAGCCATTACGATGGAACATGTGATGGACCAAACAGCGATTACTTACCCATGGAGCACTGTCACGATGATGAAAGGCGACATGATCAAGACTGTTTTAGAAGATATTGCTGACAATCTCTTCAATCCAGATCCTTACTACCAACAAGGTGGTGACATGGTGCGTGTTGGTGGATTGCAATACGCCATTAATCCAACAGGTGAGGCGGGTAAACGTATTAGCAACATGATGCTGGGTGGCAAATTAATCGATCCTAACAAGACCTACAAGGTGGCGGGCTGGGCGCCAGTAGCTGAGGAAGCCAAAGCAGTTGGTGGTGATCCAATTTGGGATGTGGTGGCGAAATACCTCAAAGACATTAAGACCGTTAAAGCCAAGTCTTTGAATATGCCAAAGATTGAAGGCGCTAAAGGCAATCCAGGATTTGCCGCTTAAGGAAATTAAATGATGAATATGACCGGTTTATCACTAGCACTTTCCGGTCTTATTCTCTTTTGGGCTTTTTCAAAAGATCATTGGAAAGTTTTAATTCGTCCTGAAGTTCTTAATTCAGTGTTAGGTGGCATTGTGGCTTTGGGTTTGGCATGGAATATACGTGCCCATTTGCCCGGCATGGCGGAAGAAGCTTTGGTTGGTTTGTCATTCCAGTTTTTTGGCGCGTCACTACTTGTAGCGATGTACGGTTTAAGACCGGCGATTGTGATGTTGGCTGGTGTGACTACGATTGTGGCATTGGTGAGTGGCTGGACTTTGGATCATGCTTTGCGCCAATTTTTGGTTCTTGGCGTGATGCCTGCCATGTGTGCTTGCGGAATCATGCGCTTAATTGGTGGTTGTTTACCAAAACATTTATTCATATTCATCTTTGGTCATGGCTATGTGGCAGGTGTGTTGAGCGTCATTCTTCCGGCTGCAGCCCTCATGATTTGGCATCAAACCTTTTGGCCAGCCAGCATGGGCTTATCGATGGATATCGTTGATTGGTTTGTGGCTTTACTCATCCTTTCATTTACTGAAGGATCTCTTTCGGGCATGCTCTTAGCGGTATTTGTGATTTATAAGCCTCACTGGGTGCCACGATTTAGTGACCAAGAGTATCTTAAGAGTCAAACCACAAAAATGCCATAAAATGGCAGGCTTACAAGGTTTGAGCTCTATCTATATCTAATATGCCTGAAATTGATCTAAATACTATTGCAAGTAATGTTATCTGGGCCACATTTGCGGTCACAGTGCTATTGGGTATTGTGTTGCAACAAACTCGTTTTTGCACCATGGGTGCCGTGACCGATGTGATCGTGATGGGTGAGTGGACTCGCATGCGCCAATGGTTGCTTGCGATTGGTGTGGCAATCATTGGTGTTGGCTTGATGTCCTATTTGGGTTTGATTGATACAGGCAAATCAATTTATACCGGTGCAAGACTAACTTGGTTGTCAACCATTGTTGGTGGCGTGATGTTTGGTTTTGGCATGGTGCTAGCTTCTGGTTGCGGTAGCAAAACATTGATTCGGATTGGTGCTGGCAATTTGAAGTCTTTGGTGGTTTTTTTGACCTTGGCTTTATCGTCATACATGACACTCAAAGGCGTGTTTGGTGTTCTAAGAGTTAACACAGTTGATACAGTGGTTTTAACTTTATCAACATCACAAGATTTACCAAGTGTCTTGGCGGCACAGTGGGGTGTTGCAAAAAATTCTTTGCAACTTGGTCTTGCATTAGTCCTTGGTAGTGCCTTGGTAACTTTTGCATTATCTAGAAAAGATTTTTGGAATTTCAATAATCTTTTAGCTGGCTTTGGTGTTGGAACTGCAATCCTGGCTATCTGGTGGATTTCAGGGGTGTTAGGTTATGTTGCTGAAGATCCCAACACTTTAGAAGAAGTATTTGTAGCAACCAATAGTGGTCGCATGGAAAGCTTAACGTATGTAGCTCCTTACGCTTATGTGATTGAGTGGCTCACATTCTTTAGTGATACAAGTAAAAAACTTACTCTAGGCATTATTTCTGTATTTGGTTTGGTGATAGGTTCATTGATTTATTCTTTGGTGACCAAGACCTTCCGTTGGGAAAGCTTCAGAAATGCAGAAGACACTGGCAACCACCTTGTAGGTGGCGTGCTCATGGGTGTTGGTGGTGTGACAGCAATGGGTTGCACTATTGGTCAAGGCTTAACCGGTATCTCAACCTTAGCCATCAGTTCATTCATTGCTTTTGCAGCATTTGTTGTGGGAGCAAGTTTGGCGATGAAGTATCTTCAATGGAGAATGCTTCCGCCGCCATGTGAGCCTGTCGTTGCAGGTAACTCATCTACTTATCATTCAAACACTGGAGGATGTGGCATGCCGCTACAAATCGCTTGTCATACAGACCAATTTGGTACTTTGGGTCAAATTGCCCCTGAAGACGTTGCTGAAATTGCTCGTCAAGGTTACAAAAGCATCATTAATAATCGCCCAGATGGTGAGGGTGGTCCAATGCAACCATTGAGTGCTGATGTTGAGGTAGCAGCAAAAGCTTTGGGGCTTAACTATGTCTATCTACCTGTAGTCAGTGGTCAAATCACACTTGAGCAAGCGCAAGAAATGGCACGTTTACTAGAAACGCTACCTGGTCCTATTTTGGCATTCTGCCGTTCAGGTGCAAGATCTACTAATCTTTACATGTTGGCTCAACAGGTTGGTTAATCGTTGGATTTAACTCTGATTGGAGTGGCTCTAGGCATCTTTGTTGGGGTGCTCTTAGGGCTTACTGGTGCTGGTGGTGCCATCTTGTCGGTGCCACTTTTAGGATTTTTCCTGCATCTCACTGTGGCTGAGGCTGCGCCAATTGGTTTATTGGCCGTTTCTCTATCTGCTGGTTTAGGTGCTTACCTAGGCCTGCGCTCAAAAATCATGCGCTATAAGGCAGCCATGCTGATTGCCAGTGCGGGACTACTTTTTTCACCGATTGGTATATGGCTGGCGCATCAACTGCCTAACTGGCCCTTGGTCTTAATTTTTTGCTTAGTTTTATTGTTGGTTGCAAGGAATATGTGGATCCAAGCTAAACGAGCATTGGCTGGTCTAGATGATGAGTTGGGTCCGCCTTGTATGTTGGATCAAACGATTGGAAAGTTAACCTGGACATTGCCATGTGCAAGAGCACTGGCAATGTCAGGAGCATTGGCTGGTTTCTTTTCCGGATTGCTTGGGGTGGGTGGTGGCTTCATCATTGTTCCTGCTTTAAGGAAATTCACAGATTTGCCAATGAAGTCCATCGTGGCAACCTCATTAGGTGTTTTGACCATTGTTTCGTTTGGTGGCGTTTTATTTTCTAATTTATATGGCTCAATGAACTGGTCCTTGGCAATACCATTTGCCTGTGGCTCTGTGGTGGGGTTGTTGATTGGGCGCCAGGCAGTCAAATCAATTTCAGGGCCCCGTGCTCAACAAGCCTTTGCCGTATTTGCACTGATGATTTCAGTAGCAATGATGATTAAGTTGGTTGTAACTTAAGTCAATTGAATTAGCCTCAAGCAAGCATTAGCGCTTGGTGATAAATTAATCACATGGCTCCAATACTAGATTTGGCCAAGCGCCAAACACTTCTTTCTCAATTACCTGGTTGGATTGTTTTACCAACGAGAGATGCCTTGTATCGAGAGTTTGTTTTCGAAGATTTTCAAGTGGCGTTTCGGTTTATGTCACAAGTGGCAGTTGTTGCTGAAGAAATGAATCATCATCCGGAGTGGTTTAATATTTGGAATAAGGTTCAGGTCACGCTCTCAACCCATGACAGTGGTGGATTGACTGAGAGGGACATTGCTTTAGCAAAAGCCATGGATCACCTAGCAGTGAGTGTGAAATGACTTTTAAAGCCAATCAAGAGAATGGCTATGTTTGGCATATGAAGCGTAATTGCTCATTCACACCCAAGCAGGTAGGTCTTTTTTATTTATCGATGGTATGTTTCTCGTCTTTAATTGCCTCATACTTTTGGTGGCAAGGAGCTTGGATGATTTTGCCATTCACATTTGCTGAGTTGCTTGTATTGGGCGTTGCACTTTTAATTTATGCACGCCATGCTAGCGATTATGAAAAAATTAGACTCAATGGCACAGAGTTCACCATTGAGCTGTTTTTAGGTAATCGCCGTACATTGAAGCATTGGAATGCACCTTGGGTGAGGGTCAAAGATCCGGAGCCCAATGTGGATGCTAAAAAACATCTGGTAGTACTGGAAATGGGGCAGGAAACTATTCAAATTGGTCAGTTTATTTTTGCCGACCAACGGGCTGGTTTGGCCAAAGAGATACGCAGTGCACTTAGAGGGGCATTGCACTAAAATCGCTGAATGAGATCAAAACTAATCACAATTCCAGCACTTTTATTACTTATTACGGCTTTAACTGCATGTGGCAAGGGGGATGATAAAACCCCATTACCTCGTTTGGTGAAAGTGGTTGTCTTGGGGCAGGCACTCGATGCTACTCAATCTGGATTAAGCAAAAAGGATCCAGGTAGCCTCAATTTTGACGCTAGCGGCAAAGTAACTGAGGTATTGGCTAAGCATGGTGATCGAGTTCAAGCAGGCCAGTCTCTAGCTAGATTAATGCCCAACAGTATTTCTTCTGACTCTACGGTCTTGATTAGCTATAAAGCTGCTAAAGCAGAGTTGCAATCAGCGGAAGCCGACTTTAAGCGTTACTCAGATTTAAGGGCTAAAAATTTCATTTCTGCCTCAGAATTTGATCGTCGTGTTGCGGTGATTGAGTCTGCGCGAGCTAAATACGAACAAGCCATGGAGCAAATGGGCTTTGTAACATTACGTGCTGTTGAGTCTGGTCTGTTAACTGAATTTAATCTCATTCAAAGCCAATTGGTTGATGTTAAAGATGTGATTGGAAAAGTCAAAGTTGATGACAAATCTGTCAAAGTAGTTGCTAAGGGCAAGCAGTCAATGGTCTTGCCCATTACCGCTATACATAGCGATGGGGTGAGTGTTTATAAATTGACGTTAGACCAAGACTCAAAGTCTGTTGGAACAATTGCAGCAGTCAAAGTTGAACTAGGTAAGGTAGATGATGCATCTGCAGAAGTTCTAGGTGGTTTAAGTGCAGGCGATATAGTGATAGCAACTGGTTGGCATGCATTAAGTGTTGGTCAAAAAGTACGCATTGCGATTTCAGAAAAGGCTGAGTAATGAGCCTGGGGAAATTCAATCTATCGCGTTGGGCTATTGATAACGTTGCGATTACACGTTATCTCATGATTGCTCTGATGGTGCTGGGTATAGGAGCTTACTTTCAGTTAGGTCAAGACGAAGATCCACCATTCACATTCAGAGCAATGGTGATTAGAACGATGTGGCCTGGAGCAACAGCTGCTCAAGTGGCTGATCAAGTGACCAATAAGATCGAGAGAACGCTTCAGGAAGTTCCGAGTATCGATAAGATTCGCAGCTTCTCGCACCCGGGCGAGTCCATGATTATCTTTTTTGCTAAAGATAGTACGCCTGCCAAAGATATTCCTAATCTCTTTTACACGGTTAGAAAAAAAATTGGTGACTCAAAATCAGGTTTGCCAATTGGAGTCCATGGACCTTATTTTGATGATGATTTTGGCGACACGTATGGGGTTATTTATGCCATGTCAGCCAAAGGCTATAAACCTAATGAGGTGAGAGATTTCACCACCTATGTTAGGCAGCGTCTTTTGCAAGTCAAAGATGTGGGTAAGGTGAACATCTATGGATTGCAAGAAGAGCAGGTATATGTAGAGCTATCAAGAAAGAAGATGGCACAGTATGCTTTGTCTCCTGCAACGGTAGCACAGCAACTGAATCAGCAAAATGCGATTGAGAATGGCGGTTCTGTGGAGACGCAGTCATTCTCAATGCCTATTAGAGTGGTTGGACCTTTTGAGAATATTGCCGACATCAAAGCTATGCCACTGCGGACACCCTCTGGTGCATCGATACGTTTAGGTGATGTGGCTGATGTGCGTAGGGATGTGATCAATCCAGCAGAAAGCAAGGTGAGATTTCAGGGTGAAGAATTGGTTGCCTTGGGCATTTCCATGGCCAAGGGTGGTGATATTGTTAAGCTAGGCGATAGCCTGAATCAAGCTAGCAAATTGATTGAAAAAGATTTGCCAGCGGGTGTCACGTTATCTTTGATTCAAGATCAGCCGAATGTGGTCGCTGGCTCTGTTAAGGAATTTTTAAGAACATTACTTGAAGCTTTGATTGTTGTTTTGGTGGTGAGCCTTTTAGCTCTAGGCTTACATAAAAATCCATGGCGCATCGATCCCAGACCTGGCTTGGTTGTGGCTATTAGTATTCCTTTGGTGATGGCTGTTACGTTCTTGGTCATGCACCTATCTGGCGTCGGTTTGCACAAGATTTCATTAGGTTCATTGATCATTGCGCTGGGTTTATTGGTTGATGACGCCATCATTGTGGTGGAGATGATGGTACGCAAACTCGAAGAGGGTTATGACCGCGTAAAAGCTGTGACTGCTGCTTATGAGTTGACTGCGATGCCTATGTTGACTGGCACCTTGATCACTGCTGTTGGTTTCTTGCCAATTGGTATTGCTAAATCTGCTGTTGGTGAATATACCTTTGCAATTTTTGCTGTGACTGCTGCGGCTCTGATTATTTCTTGGTTTGTTTCTGTCTTGTTTGTGCCATATCTTGGTTTGCTGTTGCTCAGAAAACCTAGTCATGCCACTCCTGAGGGTTCGCCTCATGAGCATTTTGATACACCTTTTTACCAACGATTTAAGGTGGTTGTTGCTTGGTGTATTGACCATCACCGCAAAGCTATTCTTGCAACGATCGCTAGTTTTGTTTTGGGTATTGTTGGTATGAGTCAGGTGCAACAGCAGTTTTTCCCTGACTCATCTCGTCCTGAAATTTTGGTTGATATCTTTTTGGCTGAAGGCGCTAGTTTTGAGGCTACCGAAGCTGCAGCAAAAAAAATTGAGGCAAAAATACTAGAGCAAAAAGGTGTTCAGTCTGTCACCATGTGGATTGGTCATGGTGCGCCTAGATTCTTTTTACCTTTAGACATTATTTTCCCAAGGTCCAATACATCTCAAGCTATTGTGATTGCGGATTTGGCTGAAAGAGATCGACTCAATCGTGAGTTACCTAGGTTATTAGAAGATGTTGCTCCAGAAGCTAGGTTACGCGTTAAGTTGTTACCCAATGGACCACCTGTTAGTTATCCAGTTGAATTCCGTGTAACAGGTGATGATCCGATTAAGTTACGAGAAGAAGCCAATCAATTGCTGAGTGTGATGCGTTCTTCAAAGTTGATTTACGGCGTTAAAGATAATTGGAATGAGAATCAACCTGTTGCAAAAATTGAGGTTGATTCAGCCAAGGCCCGCGAATTAGGTGTGCCACCGCAAGTAATTGCGCAAACTTTATCTAGTCACTTTGGTGGTGTGGTGGTGGGGCAGTATCGAGAGGGTGATTTATTGGCGCCTATCGTTTTGCGTCTGCCAAGGTCTGAGCGTGATCATGTCAATGATCTTAATGAAACGATGTTGACGACGATTTCTGGTCAGGCTATCCCATTGGCTAGGATTGCTCAAGTGAAAGTCGTTTGGGAGCCAGCAACCATGTGGCGTGAGAACCGTGAGTACGCCATCACCGTTCAAGCTGATGTGATGCCAGGCATTCAGGGGCCTACTGCTACCTCAGTACTTTTTAAAGAGTTTCAACCTTTAATAGAAAAAATGCCGCCTGGTTACAGGGTCACGATTGGCGGCTCTGTTGAAGAGAGTTCGAAGGGGCAAGACTCGATTAATGCAGGCGTGCCAATCATGCTCTTCATCACCTTTACCTTATTGGTGATTCAGTTAAAGAGTTCTTCAAGGGCTTTCTTAGTTGTTCTAACTGCGCCGCTGGGTATCTCAGGGGTTGCGTTAACGCTATTGCTATTTAATCGTCCCTTTGGTTTTGTGGCGTTGCTTGGTTTTATTGCCTTGCTAGGAATGATTATGCGTAACTCAGTGATTTTGATTGATCAAATTGAGCAGGGTCGCGCTGCTGGTATTCCGGCACGCGAAGCGATCATTCATGCTTGTGTCACTCGTTATCGCCCGATTATTTTGACTGCAGCAGCAGCGGTACTTGCGATGATTCCTCTATCTAGAAGCGTGTTCTGGGGACCCATGGCGATTGCCATTATGGGTGGCTTGATTGTTGCAACAGGCTTAACTTTATTATCTTTACCTGCGATGTATGCCGCTTGGTTCAAGATTGATAAAAATACACCCTGATAATTAAAACTTTTACTAACCGGGCAACTTCTTATGCGCATTGAGATACCTGAAGATAAAAAATTAGTTCATGAATCAATCATTCCAGTGCGTTGGGGTGATATGGATGCGTTGGGACATGTCAATAATGCCGTTTACTTTCGGTATATCGAACAAGCTCGTGTTAATTGGTTAGATAGCTTTGGATTAAAAGTCACTAAAGGTGATGCAGGTGTTGTGGTGGTCAATGCTTTTTGCAATTTCCTAAAGCAGATTGCGTATCCGGCTGATTTGCTTGTGAAGACCTATATTGCTAACCCCAGCAGAGTGGGTGTTGATACGTTTAATGTCATTTCACTCACAACTGAACCGGACACTGTTTACGCTAATGGTGGAGCTACCATGGTTTGGGTGGATTTCATTGCTCAAAAGGCAGCAGCCTGGCCGCCAGAAATCAAAGCAAAGTTTGATCTCTAAATAATCCCCTGAAATTTGGCCTGTTTAGACCGCTGGGTCTATTCAGGTTTTTTAAGTAGGGATGCAAGCAGGGGATTCAGTTTTTTGCCATTTCCAGAGGAATTTTTGGTGTTTCCCTTAGGTTTTGGGGCTGAATTCTTCATTTGATTGGCAACTGCCAATCCCGCATTCTTGTAAAGGTCTGTTTTCTTCATAAGCCATTACTTTACATCATTGATTTAAAAGCTATTTTTATTTGACATGATTTTGTCAGGCACAGGCAAAGAAATTGAGCTAATTTCTATAGTTATGTTGCCAGTTTTGCAAGTCTTATATAAGATATAAGTCTTAGAATATTGGTTTATTTAATTGTCTAAATAGAGAGGGAAAGACTATGTTGAAAGCCTACCGTGACCATGTCGCAGAACGTGCGGCTCTAGGTATTCCACCACTACCACTGTCTGCACAGCAGACTGGTGAGTTGATTGAGTTGCTAAAAAACCCACCAAAAGGTGAGGAAGCTACATTGGTAGAGTTAATCACGCATCGCGTTCCTGCTGGTGTAGATGATGCAGCGAAGGTAAAAGCCTCTTATTTAGCAGCGGTTGCATTTGGCAAAGAAAAAACTCCATTGATCACTCGTGAAACTGCAACACAGTTATTGGGCACGATGCTTGGTGGTTACAACATTTCTCCTCTCATTGATTTGTTGGATGACGCTACAGTTGGTGGTATTGCTGCTGATGGTTTGAAAAAGACATTGTTGATGTTTGATCAATTCCATGACGTGAAGGAAAAGGCAGAAAAAGGTAATGCAAATGCTAAAGCTGTGATGCAAAGCTGGGCAGATGCTGAATGGTTCACAAGCCGTCCAGAAGTGCCACAAAGCTTAACTTTGACAGTATTCAAGGTTACAGGCGAAACAAATACAGACGATCTATCTCCAGCGCCGGATGCATGGAGTCGTCCTGACATTCCATTGCACGCATTGGCAATGTTGAAAAACCCACGTGAAGGCATTGAGCCACAAGAACCAGGCAAAGTAGGCCCAATCAAGCAATTGGCTGCATTACAAGCTAAAGGCAACTTGGTAGCTTACGTTGGTGACGTGGTTGGTACTGGTTCATCACGTAAATCAGCAACTAACTCAGTGTTGTGGTTCACTGGTGAAGATATTCCATATGTACCAAATAAGCGTTTTGGAGGCGTATGTTTGGGTAGCAAAATTGCTCCAATTTTCTACAACACGATGGAAGACGCTGGTGCGTTACCAATCGAGTTAGATGTCAGCAACATGAACATGGGTGATGTGATTGAACTACGCCCATACGAAGGCAAAGCATTAAAAGACGGTAAAGTTATTTCTGAGTTCAAAGTGAAGTCAGATGTATTGTTTGACGAGGTTCGTGCAGGTGGCCGTATTCCATTGATCATTGGCCGTGGTTTGACAGCTAAAGCACGTGAAGCTTTGGGCTTGCCAGTTTCAACATTGTTCCGCTTGCCAACCAACCCAGCCGATTCAGGTAAAGGTTTCTCATTGGCACAGAAGATGGTTGGTCGTGCATGTGGTTTGCCAGAAGGCAAGGGTGTTCGTCCAGGCACATACTGCGAGCCTAAGATGACAACTGTTGGTTCACAAGATACAACTGGTCCAATGACACGTGACGAGTTGAAAGATTTGGCATGTTTAGGTTTCTCATCAGACATGGTGATGCAATCTTTCTGCCACACAGCAGCTTATCCAAAACCAGTTGACGTGAAAATGCACCATGAGTTGCCTGATTTCATTAGTACACGTGGTGGTGTTGCCTTGCGTCCAGGTGACGGCGTGATTCACTCATGGTTAAACCGTTTGTTGTTGCCTGATACAGTTGGTACTGGTGGTGACTCACACACACGTTTCCCAATTGGTATTTCTTTCCCAGCGGGTTCTGGCTTGGTAGCGTTTGCTGCTGCAACAGGTGTGATGCCACTTGATATGCCTGAGTCTGTATTGGTTCGCTTTAAAGGCAAAATGCAACCAGGCGTGACATTGCGTGACTTGGTTAATGCAATTCCTCTCTATGCGATCAAGCAAGGTTTGTTAACTGTTGAGAAGAAGGGTAAGAAGAACATTTTCTCTGGCCGTATTCTTGAGATTGAAGGTTTGCCAGACCTTAAAGTTGAACAAGCATTTGAATTGTCTGATGCATCTGCAGAGCGTTCAGCAGCGGGCTGTACAGTTCACTTGAACAAAGAGCCAATCATTGAATACATGAACAGCAACATCACATTGATGAAGTGGATGATTGCTAATGGTTACTCTGATGCGCGTACATTAGGTCGTCGTATCAAGGCGATGGAAGCATGGTTGGCTAAGCCAGAGTTGTTAAAAGGTGATGCTGATGCAGAGTACGCAGCTGTGATTGAGATTGATTTGGCAGATATCCATGAGCCTATCGTTGCTTGCCCTAACGACCCAGATGATGTGAAGACTTTGTCTGATGTTGCTGGTGCAAAGATCGATGAAGTGTTTATCGGTTCATGCATGACAAACATTGGTCACTTCCGTGCGGCTTCTAAGTTGTTAGAAGGTAAGCGTGATATTCCTGTGAAGTTGTGGGTTGCTCCTCCAACTAAGATGGATGCTAAGCAATTAACTGAAGAAGGTCACTATGGCGTTCTAGGTAGTGCTGGCGCACGTATGGAAATGCCAGGTTGTTCATTGTGTATGGGTAACCAAGCGCAAGTTCGCGAAGGTGCTACTGTGATGTCAACATCAACACGTAACTTCCCGAATCGTTTAGGTAAGAACACATTTGTTTACTTGGGTTCTGCTGAGTTAGCATCTATCTGCTCTAAGTTAGGTAAGATTCCAACTAAGGAAGAGTACATGGCTGACATTGGCGTAATCAATGCAAGCAGTGCCAATATCTACAAATACATGAACTTTGATCAAATCAAAGATTTCAGTGATGTAGCTAAGACAGTTGATGCTTAATTAGTATCAAACATCAAAAAGGCTTCCGCAAGGAAGCCTTTTTTGTATAGAGGGCAAGATGGAAGTGAATCAATTAACTGAAGAATTAAATGCTTGGGTGGCGGGTGATCAAGACACGCATATCCTAATCATGAGTTTTAGAGATGCTTGTGAGAAAGCTCAGTTGCCGCAAAAGTATTCTGATGTTTTAGAGGGAATCTTGTCTCGTTTGGAATCCTCTTCACTATTTACTGAAGAGAGTTGCTCATTTAGTAAAAAAGATTTGGCGGCAGCTTTAAGTCTATGGTTGCAAAAAGCCCATCAAGCCAGTACGAATAATAATTAACATTAGTAGTTCTGTTGTCTGGCAATCACTCGTCTAGCGGCATTAAGCTTATTCCAGTGCAGTATAGAAAATACAAACATTGGTATTAAGGCAATAAAAATAAATTGAGGGATGAATGATGCTGCCCAACAGCAGCCCATCCCAATTCCATAGTTATAGCCCGTGTCAATTTCTTTTTGGGTGATACCGTCTCGGTGCATTTGAGTAAAGCCATCTTTAATTGCTTTTAATAAAAAGAAAAACCAAATCACATTAAAAATAGGTATTAAAAGAAGCCAAGCCATTCCAGGGGATTGGGTACGGTAAGGTTCGCTGATGGCAGCCAAAGTTTTGCTAATTGCTCTGATGTAGAAGATAAAGGTGATCAGCGGAATGATAACTAAAAAGGCTAAAAACAAAATAGTTGCTCCTTCGTTCTCTTTTTATAAGAAAATACCATGTATTCATCATAGAGAAAACTAGGTCATTATGTCTATATTGCTTCTTGCCGAAGATACCCAATTGGTACTGGTTGATTACCAGGCAAAGTTGATGCCGGTCATTCATCAAGCGGATGCTGTATTGGCAAATGCTAGACGTTTAGCAAAGATTGCTAATTTACTTAAATTGCCAATCATTGGAACAGAGCAAAATCCTGAAAAATTGGGCTCTAATGACCAAGAGATCAAGAGTCTTTGTCAAAAAACTTTGGCAAAGATGCACTTTGGCGCCTGTGAAGATGGTTTGGTTGAGTTGCTCAGGGAGCCACCAAAGCCTATGGGTAATGCCAGAAGTTTGCCTAAGCATATTCAGCGCAAGCAAAACAATCAAGAAGAGCGCAATACTGTTGTTATTGCTGGGTGTGAGGCGCATGTTTGCTTGTTGCAAACAGCGTTAGGACTTTTGGAAGAAGAATTTGATGTATGGGTGGTCACTGATGCCTGCGGTTCAAGAACAGAGCTTAACCGTGACGCAGCATTTGATCGCCTAGCAGGCAATGGTGCGGAATTGGTCACCACTGAAATGGTGATTTTTGAACTTCTAAGATCTTGTGAACACCCAGACTTTAAAGCTGGCTTGAGCTTAGTGAAATAAGCTCTAATAACTTAATCAGATGTCTCCGACATTTTTTTAAGTACCACACGCACAGCTGTAAAGCCTGCAACAATCATGAACAAGATGACGAGTAGGCTTAATTGACCTGCAAAAGAACCAAATAATTCACTTAACATGTTTTACTCCTTATAGTTAATTAGACTGTAGGAGTAAGGGCTCATATTTGCTTTGATGTATCTCAAAATACCATCAAGTTTTGTCCTGTATGCTGGTTCCGAGTTGTTTTAGATCATCAGCGTATAACCAGCGCCATTCGCCCTCGGGTAAATCTGATGGCATCGTATAAGCACCAATAGAAGAGCGGTGTAGTCCAGCGACATGGTTGCCAACTGCAGCCATCATTCTTTTAACTTGGTGGTACCGGCCTTCAACGATCGTCATTGATAAGAGGCGTTCAGATTGTTGAACACAAGCTTTAGCAAAGCAGGGTTTGGGATCATCATCAAACACCACGCCATTTAATAAATGTTCAATTTGCGCAGAAGTGAGATCTGCTGCCGTAGTGATGTCATAGATCTTGCCAATATTCTTTTTAGGTGTGGTCATCTTGTGAATGAATTGGCCGTCATCAGACATCAAAATCAGTCCGGTGGTATCAAAGTCTAAGCGACCCACACATTGAATTCCTCTTTCAACCAAGGGTTGAGGCAACAAGCCATAAATACTGGGGTGATGACTGGTTTTATGAGAGCACTCATAACCAACAGGTTTATTGAATGCCACATAGGCTTTTTCGTGGTATTCCCAATCTTCACCGTCAACATTCAGAACCAGGCCTTCAGTAGGCACTCTCTCATCAGGGTCTTCTGCTAAGACGCCATTGACCTTCACGAGCTCTGCATAGACCAAATCGCTGCAATAGCGCCTTGTGCCAAAGCCTTGGCTAAATAGAATTTTTTCAAGCGTGAGGGGTTTTGCCATACTGCGTCAGGTATACCTATAATGGGACAAACTACATTAGACACGAAAACCATAGTTTATCTTGGTAGCAATGCCAGTAATCAAAGGAGACAAAAGTGCCAGTTATTACCAATATTGAAGACTTGCGTATTTTGCATAAAAAGCGCACGCCTAAAATGTTTTACGACTATGCTGATTCTGGTTCATGGACAGAATCTACTTATCGTTCCAATGAGTCAGATTTTCAAAAGATCAAGTTCCGTCAAAAAGTGGCGGTCAACATGGAAAATCGTACAACTAAAACTCAGATGATTGGTCAAGAAGTTGCAATGCCTGTGGCACTGGCGCCAACTGGTTTGACCGGTATGCAGCATGCGGACGGTGAAATTTTGGCAGCTAAGGCGGCTGAGAAATTTGGTGTCCCATTTTGTTTGTCGACCATGAGTATTTGTTCTATTGAAGATGTGGCAGAAAACACTACCAAGCCGTTTTGGTTTCAGTTGTATGTCATGAAAGACCGAGGTTTTATTGAGCGCTTGATTGAGAGAGCTAAAGCAGCTAAATGTTCAGCCTTGGTGCTGACACTCGATTTGCAAATATTGGGGCAGCGCCACAAAGATCTTAAGAATGGATTAACAGCGCCACCTAAGCTAACCATTCCAAATATTTTAGACATGATGACAAAGCCTAAATGGTGTTTAGGGATGTTGGGAACTCATCGTCGCACCTTCAGAAATATTGTTGGTCATGCCACTGGTGTTGGAAACATGTCATCTTTGTCATCTTGGACTGCTGAGCAGTTTGATCCTGCCTTGAATTGGAATGATGTGGAGTGGATCAAAAAACTATGGGGTGGCAAATTAATTATTAAAGGCATCTTGGATGAGGGTGATGCTAGATTGGCAGTTAATTCCGGCGCTGATGCATTGATTGTTTCAAATCATGGTGGTCGTCAATTAGATGGTGCGGTATCTAGTATTCAGGCTTTGCCTGGAATAGTTGAGGCAGTTGGCAAAGACATTGAAGTATGGATGGATGGTGGCATTCGTTCTGGGCAAGATGTATTAAAAGCCTGGGCATTAGGTGCAAGAGGCACGATGATTGGTCGACCTTTCTTGTATGGCTTGGGTGCCATGGGTGAGGCTGGTGTTACTAAATGTTTAGAGATCATCCATAGAGAGTTAGATATCACGATGGCATTCACAGGGCATCGTGATATTCAGAATGTCACTAAAGATATTTTGTATCCAGGCACGTTCTAACAATGAGTGCGTTCCAATCTCCCTATAAGGCACTGGTGATTGGTGCCAGTGGGGCGATTGGCGCCGCATTTATGGAACAGTTACAACATGATCCGCTGTGTCAAACAGCCATTGCTGTGGCGCGCTCGGCAATTCACCCAAATATCATAAGCATGCATCTTGATGATGAACACAGTATTCAAAATGCTGCATTAGCGGTTAAAGAGCAAGGACCATTTGATTTAATCTTGGTGGCTACAGGCGTGTTGCATGGCGTTGGTTTTATGCCAGAAAAACGACTTGCAGACATTGATATGAAGGTTTTGCAAGAAACCTTCACCGCTAATACCTTTGGCCCAGCTTTATTGCTGAAACATTTTGTGCCATTGATATCTGCTCGTGGTGTCATGGCTCTAATATCTGCCAAGGTGGGTAGTATTGAAGATAATCGTTTGGGTGGGTGGTATTCCTACAGAGCCTCAAAAGCTGCCCTGAATATGTTAATTAAGACTGCATCAATTGAGTTGCGTCGACAAAAACCAGAAGCTATGGTGGTGGCTATTCATCCTGGCACAGTCATTTCTAATTTATCTCAGCCTTTTGCAGGTGGTGCCAATGCACGACCTGCAAATGTTGCAGCAAAAGAAATGCTAGCGACTATTCAGTCATTAGAAGCAAAGGGTAGTGGTCAATTTTTTGCCTATGACGGACAGTTGCTGCCCTGGTAATTAGCATAAATGTCAGAAACCAAAGTCTGAGGTATATTTAGTTCATGATGAACCCAAGCACATTGAGTGACAGCATACAGTTAGCTGTTGCGCCAGTTTTTCTACTCACCGCAGTGGCGGGCATGATTGGTGCTCTTACCCAGCGCTTAGCTCGTGTGATTGATCGAGCCCGTGTGATACACAAGGAGATGGAAGATACATCGCTATCAGTATCGGCGCGTAGCGCCTATCAAGATGAGTTGATGAGTATTGCCAAGCGCGGTCGATTTATTAATGTGGCAATGATCTTCTTGGTGCTTTGTGCGCTCATGATTGGCTTAACCGTATTGGAATTATTCTTTGCTGAGACGACTGGTGGAAAGTTAATACTCTCCTCATTTGTGTTGTATACCTTTGTGGCGGGTATCGGCTCGTTTATCTTAGCGCTTGTATCTTTACTGGTAGAGGTCTTAATTGCCTCATATTCCATTCGCTGGAAGCCACATGCTTAAAACATTTAGACAAAATCATCGAAACTGGGTATCACCATGACCATATATAAATACAAAGATAAATCACCGCAAATACATGACTCTGCATTTGTGGCTAAGGAGGCCACTCTGATTGGTGATGTCATATTGCATGAGGATGCGAGTGTGTGGCCTGGCGTGGTAATTCGTGGTGACAATGAGCCAATTGTTGTTGGCAAGGGAAGTAATGTGCAAGAAGGCACTGTGATGCATACAGATATGGGTTGCCCTTTAACTTTGGCCGAGAATGTGACAGTGGGGCATCAGGCTATGTTGCATGGTTGCACCATTGGTGAAAACTCATTGATTGGTATTCAAGCGGTGGTCCTTAATCGCGCTGTGATTGGCAAGAACTGTTTGGTGGGGGCGGGTTCCGTGGTGACCGAAGGAAAGGTATTCCCAGATAACTCTTTGATTCTCGGTTCTCCTGCTAAGGTGGTGCGTGAATTAACACCTGAGGCGATTGCTGGTTTAAAAGCAAGTGCAGAAAACTACGTTGCTAAGAAAAACTTATTCAAGCAACATTTGGTTGAGTTGCCGCAGGAGTAATACCTCAACATGATTTCAGGCTTAGTCCAAATACTTCTATGGCAGGGTTTGGGTGAGCTGGTGTCTCATTTTGTGTTGCCAATTATTCCTGGACCTGTCTTGGGCTTAATATTTTTGTTGGTTTTCTTAATCATCAAAGGCAACGTTAATACTTCTTTAGCTTTAGTGTCAGATGCCTTTAGCCAACATTTGGGGGTGTTATTTGTCCCAGCCGCTGTTGGTGTCATATTATTTTTACCTCAGTTAAAAGCAAATGCTTTTGCCATCAGTGCTGCGCTGTTAATCAGTGTTGTTTTAACTATTGCTGTGACAGCAATATTGTTGAGGTGGTTAGCTAAAAAGGATTCTCATGAATCCTAATTCCTTGCAAATTGCTGAAATATGGGTCTACCTATCAGGCAGTCCTTTATTTGCATTGATCATCACTCTGACTGCTTATCAAATAGGTCATTTTTGTTATCAAAAGACTGATAAATATCCGTTGGCTAATCCTGTAGCAATTGCTGTGCTCTTAGTTGCATTATGTTTATATTTGGTAGAGATGCCATATCAAACATATTTTGAGGGTGCGCAATTTGTCCATTTTTTACTGGGAACTGCCACAGTCTCTTTGGCGGTGCCAATCTATCGAGGCATTGCTGCTTTGAAAGACAGATTCATTCCGCTATTGATTGCGTTGGTTTGTGGCGGTGTTGTTTCGATCGTGAGTGCTGTTGCTATTGCCACGATGTTAGGTGCTGATGCTGCGATTATTGGGGCTTTCTATCCCAAGTCTGTTACCGCACCGATTGCAATGGGGGTGGCAGAGAGGTTGGGTGTATCACCAACTTTAACAGCTGTATTTGCGGTTGTTACTGGCATTCTGGGTGCCATGTTGGGTAGCACAATTCTTAATCTATTGGGTATGAAAGAGTGGTGGCAAAGAGGTTTTGCAATGGGAACAGCGGCACATGGTATTGGTACATCAAGAGCCTTTGCGGTTCACCCTGAGGCAGGTACTTATGCCAGTTTAGCCATGGGTTTGCATGGCATCTTAGGTGCGCTACTGATACCGCTATTAAAAAATTATCTTTAAGCCTGCATCAGTGCATCAGCCACTGATAAGAGTAGTGCGTCGCGACCTCTAGCAGCTACCAGTTGTACACCTACTGGCAAGTGATTGGGTCCTGTATACAGTGGCAAGGTGATGCAAGGTAAGCCCATGAGTGTCCACACTCTGCAGAAAATAGGATCTCCAGTTTGGGTTAATCCTTTAGTTGCTTCGCCAATTGCGCTGGGCGCAATCAATATGTCCCAGGATTCAGTTAGTAGTTGATCGATGCTGGCCCTGGCATTCTGAGCAACGATTAAATCATTTGAATATTGTTCATAACTAATAGCAGAACCCATTTTGATTAGGCCTTTTAATTGCTGGCTTAATTGTTCGGAGTGATTATTTTGCTCAAAAGCAAAACTGCGAGCACTCTCAGACCACATGATGCGACCTTGTAGTGCCGACATATCTTTGAAGATGGTAGGTAGCTGTATTGCAGGCACTTTGGTTTTGAAAATATCTTCGGCAAGAAGCGCTGCATGATGAATGGCTGTGATGGTCTCTGCGCTTGCTAACTCACCATCAAAGGTTAAGCATGTTGCTATGCGTGGCTTTTGCTTAATTTTGTTAATTATTGCCAGTTGATGGTCGCCAGACATGGCTGCAACGCATAGGGCTGCATCAGAAACATTTCTAGTAAAGCTGCCTAATGTATCTAATGACGGTGACAAGCTCTTCACGCCACCAAGACTGACTTTTCCGTAGGTAGGTTTATATCCAACTACGCCACAAAACGCTGCTGGCCGAATCACAGATCCAGCAGTTTGGCTACCTGTTGCTAGAGGAATCATGTCATCGGCCACTGCAGCGGCAGAGCCACTAGATGATCCACCTGGGGTGTATTCTGGGTTATGAGGATTGGTGGTTTTGCCACCTTTAAAAGTTGCAAACTCAGTTGTGACCGTTTTACCTAATAACACGCCACCAGCTTGTCTCATTAAGGCAATATGGGTGGCATCGCTATTAGGGCGATTGTTTTCATAAATGGCAGAGCCTAGACGAGTAGGGAAGTCGTGAGTATCAAATAGGTCTTTGGCACCAAAAGGAATGCCATGCAAGATGCCTAAATTAGTAGATCGATCTAAATATTTGGCTCTTTGAATTGCATGGTCAAAATTGGTTTCTACCCAAGCTTGCGTGATGGGTTCACGCTCACAAATTCTTTCGATGCATGAACGTATCAAATCTTCTGACTTTAATTCATTAGCTTGAATTTTTTTAGCAGCAACACTGGCGGGTAATTGGTGTAGTTCTGTCATGCGCTAATCTTACCCTCGATAAATACTTTGTGCTCAAATACAACTATGAGTTCCCAACTGCCGCCCTGGTTAAAAGAAGAAAATGCCAAAACTAATACTTATGTGTTGGCTCTTTATTGCCAGCCTGGAGCAAAGAAGACTGAGATTCAGGGGGAGCATGATGGGCGGCTCAAAATCAGATTGGCTGCACCTCCAGTTGAAGGTAAGGCGAACGATGCCCTGATACTTTGGCTTTCAAAAACCCTCGGCATTAACCGTTCTGCGATTGAACTGTTGGCTGGTGACCTAAGTCGTATGAAGCGCGTGAAGATCAGCGGCATTCAGTTGCAAGTAATCACAGAATCTCTACAAGTCTGACTCTTATCTATAGCCATCTTCTTGGCAGGGTAATTACTTATAAAAATAATAAGTAATTACAATCTTCTTTTAAAGGAAAGGAGATAAGGTTCAAATACTTAAAAAAGTTTTTGGAGAAATCTACTAAGGAGCAATTAGATGCTTACTCAAGATACCTACACTCATTATCTCTGGCAGCATTGATCGCAGTTGTAGGTATGCCATTTTCTGATGTAGAAATCATCATGTTTGAGATAAAAGCGCTGGCTCTTATATTCATATCAATCATTCTGCTTATCATGGGCAGTAACTTATTGAGGGAGAGGGAAAGTGGATGGAGAAGTCTTTGGTTTTTTAATGCTAGGCGTTGTTATGTTGATTGCCACCATCATTTATTACGTTGCATTGGCTGGAAGAGATAAAGAGAAGACAAATATGAACGACGTTGAGTCTTAAGATGTGAGACTAAAAACCCCGCAATCGCGGGGTTTTTAATTAATGAAACTTTAAATATTATTTTTTAATCCCACTCTTGGTTCTTGCTGCAGGTCTGGCGCTACCGCTGACTGCACTGCGTGATGGTCTGCCACCAGGGCTAACTGATCCTTTGCTGCCAGCCTTAATACCAGTGCCCGCTCGAGGGGGTAGTCCAGTGTGTTGAGTGAGTACTTTGCCTCTTGCTGGTTTTTGAGGAACAGAAAAGTCTCTTGGGTTGTGAGCTACTGCACTTGCACTTGGTTTACCAAATGATGAATTTTTACGACGTGGACTTTGGTATGTGCCATCAGTGTTAGGTTGATAGTTTGGAATTAAGTGATGCTTACCATTGCCAATTAAATCAGCTCTACCCATTTTCTTGAGAGCCTCACGCAGTAATGGCCAATTATTGGCATCGTGATAGCGCAAGAATGCTTTGTGTAAACGACGACGTTTTTCACCGCGCACAATATCTACAGTCTCGCTGTCTCTAGTTACTTTGCGCAACGGATTTTTATTGGTGTGGTACATCGCCGTAGCCGTTGCCATTGGGGATGGGTAAAAGGTTTGTACCTGATCAGCTCTGAAACCATTTTTCTTGAGCCAAATCGCTAAATTCATCATATCTTCATCGCTAGTTCCTGGATGGGCTGCAATGAAATAAGGGATTAAGTATTGTTCTTTACCGGCTTCTTTAGAGTATTTATCAAATAACTCTTTAAATTTGTCATAAGCACCCATGCCAGGCTTCATCATCTTGGAAAGAGGACCTTGCTCTGTGTGCTCTGGTGCAATCTTTAGATAGCCGCCGACATGGTGAGTGACTAATTCTTTGATGTAAGCGGGTGCTTTGACGGCCAAGTCATAGCGAAGCCCTGAGCCAATCAAAATTTTCTTGATACCAGGTAATGATCGGGCGCGACGGTATAACTGTATTAGTGGCGTGTGATCAGTATTTAAATTAGGGCAAATGTCTGGGTAAACGCAAGATGGTTTGCGGCAGTGCGCCTCAATCTCTTTTGATTTACAGGCAATCCTATACATGTTGGCTGTCGGGCCACCCAGGTCAGAAATGATGCCAGTAAAGCCAGGAACTTTGTCACGAATATCTTCAATCTCTTTAATGATTGAGTTAGAAGATCTGTTTTGAATGATGCGACCTTCGTGTTCTGTGATTGAGCAGAATGTGCAACCACCAAAACAACCACGCATGATGTTGACTGAGAAGCGAATCATGTCCCATGCAGGAATCTTTGCATCACCATATGATGGGTGAGGGGCGCGAGCATAGGGTAAGTCAAATACTGAGTCCATCTCTTCTGTGGTCAGTGGAACCGCAGGAGGGTTCAACCAGACATCACGAACAGAAGCCCCTTCGCCATGTTGTTGCACCAATGCTCTTGCGTTGCCTGGGTTCGTTTCTAGATGCAATACGCGATTGGCATGCGCATAGAGAACAGGATCGCGTTTAACAGCTTCATAACTTGGCAAGCGAATTACCGTTGTGTCACGCTCTAAACGTTTTCTGGCGCTTGGTATAACGGTAATGGACTGAGTATTAGAACTTGATTCATCTAATGTACCGTCTGTTTTTTTACAACTGGTGCCTTGTTCTTTGGCTTGTTCATCGGGTGTTAGATAAGGATTGATAGGAGCGTCAATCACACCCGGAACATCAACCGTGCTTGAATCAATTTCGGTAAAGTTGGGAGCGGGGTGGCGTCTAACAAATGCTGTTCCGCGAATATCATTAATGTCAGTGATTGATTCACCTTTGGCTAAACGATGAGCGATTTCAACAACAGCTCTTTCCGCATTGCCGTACAGCAAGATGTCAGCTTTGGCATCAATCAAAATTGAGCGGCGGACTTTATCTTGCCAATAGTCATAATGCGCAATACGACGCAATGACGCTTCGATGCCACCCATCACAATTGGCACATCTGTATAAGCTTCTTTGCAACGTTGTGCATATACCAAAGAGCAGCGGTCAGGACGTTTACCACCAATGCCGCCGGGTGTGTATGCGTCATCACTGCGTACTTTACGATCAGCCGTATAACGATTGATCATCGAGTCCATATTGCCCGCGGCAACACCAAAAAATAAATTAGGTTTACCAAGTACTTTGAACGGGTCCGCAGATTGCCAATCGGGTTGTGCGATGATGCCGACCCTAAAACCTTGTGCTTCGAGTAAGCGACCAATGATTGCCATGCCAAAACTTGGGTGGTCCACATAAGCATCACCAGTTACGATAATGATGTCGCAACTATCCCAACCAAGCTTATCCATCTCTGCTCGACTCATCGGCAAGAATGGAGCTGTGCCAAAGCACTCTGCCCAATATTTAGGGTATGAGTCTAGCTTTGGAGAGCTCGGAATGAGCGAGGGATTGAAAGGTGCATTCACGGGCGTTATTTTAGGCTGATTAGCCCGTTTCTGCTTGTTCAGGACAGGTTTATAAAGAAACCTTGGGGTTCAGGCTGTAAATGCCAGTAATACTTGCTTGATCTAGGATGTGTGACTTCATAGCGTTAAGAGCATCAGACCCTGTAAATGCACCAGTAAGTGGAAGTGATGCGACATTAAGGGCGTAGACAGTAAATACGTAATGATGTTTGATTTCATCATTCCACGGTGGGCATGGACCATCATAGCCAAAATAATTGCCACCCATGTCGGCATCCCCTTTAAACCAAGCGGTGTAATCATTGATGCCTGCTAAGCCAACGGGGCTTGCGCTTGCAGCTTTGCCTTTGGGGGTAATGGAGGTGCTGTGTGCGCCAGCTTCAATGCTTTGAATATTGGCAGGGATATTAACTAGTACCCAGTGATAAAAATCAACACGTGCTAATGATGCAGGCACAACTTTGCCTTCTTGATTGACCTTATCACCTTCACTTGGAACATCGGGGTCATGGCAAATGACAGCAAACGATAGAGTCTCTTTAGGAAAGTCAGACCAAGCAAGATGGGGGTTCTTATTGCTGGATAAAGTGAGGTGATTGGTAGGGTCTTGAATCGCAAAGGCGAATTCACCTGGAATAACGGTTTGATGCTCAAAACTTTGGCTGATTACTTTCATCGAAAAAGTCTCCTGCTAGTTCAATTGAGTTGAATTTAGATTCAGATTTTCATCTTACTGGCTTTTTTTGCACTCACGATGCCAATTAAAGCCTGTTTGATTGCATTCACTTCATCTTCAGATAGTGCACCCATGATTTTGCCCAAGTATTGAATATGGCGTCGGATACCGCCATGACTGCGTACGTTGGCAGTTTCTTGTAATGCCTCTAGAAGATTGTCTGGAAGCGGCATTTGTTTCCATTTATCTGGTGTCATCTTGCTGATTTCTTCAGCAAGATTTTGCCTGGCCTCTAAGCGGCGCTTAATCTCCGATTTACTCGGTTTTTCGTAGATTTGATCTTCGTCTAGGTCGTGTGATTGCTTCATAATGTCATTTTCGCAGACTATTGCGTTTTGACGCAGAAAAGTAAACAACTATTCATGGCTATTAAAGCAACAATATTTAAAGTAAATCTGTCTGTGGCTGATATTGACCATAATTATTATGCAGATCATGCGCTCACGCTCGCAAGGCATCCGAGTGAAACAGATGAACGTATGATGATGCGTTTATTGGCGTTATCTTTTAATGCGCATCAATTAAATGATCTTTGTAATGGCGATGGCCAGTTAGTGTTTGGTGCCGGGTTATCTGACCCTGATGAGCCAGATGTTTGGTTAAAAGACTTTACAGGACAAACCAGATTATGGATTGAAGTGGGGCAGCCTGAAGAAAAGCCTTTAAGTCGCGCCTGCTCAAAATCAGAGAAGGTGGTTGTATATGCCTACCATCATGCGGCAGAAGTATGGTGGAAGGGTATTGAAAATAAGCTCACGCGCATGGATAAGTTATCGGTCTATCGTGTGTCCTCTGATCTTTCTCAAGAATTAGCCACTTGGGCACAGCGCACCATGCAAATTCAAGCAACCATTCAGGATGGTCATCTGATGTTGAGTAATGGCCAGGGAACCATTGAAGTTACCTGTGAGCGCTGGAAGTAAACTCTTTAAGAATCAATACATCAGCGCTATACTTCATTCATTATGAAAAAAATCATCGTCCTCAACGGTCCCAACCTCAACCTGCTAGGCACAAGAGAGCCTGAGAAATATGGCTCCGCGACTTTGGCTGATGTTGAAGCTTTATGTACAGATGCCGCTAAGCGTTTGGGATTTGATGTGGAGTTTTTGCAAAGCAATCATGAGGGCCCGTTGATCGATAAGATTCAAGAGGCTGGTTTAGCTTATAAGGCTGGTAAGGTGCAAGGCGTTGTATTTAATCCAGGTGCCTACACGCACACGTCAGTGGCTTTGCATGATGCCATTGCAGCGGTTAATGGCTTGCCTGTGATTGAGGTACATATTTCAAATGTACATGCCCGTGAAGCATTTAGACACCATTCTTATATTTCACCGGTTGCTGCTGGCATTGTGGTGGGCTTTGGTGTTCAAGGTTACGTTCTTGCCATAGAAGGCTTGGCACAAAAATC
>JALQYK010000078.1 GCA_023254115.1 Polynucleobacter sp.
ATGAAACAATAAACATCAATACCGGTTTTACATTTTATCTTCCCAAAGAACTTCAAAGACAATTAGGTTTGATTCCACTGAATTCTGATGATCCACAACCACCATTATATCCCGGTGATCAAAGACCTCAATACACAAATGCTGTGTTTAAAAACAATGCAGTAAAATTCACGGCGGGTATAAGCAAAACTTTTGGGAAGTTGGGTATTTGCTTAGATTATAGCATAAGCAAATTCAACATCCTTACACTTGGTATTGATTATGGTATTTAATTATTCTTAACAGAATCCTTCACAAATAATCTGTTGAGTAATAGTAAAGGAAAAGAATATATAGAGTCTTTTGCATTACTATAAACAGTATAATCTACCCTTGTCAAAGAATCTTCTCCCATGCGCTCTGTGCTTACTTGTAAAGTAAGTTTTCCTTTTCCCATTGGACGCAAATGTTCATTGTTTACAATTGCCGATGCGCAATAACAAGAACCTTTCACTTCTTTTATTGTCAGTGTTTGCTGGTGTGGGTGAGCGTACTCGTGAAGGTAACGACTTCTATCACGAGATGAAAGACTCAAACGTTTTGGATAAAGTTGCGATGGTGTTCGGTCAGATGAACGAGCCACCTGGTAACCGTCTGCGTGTTGCGTTGACAGGTTTGACAATGGCTGAGCGTTTCCGTGCCGAAGGCCGTGACATTTTGTTCTTCGTGGACAATATTTATCGTTACACATTGGCTGGTACTGAAGTATCTGCTTTGTTGGGTCGTATGCCATCAGCTGTGGGTTACCAACCTACATTGGCTGAAGAAATGGGCCGCCTACAAGAGCGTATTACTTCAACTAAGACTGGTTCTATTACATCTATTCAGGCTGTTTACGTTCCTGCCGATGACTTAACAGACCCATCTCCTGCTACAACATTCTTGCACTTAGACTCAACAGTTGTGTTGTCTCGTGATATTGCTGCTTTAGGTATCTATCCAGCGGTTGATCCACTTGACTCAACAAGCCGTCAGTTGGATCCACAAGTGGTTGGTGAAGAGCACTACAACGTTGCACGCGGTGTTCAAACAACATTACAACGTTACAAAGAGTTGCGCGACATTATTGCTATTTTGGGTATGGACGAGTTGTCACCTGAAGACAAGCAAGCTGTTGCGCGCGCTCGTAAGATTCAACGTTTCTTGTCACAACCGTTCCACGTTGCGGAAGTATTTACTGGTTCTCCAGGTAAATATGTTCCATTGAAAGAAACAATCCGCGGCTTCAAGATGATTGTTGATGGTGAACTTGACCACTTGCCAGAACAGGCATTCTATATGGTTGGTGGCATCGACGAAGCTATCGAAAAAGCTAAGAAGTTGCAGTAATACCAAGGAACGCACATGTCTAACATCCACGTTGATGTAGTGAGCGCTGAACAATCTATTTTCGCAGGCGAAGCTAAGTTTGTAGCTTTGCCAGGCGAAAGTGGTGAGTTGGGTATCCTTCCAGGACACACCCCGCTGATCACAAGAATTCGTCCAGGCGCTGTACGTATTGAAAAAGCTGACGGCGAAGAAGAGTTTGTTTTCGTTGCTGGTGGCATTCTAGAGGTTCAACCAAATAAAGTAACAGTACTTGCTGATACTGCTATTCGTGGTCATGACCTTGATGAAGCTAAGGCACTAGAAGCGAAAAAAGCTGCTGAAGAAGCAATGCAAAATCGTAGTACAGATATTGATTTTGCTCATGCTCAATCAGAGTTTGCAATGGCTGCTGCTCAATTGGCTGCTATTGCTAAGTTACGTCAAAAAAGATAATTGGCTTTAATTAACGATCGATTCCTGCGCGCATGCTTAAAGCAGTCAACAGATAGAACTCCTATTTGGTTGATGCGCCAGGCAGGTCGTTATTTGCCTGAATACAACGCAACGCGTGCTGTAGCTGGAAGTTTCCTAGCGCTTGCCAAAAATCCTCAATTAGCAACAGAAGTGACACTGCAACCATTGGATAGATATCCACTGGATGCTGCCATCTTATTCTCAGATATTTTGACAATACCTGATGCAATGGGTTTGGGTTTAACTTTTGAGGCTGGTGAAGGCCCGCGTTTTAGCAAACCCTTGCGAGATGAGCAGGCAGTCAATAGCTTGAGAGTTGCTGATCTTAATGAGCTGAAATATGTTTTTGATGCTGTTTCAGAAATTAGAAAAGCATTGATACAAGATGGGCAGCAAAGAGTCCCATTGATTGGATTCTCGGGCAGCCCATGGACTTTAGCTTGTTACATGGTTGAGGGTTCAGGATCAGATGATTTTAAGCATACAAAAACTATGCTTTATCAGCGCCCCGATTTAATGAAGAAAATATTGGATGCGAATATTCAATCAGTAGCAGCCTATTTAACAGCTCAAGTCGATGCAGGCGCACAAGCTTTGATGATATTTGATACTTGGGGTGGCTTGTTACCAGATGGTTGGTATCAAAAAACCTCGTTAGCTAGCATGAAAGCTGTCATTGATTTATTGCCTCGCGAAAAGGATGGCCAAAGAATTCCTATTTTAGTTTTTACTAAAGGTGGCGGAATTTGGTTAGAAGACATTGCATCCTCAGGTGCCGATGTTATTGGCTTAGATTGGACAGCCTCTGTTGCCAAATCACGTAAGCGCTTACTAGCAGTAAATAAGCCGTTGGCCTTGCAAGGAAACTTTGATCCTTTGGGATTGTTTTCAAGTCCTGAGCAAATTAGTCAAGAGGCAAAAAGAATTTTAGATGAGTTGGCACAGTCGCCATCTTTAGGGGCTGGGCTACACTCATTAGATGGACATGTATTTAATTTGGGGCATGGGATTTCTCAATTTACCAACCCAGAGCATGTTACTGCTCTTACTGAAACAGTAGTGAGCCACTCAAAAACACTTAGAAATCAATAAAATTTCGGCATGTGAGTAGTAACTTATACACAGGCTAAGTTTTGTGCGGCGAAGCAATTAATAAAGCGCAAAAATGGCTTGGCACCCTTTTATTGTTAAGTAAGCCTTTGATTTATAACAATATAAATTTAATAATTTAAAATCAACTAATCAATAAAAAAGTTTTAGTAGATAAAAAACTGTAATAATTAGTTACTTATCCACAAGGTTTTCCACAGATAAATTACGCTTAGAAAAAAGTCATTGGCCCCAATGCTCTTCATCGTAGACTTAAAGTAAAACATGAGCTTTATAGAAAATTCCGATAATCAAATAATTGTTGAGGTGGCTATTGATAACCCCATCAATAAATTATTTGATTATCGGTGGAATAAGTCAGGGCTAGATATAAAACCGTTAAGAGGTCAAATTGTTGCAATCAATTTTGGAAGAAAAGATTGCGTTGGCGTTGTCATGGGCGTTAAAGAGCATTCAGATCATGAGCTAAACAAATTAAAAGATGTTCAAGGTCTGGCTCCAGTAAATCCACTACCAGAAGATATATTGGGAATGTCAGAGTTTGCGGCTAGTTATTATCAGCGCACAATTGGCGAGGTTCTTTTGCCCGCCATACCAAAATTATGGCGTCAAAAAAATAAGTGGGATCTTTTGACCAAAGAAAAAAGGAAAAAGAAAAAAGAATCGAACATAAAAGAAGTACCAACAAAAGAAATTTCGTTAAATGAACAGCAAACAGAAATTGTTAGTAATTTAATAGCTAAAACCAATAATCAAGAATACTCGTGTAACTTATTGCAGGGAGTAACTGGAAGCGGTAAAACGCTAACGTATTTGCGTTGGTTAGAAAAAGTTCTAGAAACGCCTGGTTCACAGGTGTTAATTATGGTTCCAGAAATTAATCTAACTCCACAAATGGAGTCAACCATACAGAGCGCGTTCCCAAATAAAAAAGTAGCAGTTCTTCACAGCGGATTAACGGATAGAAGTAGAGCTGATCACTGGGCTTGTGCGCACAATGGAGATGCACAAATTATTCTTGGCACTCGCATGGCTGTCATGGCATCAATACCTAATTTAAAGGCAATAGTTGTTGATGAGGAACATGACTTATCCTATAAACAGCAAGAGGGCGTAAGGTACTCAGCGAGAGATCTAGCAATTTGGCGAGCAAAAAAATTATCAATACCTGTGCTGCTGGTTTCCGCTACACCTAGCTTAGAGACTTGGTTTCATGCAGAAGAGTCGAGATATCAAAAGTTAACATTATCAAATCGAGCTGCAAAGGACTCTGAACCGCCAATTATTGAGTTGGTCGATATGAGGCAAGATAGAAGGGTTAAGCAAAAAAATGATCATGGTTTTAGTGCTTATTTATTAGAAGCCCTGCAAAATAATATCAATCTTGGTCTACAAAGCCTTATATATATTAATCGGCGAGGTTATTCACCGGTTATATCTTGTGAAGCTTGTGGTTGGATTTCAGATTGTCAAAAATGTTCTGCACACATGGTTTTGCACAAAATAGCAGAGCACAAAAAAAATCTATGCTGCCATCACTGTGGACTAATAAAGCAAGTACCAAAAGTATGCCCAGACTGCGGCAATGTTGATTTGCAACCTGTTGGCAAGGGAACCCAAAAAGTAGAGGAGTTTTTGGTTAAGACTTTTCCGCAGGCAAAGATATTGCGTATAGATGCGGACACTACTCGCAAGAAAGGAAGTGCTGATAATCTTTTTGGTGCGGTACATGATGGGCAGGCAGACATCATTGTTGGAACACAAATGATTACTAAGGGGCATGACTATAAAGCAGTATCTTTGGTTGGTGTAATCGATGCTGATGCCAGCTTGTTTTCACAAGACTTTAGAGCTGGTGAACGCTTATTTGCCCAGTTAATGCAGGTGGCGGGTCGTGCGGGACGCAGTGAAAAAACTGGACAATCAAAAGTGATCATTCAAACACGATATCCAAATGCCGCCCCATATACATACTTAAAGACAAATGATGTAGATGGTTTTTTAAAAGAGCTTAAAAATGAAAGAGAGTTAGTTGGGTTGCCGCCATTTTCATATCAAGCTCTGGTTCATGCAGAACATAAAACAATAATTGCTGCGATTGACATGTTAAAAGAGGCCGTTAACTTTTCAAAAGCTGATCAAAATTGGCCGAAAAGCATCTCACTAAGTGATGTTATACCCAGGGCAATGGTTGGAGCAGGCTCCTGTTGTGCAAGACTTGATTGATTTGCCAGAGAAAATACTGCCGCCCAGCAGCAGTTTTGTGCAGCGTTTGTATCCGCGTATGGCAGCAGGCA
>JALQYK010000010.1 GCA_023254115.1 Polynucleobacter sp.
ACTCTATTAGCCTCATTGCCGCGTGCTATGGAGGCAGCGGATCAAGCCGATGCTTCTGCTCAGCAGGTAAGTCTTTTTGACATTGCAGGATCTGCTGATGAGCACAAACCAGAATTAGTTAAAGAAGAGCCTTGGTTTGAGAAAAGACGTTTGCAAGAAGAGAAAACCGCTTTAGGACTTTACTTAACTGGCCACTTATTTGATGCCTATCGTGATGAAGTCAGTCATTTTGTGCGTACCAAATTAAATCAGTTGACTGAGGGTAAAGACCGTTTGATTGCGGGCATCATGACCTCTACTAGAAGCATGATGGGGCCACGTGGCAAATTAATGATTGCCACCATTGATGATGGTACAGCTCAACTAGAGATGACTATTTATAGTGAATTGTTTGAGCCTAATCGTCACTGGCTCAAAGAAGATGAACTCATCATTGCTAAAGTAAGTGTTACTCCTGATAAATTTTCTGGCGGTATGAGAGTGGTGGCAGAATCTATCATGGATGTCACCACAGCACGACTTAAGTTTGCGCGGAGTTTGCACGTGCAGTTGCAGCAAGGTATCGACATCCAAGGGTTTAAGCAACAGGTTAATAACTTTGTTGGCAGAAAACCTCAAGGTTTACTCATGACGGCAGATGTCATTAGCAATGGCAGTGTTTGCTTGGTTCAATTCCCGGAAACTTGGAAGATTTACCCTGATGATGAAAGTATCAGAGGCTTAAGTATTGCTCTGAACAAGTCTGGTGGCCAGGGCAATGTTGAAGTGAAATACGCCTAAGCAGTTAAAAAACAAAAAATAAAAAACCAAAAAAGAAATAAAAAAATAAAGAAAGAAATAAAAGATAAAAGACGAAAAATTAATTTCGCAGAAAAACCTCAAGCTTTAATCACAGTTGATTCCATAGCTTCGTACAGCTTCTATAACTTGAGTTACTGGTAAATTGATTAAGCAATCGCTGCGACTATCTGACTTATCTTCGCAACCTGCTTTGCGGCATGGAACGCATTCACCTGGACCTTGCAAAATAGTTACATTGCCTACCTTTTGTATGCAACCTTTAAGTTGGTATGGTTGTTTGCCAATAAACCCATTAGGCCATGGGCCAAAATTGGTGGGAGGTGTTGCGCCAAAGAGTGTGATGGTGGGCGTATTGCAAGCTGCCGCTAAGTGAGTCACAGATGTGTCTACGCCGATGTATAGTTTGGCTTGGCGCAATAGTGTGCCTAACTGATCAAGCTTTAATCGACCATCTAAATTAAGAACCTTATTTCTAGCAGTGTCACTGAGTAAATCAATGATGGATTGATTTAACTCTCGATCTTGTGCAATAGGGGCGCCACTTAAAACCACTTGATATTCATTGGGAAGTGATTCGATTAATTGCACCCAGTTAGCCAAAGGCCAACGTTTATAAGCCGTTAATGGCGTGGGGTGAATTGCGATGAATAATTCTCTGAGTCCGTCAGAAATCTGAGAGGGAATGGGTGCAGCTGCGGGAGGTGTGACACTAATGCCTTTTCCAAAGAGTGTGACATCGTCTGAAAATTTTTCCAATAGACGAATTTTTTCCGTGATGACGTGCTGATGAAAATAATCAACTTCAACTGTGTGAAGGCAAACTTTTTTCTTCCACCAGTTTAATTTTGGTTCTGTCGGAATCACCCCTACGCGATGCTTGGCAGCCACTAATCCATAAAGGTAAGCACGATCACTTGGTTGAGTGATGATTGCTAAGTCATATCGCTTAAACAAGCTAAAGAATTGCTTCAGATAATCTATGAACTTGAGTCTTTGCTTTGTACCTATGACCTGATGAATATCTGGGTTACCGCTTAGCATTGATAAGCTGTTTTCAAAGCCAAAAAAATCAATTTGAGCATTTGGCCAAATACTTTTGGCGGCGCTAATCAAAGGTGTGGTGATCAGTGTGTCGCCAATTTGGCGTGTTGCGATAATTAGAATTTTTTCAAATTTCATACACTATTTATTGGCGACCAGAGCTTTGGTTTGATAACTGCCAAAGTTTGATGTATTTGTAATAGGAAGTTGCTGCGTTAGAGATGGCTAAAGCTAAACCATATTTACCATCTAGAAAACCACGCCTTAATACATAAGTTCTAAAAAAAGCCCAAAAGCCATGTAAAAAAGCTTGACCAAAACCGCCACGCTTTCCTTTGTTGAATGCTTGCGTTGCAGATGCGGTTGAGTAGCTATCAACTTTCTTTAAAACCTGCTCAAAGTTTCTGTAGCTATAGTGCAAAAAATGATTCTTTAACTTAGCCACTGAACCATCTGGTAGCAAACGCTCATGAACTAAATGATCGGAGAACTTTGCCGTGCCACGCTTAAATAAACGATCAACATAGTCTGGGTACCAACCAGAATGCTTCATAAAACGACCGCAGTACCAAGAAGATCTCGGGATGGCATAGCAATTAGCAGTATCTTTTGATGAAATCACTGCCAAAATCTCTTTTTTGAGCGCTGGCGTCACTCTTTCATCAGCATCAATTGAGAGCACCCATTCCTGAGTTGCCAAATTAAGAGCACGATTCTTTTGCGGACCAAAACCGGGCCAATCACTAGTAATTTCAAGCTTTGCACCAAAGGATTGAGCAATTTCTTGAGTTTTATCGTTACTTTGGCTATCAACGACGATAATCTCGTTTGCAAAAGAAACACTCTCAAGGCACTCCTTGAGATTGGCTTCTTCGTTTTTGGTAATTAGGATGACTGATAAGCTCATTAGGCGATGTTAGCACCGTGTAGGTTACGATTGAGGTTATGGATTCAAATAGTATCAATATTAAGACTCAAACTGCGCTAAAGCGCATCTTAAAATACGCGTTGCCTCATAAGCTGGCCGTGGTATTGGCGTTACTGGGTTTGGGCATCGTGGCAGCGTCAGAAACGGCGATTCCAGCACTCTTGAAACCTTTATTAGATAGAGGTTTCAGTGGCAAATTGGATGACAAATTATGGCATGTGCCAGCATTTTTAGTGGGTTTGGCATTTATTCGTGGATTTGCCCAATTTGGCTCTAATTACGCCTTAAGTCATTTAACTAATTCCGTTTTATATAAATTGCGTGAGCAGATGTTCAATCGCCTATTGCAAGCGCCTGCTGACTTGTTCATGAATCGTTCTGCTGCATCATTAATCAACGCGGTTGTTTTTGAAGTCAATGCAGTTCTTCAAGTGATTACCAGTGTTGCCATGAATCTCGTTAGAGATAGTCTCACCGTGATTGGTCTGATGGCGTATCTCTTTTATCTAAATTGGCGCTTAACTCTTTTGATTTTGATTATTTTCCCAATCATTGGTTACATCGCTAAATTAATTAACACTCGTTTACGTAAGCTGCATAAAGTCAGTCAAGACATGACCAATGAACTTTCTTATGTTGTTGAAGAAAGCGTGGGTGGATTTAAAGTTGTAAAGCTTCATGGTGGTCAGGCTTATGAAAAAGAGCGCTTTTCATTATTAGCCAATAAGCTGCGCCGCTACTCGATGAAGATTGCTGTGGCAGGCGGTTTGAACCAGCCTATCACGCAGTTCATAGCTTCTATCGCTCTATCAGGAGTGCTATTAGTGGCTTTGTTCCAATCCTCTATGGCAGAGACCACAGTAGGTGGCTTTGTGGCCTTTGTGACTGCGCTTATTTTGATTATTTCTCCCTTGAAGCATCTGGCGGATATCAATCAGCCATTGCAACGAGGCATTGCTGCTGCTGACATGATCTTTAAGCTCATGGATCAGCCGATTGAAGAGGATTCATCACGTAGAGCCAATGCTGTCAAATTAGATAAAGCACGTGGTGATCTTGAGTTTAAGCAGGTAAGTTTTGGTTACTCTGGTTCAAGTGCTTTGGGAGCAGATGAGTCAAGTGAAGTTAAAAAAGAAGTACTGAAGGGTATTGATCTAAAAATTCCTGCGGGTGAGGTGGTTGCTTTTGTGGGTCCATCTGGTAGTGGTAAATCTACCTTGGTGAATTTACTACCTCGTTTTTTCAATCCAACATCTGGTGCAATCCATCTGGATGGATTAGATATTCAAGAAATCGATCTGAAAGACCTGCGTCGCCAAATGGCTTTTGTGAGCCAGGATGTGGTTTTATTCAATGACACCATTGCTGCTAACGTTGCCTATGGCGCCACAAGCCCAGAAGAAATCGATCGAGGCAGAGTGCATGAAGCGCTCCAAGCTGCGAACCTGACAGAACTTATTAAAGAATTGCCTGAAGGGATTGATTCTGAAGTGGGGGATAACGGCAACCGATTATCAGGTGGTCAACGTCAACGTCTAGCGATTGCTAGAGCGATTTACAAAGATGCGCCAATCTTGATTTTGGATGAGGCAACATCCGCTTTGGATTCTGAGTCTGAGCGTCAGGTTCAAGATGCCCTAGAGCGATTAATGGAAGGTCGTACAACTTTGGTGATTGCTCACCGCCTATCAACAATCGAAAACGCTAACAGGATTGTGGTTCTCGATCATGGTCGTGTTGTAGAAAACGGCTCACATGAAGAGTTGATGGCGCAAAATGGACTGTATGCCAGCTTGCACCGATTGCAATTTTCGCAGGCTTAATTTAGAACAATATCGTACTGTTCTTGATTAAAGCTAGATTCGGCCTGTAAGCGAATCGGTTTGCCAATAAATTCAATTAACTGAGCAAGATGACCGCTTTCTTCTTCCAAGAAACGGTCAATCACGTCAGCGCAGGCAATAATTCTAAATTCTTTGGGATTGAACTGACGGTGTTCTCGCAATACTTCTCGCAAAATTTCATAGCAAATACTTTGAGCGGTTTTAACTTGACCTTTGCCTTGGCATACCTCGCATGGCTCACATAACAAGTGAGCTAAAGATTCACGAGTGCGTTTGCGCGTCATCTCCACCAAGCCCAATGATGAGAAGGGGTTGGCAGAGGTTCTGATCTTGTCTCTAGCCAAATTTTTATTCAGCTCATCAAGCACAGCATCTTGATGTTCTTTGCTGTGCATATCAATAAAATCAATGATGATGATCCCACCCAAATTACGTAAACGTAACTGGCGTGCAATTGTTTGAGCAGCTTCTAAATTGGTTTTATAAATCGTATCGTCAAAAGTACGAGCTCCAACAAAGCTGCCGGTATTCACATCAATCGTGGTCATTGATTCTGTTTGATCAATCATTAGATAGCCACCTGACTTAAGATCAACGCGTCTACCTAGAGCTCGATTAATCTCTGATTCGGTATCGTACAAGTCAAATAAAGGGCGCTCGCCACGATATAGAACTAATTTGCTTTCTTGATTAGGTGTGAAGTCTCTTGCAAAGGTTGTGAGCTTTTCAAAATTCTCTGCTGAGTCAATGCGTATCTGGCCTGTTGCATCAGTCGCTAAATCTCTAAGTACTCGCTCTGCCAGGCTTAGATCTTGATGTAGCAAACTTGGGGCTGACAAACTAAGACTGCCATCTTGAACTTTTCTCCATGTGGCACTGAGGTATCTCAAGTCGTTTTGTAGTTCTTGATCATCAGCATCTTCAGCACTGGTGCGCAAAATATAACTACCTTGTTCACCAACAGGCATCAATGCCTGAAAGCGTTTCTTGAGTGCATCACGATCTTCGAGATTATCAATTTTTTGAGATATAGCAATTTGATTGCCATTGTCTTCTTGTGGCAAGTACACCAAATTGCGCCCAGCAATGCTGATGTGGGTGCTCAAGCGTGCACCTTTAGTGCCTAATGGGTCTTTTAAGACCTGAACCAAGATCGTTTGACCATCAAACACCAGTTTTTCAATCGGAGTGTTATCAGGTTTGGAATTTTTTGGCATCCAAAGATCGGCCACATGCAAAAAAGCAGCCTTATCTAAACCTATATCTACAAAAGCAGATTGCATGCCCGGTAGAACGCGAGTTACTTTACCTAAATACACGTTACCCACGATGCCACGACTTTGACTTCTTTCAATATGAAGTTCTTGTACAGCACCTTGCTGAATAATCGCAACGCGTGTTTCTTGAGGGGTAATGTTGACTAGAATCTCTTCGATCATTGCGATGGGTGATATTGAATGGTTTTAGTTTTGTATAGAAAACTTTATACCAGTTTCTTGAAGTAACTGGGCGGTTTCATATAGAGGCAAGCCCATGATGCTACTAAAGCTACCAGAAATATGACTAATCAATGATCCAGCGATGCCTTGTATGCCATATGCGCCTGCTTTGCCCATGGGCTCTTTGCTGGCGATGTAGGCATCAATTTCCGCATCACTCAACCTTTTGAAGGTAACAGATGAGCTTGAGACTAAAACCTTTGGTTTGTCGCCTTGAGTAGCAAGCAATGCAATGGCTGTATGAACTTGATGTGTCTTACCGCTTAGTATCTGAAGAATTCTTTTGGCATCTGCCTCGTCTTCAGGTTTACCCAAAATAATTTCTTTATCATCCAAAACAATTGCCACTGTTGTATCGGCACACAGAATAGGTGCCCAAGGTAAGTGGCGTCTTAGTAACCGTTGCTCTGCTGCATCTAACTTAGCCAAAGTAACGCGCTCCACATAACTCATTGCGAATTCACCAGGTATATGTGATTCTAGAGATTCGGCATCCTCTGTGGCATCTGCCAGTAATAGCTCGAACTTCACACCAATTTGATGTAAAAGTTCTTGGCGTCTAGGGCTTTGAGAAGCTAAATAAATATAAGAGGACATCTGTTAAAAGTAATTTAGATTTAAACCCGGTGATAAGGGTGACCTTGCAAAATCGTCCAAGCCCTGTAGAGTTGTTCAACCAAAATGACCCGCGCCATCGCGTGTGGCAAGGTCATACTAGATAAGCGCATCATGGATGCAGCTTCTTTTTTTAGTTCTGGGTCTAGGCCATCAGCGCCGCCAATCAACAGAGCAATATCTTTACCATCTTGGCGCCAAGCGCTCATTTGATTAGCCAAGTCTTTTGTAGAAACGTCTTTACCACGTTCATCCAGGGCAATGATGTGGACACCTTTTGGTAGGGCCTCTCTGATTTTGATGGCTTCTTTGGCCGGGTTTAAATCAGGTTTTAGTTCTTTGATCTGAATGGCGCAATCTGCTGGCATGCGCTTTACATAGTCTTGGGTGGCAGTTTCTGCCCAAGCAGGCATTTTGTGACCAACTGCAATCACCCACAGTTTCATGGCTTAAAAAAGGAGTTTTAAGCCAATGGGCTTAATCGTCCTCTTCGTCCTCTGGTTCACTAGCAAAACGTTTTGATTTGCTAGCTTTGCCGCCCAACTTAACGCGTACAGGTTTATCGCCCCAGATACCTTCTAGTTGGTAGTATGAGCGCAACATCGGTTGCAAAATATGCACAACGATATCGCCACAATCAACCAATACCCATTCACCAGTCTCCATACCTTCCACAGAGATTACTTCGCCGCCTTTTTCTTTCACGGCTTCTTTGACAGACATCGCTAAAGATTTTGTTTGGCGGTTGCTGTTACCGGTGGCAATGATCACGCGATCAAAAAGATCACTAATCTTCTTCGTATCAAACACACGAATATCTTCAGCCTTGACATCCTCAAGGGCATCAATGATCACACGTTGTAGTTTTGGAATATCCATCATTTATTTCTATAAAGACCTTTGGCTTCGATGTAATCGAGAACCAAAGGTGGTATTGCATCTGCCAATTCATCCCATGAGGTGCTGTTATAGAAACCATCACGAAGTGCGCTGGAGGAAAGATTAATTTGCAGGCTTTGATCAAACAAAACATGCCCTAATGGGCTCAATTGTAACAATTGAGGGTCAGAGGTCTGTTTATCAGCAAAAACCGTGGTGTTAGCCTCATTGGCGTTATCTAAAGTTGTCTCTGGGCGGCTAGCCACAGCTAGGTGCACATATTTGGGTAGTTCTGGCCACTGGTGCCAGGTTTTGATATTTGCCCAGCTATCTGCACCCATTAGCCACGTAATGGATACATCAGGACCATACAGCGCGCGGATCTCTTTGGCTGTATCAATGGCGTAGCTAGGGCCTTCTCTAGCCATCTCTAGCGTGCTGATTTCAATCTTGGTGTAAATGTGATGATCCACAAATAAGTCATGCAGGGTTTCAATGGCATATTCACTCATGGCCAAGCGATGTTTGGCTGGGGTGATATCACTGCTCTTTTGCCATGGTTGACCAGCAGGCATCCAAATAATGTGATCCAACTGCAACACTCTTGAAAAGTGTTCTGCTAAACGTAAATGTCCCCAGTGTGGAGGATCAAAAGTGCCGCCTAAAATTCCTATCGCTTTACGCTTTTTAATATCCATTAAAGATGGATCCAATCTCTAGGCTTTAAGAAATCTGTATAAAGGCGTGCTTCAGGACTATTGGCAGCCGGTTTCCAATCGTAGCCCCAACGAACTACTGGCGGCATCGACATCAAAATCGATTCTGTGCGACCGCCTGACTGCAAGCCGAACAATGTGCCTCTATCAAACACCAAATTAAATTCAACATAGCGACCACGGCGGAAAGCTTGGAATTCTCTTTGGTTTTCTGTGTAGGGGTCGTGTTGATGTTTTTTAACAATCGGTAAATAAGCGTCCAAAAATGCATCACCCACTGAGCGAGTCATTTCAAAACTCTTCTCAAAACCTAATTCGCTAAAGTCATCATAAAAAATGCCACCAATGCCACGTGGTTCATCACGATGCTTTAAATAGAAATACTCATCACACCACTTTTTAAAACGAGGATGCAATTCCGGGTTGTAGGGATCCAAAGCATTTTTGCAAGTTTGGTGGAAGTGTTGGCAGTCTTTTTCATCGCCGTAGTAGGGAGTTAAATCCATGCCACCACCAAACCACCAAACAGGTTCTTTGCCTTCTGCTTGTGCAATAAAGCAACGCACATTCAGATGCACTGTTGGGATATGTGGGTTACGTGGATGAAAAACCAATGACACACCCATGGCTTCAAAAGCACGACCTGCTAATTCAGGGCGATGTGCCGTGGCAGATGGCGGCATGGCGTCGCCACGTACATGTGAAAAGCCAACGCCACCACGTTCCAAAATATTGCCATCTTCCAAGATGCGAGATCTACCATCACCTTTTAATTTGGCATCGGCAGGTTTTGTCCAAGCATCTGTAATAAATGCTTTGCCATCTAGTTCGCCCATCGCATCGGTGATGCGATCTTGCAAGCCTAGAAAATAGTTGCGCAGAGTGTTGGTATCAATCACGGTGTTTGACATATCAAAGAGCTCTATAACCAATATCGCGACGGAACTGGGCGCCATCAAACTTAATTTGATCTAAATGGGCATAAGCTTTCTGTTGTGCACCTTTAGTTGTGTGATCTAAGCCAACCACACACAATACGCGACCACCAGATGTCTTAAGTACGCCATCTTCCATTGTGGTTCCTGCATGGAAAGTCACATGATTTTCATCATCGGCAGGGATGCCGGTAATCACATCACCTTTACGAGGTGTTTCTGGGTAATTGTGCGCAGCCATCACGACGCCTAGAGCAATGCGAGGATCCCATTCAAGTTCAACCTGATCGAGTTTTCCGTCAACGGCAGCATCAAGAGCCGTTAAAAAGTCGCTACGCATGCGAGACATGATTGGTTGAGTCTCAGGATCTCCCATGCGGCAATTGAACTCTAATGTTTTAGCTTTACCACTTTCATCAATCATTAACCCTGCATACAAGAAACCTGTGAATGGAATCCCGTCGGCAGCCATACCTTTTACGGTTGGCATGATGATTTCTCTCAAAGCTCTTGCGTGTATCTCTGGTGTTACGACTGGAGCAGGAGAGTACGCTCCCATGCCGCCTGTATTGGGACCTTGGTCACCATCTAATAAGCGCTTGTGATCTTGACTAGTTGCAAGCGCCAAAACGTTCTTGCCATCGACCATCACAATAAAGCTAGCCTCTTCACCTCGTAAGAACTCTTCAATCACTACGCGTGCACCTGCATCACCTAGTTTGTTGTCAGAGAGCATCATGTCAATAGCGCCATGCGCTTCTTCTAAGGTCATGGCAACAACTACGCCTTTACCGGCAGCTAAACCGTCAGCCTTGATCACAATCGGTGCACCTTTTGCATCGATATAAGCATGTGCTTCTGTGATATTTGAAAACGTTTGATATTCTGCAGTGGGAATGTTGTGGCGTTTCATGAACGCTTTAGCGAAGTCTTTAGAAGACTCTAATTGGGCAGCTTTTTGCGTGGGTCCAAAAACTCTTAAACCTTGATTTCTGAAAATATCCACAATGCCACCCGCCAATGGAGCTTCTGGACCAACTACTGTCAAATGAATTTTTTCTTCTTGAGCAAATGTGGCTAATGCATGAAGGTCAGTGATTGGAAGATTCTCAATGCCCATAT
>JALQYK010000016.1 GCA_023254115.1 Polynucleobacter sp.
AAAAATCAGTAAAAACTGACTGGTTAAGTATTAGTTCTTGCGTGTACCAATCGCTTCGATTTCAACGCGACGGTTCTTGGCGCGACCTTCTTTAGTCTTGTTGTCAGCAACTGGTTGTGACTCGCCTTTACCTTCTACGTATACGCGGTTAGCTTCAATACCTTTGCTAACTAGGTATTTCTTAACTGATTGAGCGCGACGTACTGACAATTTTTGGTTGTAAGCGTCTGTACCGATTGAGTCTGTGTGACCAACAGCGATGATCACTTCAAGAGTCAAGTTCTTAACTTGACCAACCAAGCTGTCCAAGCTAGCTTTGGCTTCAGGTTTAAGTACTGATTTATCAAAGTCGAACAATGCATCAGCGTTCAATGTTACTTTTGAGCTTACTGGCTGAACTGAGCCGCCTGCAGCGATTGCTCCATCACAACCTGGAGCAGCAGTTGCTGGGGTCCAGTTAGCATTGCGCCAGCACAATTCATTTGTACCGTTTTTCCAAACGATGCCTGTGCTATTAACCCAGTTGTCGTTTGCTTTTTGTGCGAATGCGCTTGAGCTGATGGCAACACCAGCGATAACGATTAATTGCAGCAATTTTTTCATGTTTTATCCCTCTAATTATCTGTGTGGAGGCTGGTCCAATTTGGATACCTGCTAGTTTAGCACTTTAAATCCCAGAAATACCTTTTTATGGTGCTGTGAGTGATAAAATTGCGACATGGAAATTACACAAAATAACGCCGCAAAAGAGACACTCCCCATATCACTAGAAGACGAGATGCGTCGTTCCTATCTCGATTACGCCATGAGCGTGATCGTGGGTCGAGCCTTGCCTGATGTAAGAGATGGTTTGAAGCCAGTTCATCGCCGAGTTTTATTCGCGATGCACGAGTTAAATAACGACTGGAATAGGGCTTACAAGAAGTCAGCCCGTATTGTCGGTGACGTGATCGGTAAATACCACCCACACGGTGACTCAGCTGTTTATGACACGATTGTGCGTATGGCCCAAGATTTCTCCTTGCGCTACATGCTAGTTGATGGTCAGGGTAACTTTGGTTCAGTGGACGGTGATAATGCCGCTGCGATGCGTTATACGGAAATCCGTTTGGCGAAGATTGCACATCAACTGTTAGACGACTTAGATAAAGAGACAGTTGATTTTGGCCCTAACTATGACGGTAGCGAAAAAGAGCCTTTGATCCTACCGGCAAAAATCCCAAATCTGTTAATCAATGGATCTTCAGGTATTGCTGTGGGTATGGCAACGAATATTCCGCCGCACAACCTAGATGAAGTTGTGTCTGCCTGTTTGCATTTATTGGGTAACCCAGAGTGCACGATTGATGACTTAATGGAAATCATTCCGGCACCAGATTTCCCAACAGCCGGCATTATTTACGGTATTCAAGGTGTGAAAGACGGTTACCGTACCGGTCGTGGTCGTGTGGTGATGCGCGCTAAGACTCACTTTGAAGACATGGATCGTGGCTCACGCCAGGCCATCATCGTTGATGAGTTGCCATACCAAGTCAATAAGAAGACTTTGCTTGAGCGTATTGCTGAACTGATCACCGAGAAGAAGGTAGAGGGTATTTCAGATATTCGTGATGAATCTGATAAATCCGGTATGCGCGTGGTGATTGAGTTAAAGCGTGGTGAAGTGCCAGAAGTGGTGCTGAATAACTTGTTCAAATTCACTCAGTTGCAAGACACCTTTGGTATGAATATGGTGGCATTGGTGGATAACCAGCCACGCTTACTTAACTTAAAGCAAATGTTGGAGTGCTTCCTATCTCATCGTAGAGAGGTGGTAACTCGTCGCACGGTGTTTGAGCTTCGCAAGGCCCGTGACCGTGGTCACGTATTAGAAGGTTTGGCTGTTGCGCTCGCAAACATTGATGAATTCATCAAAATTATTAAGGCCGCACCAACTCCGCCGGATGCGAAACGTGAGCTTCTACTGAAGTCATGGGATTCTGAAGTGGTGCGTGAGATGCTTTCTCGTGCGGAAAAAGATGCTCCTGGCGGACATAATTCATTCCGCCCTGAAGATTTGGATCCTGCAGCAGGTATGCAGGCTGATGGGTTGTATCGCTTATCTGAAGGTCAGGCGCAAGAGATCTTGCAAATGCGTTTGCAACGCTTGACAGGTCTTGAGCAAGACAAGATTGTTGGTGAGTACAAGGAAGTGATGCTTGAGATTGCTAACTTGTTAGACATCTTGGCTAAGCCAGAACGCATCACCGTGATTATTAAAGAAGAGTTGCAAGCTGTTCAGGCTGAATTTGGTCAAGCGGGTAATGACACAGGTCGTCGTTCACGCATTGAGATGAATGCTACTGAGTTGTTTACTGAGGACTTGATCACGCCGCAAGATTTGGTGGTGACTTTATCTCATGGTGGCTACATGAAGAGTCAGCCATTGTCTGAATACCGCGCTCAAAAGCGTGGCGGTCGAGGTAAGCAAGCAACTGCAACTAAAGATGAAGACTGGATTGAGACATTATTCGTAGCTAATACACATGACACGATTCTTTGTTTCTCTGATCGTGGTCGTATGTATTGGTTGAAGGTTTGGGAAGTGCCGCAAGGTGGTCGTGCTTCTCGTGGCAAACCAATTGTGAACATCTTCCCATTGGTTGAGGGTGAAAAAATCACAGTGATTCTGCCAATCAAGGCCTACGAAGATGACAAGTACGTATTCATGGCAACTCGTAAGGGCGTGGTGAAGAAGTCACGTTTATCTGATTTCTCAAATCCACGTAAAGCCGGCATTATTGCTGTTGACCTAGATGAGGGTGATCACTTAGTGGGCGCGGCCATCACTGATGGACGTCATGATGTGATGTTGTTCTCCGATGCTGGTAAAGCAGTTCGTTTTGATGAAAATGATGTTCGTCCAATGGGTCGAACAGCACGCGGTGTGCGTGGTATGAATCTAGATGCGTCACACGAAGTGATAGCTATGTTGGTGGCGCCTGCAGAGATTGAAGGTCAAACCAATGCTGTTGATGAAAACGGTGCTCCATTACCAAGCAGCGTGCTAACAGCCACAGCTAATGGCTACGGCAAGCGCACGCCAATCTCTGAGTACACACGTCATGGACGTGGCACGAAGGGCATGATTGCGATTCAGACATCTGAGCGTAACGGTAAAGTTGTGGCGGCTGTTTTAGTGTCTGAGCAAGATCAAATCATGTTGATTACAACCGGCGGTATTTTGGTGCGCACGCGTGTTGCTGAAATTCGCGAGATGGGTCGTGCAACACAAGGTGTTACTTTGATCAACGTTGATGAGGGTACTGAGTTGTCTGGCTTACAGCGCATTGCTGAAAGTGATGACGATGAAGGTGACGATACTGTTGATGAGCTTGTAGACGGTCAAGAGAATCAAGGAAACGAGGGCGGGGAGCCGGAGAATGTTTGATCGCCGTGTTTTTAACTTCGCTCCAGGTCCAGCAACGCTTCCTGAGGAAGTTTTAAAACAGGCGGCTGCTGAAATGCTTAACTGGAATGGGTTAGGCATGGGTGTGATGGAGGTCAGTCACCGCGGTAAGCCTTTCATGGCTTGCTACGAAGAGGCTATCGCAGACCTTCGTGAGCTCATGAGCATCCCTGATAGTTATGCAGTTTTATTCTTGCAAGGTGGTGCGATTGGTGAGAATGCCGCCATCCCCATGAACTTGATGCCTTTGGCTAAAAATGGCCCTAAGGCTGATTTCGTTGTCACGGGTATTTGGACTGAAAAATCTGCTAAAGAAGCAGCTAAGTATGGTCAGGCTCATATTGCAGCATCAAGTGCGGCGACCGGCTTTAATAGCATTCCTGATCAAAAAGATTGGCAGTTGTCTGATGACGCCGCATACGTGCATATTTGCTCTAACGAAACGGTGGGTGGTGTTGAATTTCAGCACGTGCCTAAGGTAGCTAAGCCATTGGTGGCTGACGTTTCAAGCAACATCCTGTCACGTGTTTGGGACATTAATGATTTTGGTGTTTTGTTTGGTGGTGCGCAAAAAAATATTGGTCCAGCAGGTTTGAGCATTGTGATTGTGCGCAAAGACCTTTTGGGTCATGCTATGCCTATTACTCCAATGGTTTGGGATTGGGCCAAACAAGCTGAGAATGATTCAATGCTAAATACGCCACCAACTTATGGCATTTACTTAGCAGGGTTGGTATTCAAGTGGTTAAAGCGCCAGGGTGGTGTGGCAGCTATGGAGCAGCAAAATATCGCTAAATCTAATTTGCTATACGACTGCATAGATAGCAGCAGTTTATTTACCAGCAAGGTGGATAAGGGCTGCCGTTCACGCATGAATGTGACTTTCTACTTAAATGATGAGTCTTTGAACGATGCGTTTGTAGAAGGTGCGGCCAAGTTGGGTCTTATGAACATCAAAGGTCACAAGAGTGTGGGCGGTATGCGCGCAAGTATTTATAACGCGATGCCGATGGCTGGTGTGAAGGCATTGGTTGAATACATGAAGGAGTTTGAACGTGGCTGCTGATGACAAAGACTTAGCGCCATTGCGCGCTCGCATCGATTCTATCGATCAACAGTTGTTGGAGTTGTTGGCTGCACGTGCGGAAGCGGCTCAGGCTGTTGGAAAAATTAAACATGATGTCAATGCGCCGGTATTTCGTCCTGAGCGTGAGCGTCAAGTCATTGACGGTTTAATTGCTAAAAATAAAAGTCCTCTAGCAGCCGATGGTATTACTTACATTTGGCGCGAGATCATGTCAGCTTGCCGTGCTTTAGAGGCGCCGATTCGTGTGGCTTACTTAGGGCCTGCTGGAACATTTTCAGAACAAGCAGCCTTTGCTCAGTTTGGTCAGTCAATTAGCAAAGTTCCATGCTCAAGCATTGATGAAGTATTCCGTGCGGTTGATGCTGGTTCTGCTGACTTTGGCGTAGCTCCAGTAGAAAATTCATCGGAAGGTGCTATCTCTAGAACTTTAGATTTGTTACTTGATACAGATTTAAAGATTACTGGTGAGGTTGCTTTGGCCATCAAACATCATCTTTTGACCAAGTCTGGTAACTTGGATGGTGTGAGTAGGGTGTTAGCTCATCCTCAAGCTTTAGCTCAATGCCAAAGATGGTTGTCGAACAATGCTCCTAAACTAGATCGTCAAGCTGTTAGCAGCAATGGTGAGGCAGCAAAGTTGGCTGCGCAAGATTCAACAGTAGCAGCTATTGCAGGCGATTCAGCACAACAGCAGTATGGTTTACAAGCTGTACAAAGCCAAATTCAAGATGATCCTCATAACCGCACGCGTTTTGTGGTGGTCAGTCATGGCTCGTGCCAAGCATCTGGCAAAGATCAAACTTCAGTGATTCTTTCAGTTAACAATAAACCTGGTGCGGTACATCAGTTGCTAGCCCCGCTGGCTAAACATGGCGTTTCGATGAATCGTTTAGAGTCTCGTCCTGCTAGACGAGGTACTTGGGAGTACTTCTTCTATATTGATATGGATGGTCATGCCGATGATCCGAAAGTCGCAGCTGCTTTAAAAGAGTTACAAGCTGAGGCTGCATTCTTTAAGAACTTGGGATCTTATCCCCGTAGTCATTAAATTTTTAGAAAGATTGATCATGGCCAACGATGTTGGACAAGTTGATGGGCGAGTCATTGGTTTAAGCCATGTGCGAGCTATTGCACCTTATGTCGGTGGCAAACCGATCAGTGAGGTGGCGCGCGAATTTGGTTTAGATGAGAGCAAGATTGTTAAGTTAGCCTCCAATGAAAACCCGCTAGGTATGCCTGAGTCTGCAAAAAAAGCGATGGCCAAAGCTGCTGAAGATTTGGGTCGCTATCCAGACTCCAATGGTTTTGATTTAAAAAATGCCCTAGCCAAAAAACTTAATGTGCCATTTGAATGGATCACTTTGGGTAATGGCAGTAATGACATCTTGGAGTTAACTGCCAGAGCAGTTGCTCACGAGGGTGATGAAGTTGTTTTCTCAAAACATGCTTTTGCTGTTTATCCACTAGCTACTCAAGCAGTTGGTGGAAAAGCTATTGAAGTGGCTGCGACAAAAGACTATGGCCACGATCTGCCTGCTATGTTGAAGGCAATTACCTCCAGAACACGTTTGGTGTTTGTGGCAAACCCTAATAATCCAACGGGTACTTTCTTGCCTGCTAAAGAGATTGAGGCTTTTATAGAGCAGGTTTCAAGTAATGTGGTGGTTGTGATTGATGAAGCGTATAACGAATTCTTAACCCCTGAGCAGCAATATGATGCAATTGCTTGGGTGCGTAAATATCCGAATGTGATTGTGTCGAGAAGTTTCTCTAAAGCATACGGTTTGGCTGGTTTACGTATTGGTTATGGTGTTGCGCAAAATAACATCACTGATTTATTAAATCGTATTCGTCAACCGTTTAATGTAAATAGCTTGGCTCAGGCAGCTGCTATTGCGGCATTGGCTGATGTTGAGTTTTTGAAAAAATGCTACGAGTTAAATCGTGCGGGTTATGCGCAGCTAACCGCAGCATTTGAGCAAATGGGATTGCGTTATTTACCATCTTCTGGCAATTTCGTTTTGGTCAAAGTGGGTGATGATGTTGATGCTGGTGCTAAAGTAAATTTGGAGTTATTAAAAGCGGGTGTGATTGTTAGACCCGTAGGTAACTATGGCTTACCAGAGTGGTTACGTATTTCTATTGGATTGCCTGAGGAAAACCAGGCATTTATTGAAGCTCTTAAAAAGATTCTTAACTAATGAACGCTACTCAAAAAAATCCTTCTGCTAATACCCCATTAACTTTGGGCATTATTGGTGTTGGTTTAATTGGCGCATCGATTGGTTTGTCGCAAAAAAAAGCCAAGGCCTTCGATCGAGTCTTGGGCGTTGGTCGTTCGCAAACAAATTTAGATGACGCTCTCAGAATGGGCGCCATTGATCAGGCAGTTAGTCTTGAAGAGTGTGCTAAAGAAGCGGATGTGATTGTGGTGTGTGTGCCTGTTGCGCAAACATTCTCAATCCTTCATGCGATTGAACCTCACATTAAAGCAAATGCATTAATTACTGACGCAGGTAGCACTAAATCAGATGTCATCATGGCTGCTAAAACTGCCTTAGGTGACAAGGTCGCGCAATTCATACCTGCTCACCCAATTGCAGGTGGTGCACAGCATGGTGCAACTGCTGCTAAAGAAGATTTGTATCAAGGCAAAGAAGTGATTATTTGCCCATTGCAAGAAAACATTCCTTCAGTAGTTGATGCCATCAATGAATTTTGGTTAGCAACAGGTGCAATCACTCACAAAATGTCAGCTTTACAACATGATGCTGTTTTCGCATCGATTTCTCATTTGCCACATGTTCTATCTTTTGCCTTGATGCTTCAGGTCGCAAATTCTGAGGATGCCAATGTTAAGTTGGGTCATGCAGGCGCTGGGTTTAGAGATTTCACACGGATTGCAGCTTCTAGCCCAGAGATGTGGCGTGACATTTGCTTGGCTAATAAAACAGCTGTTCTAAAAGAGATGGATAACTATCTCAATCTCACCAAATTATTAAGAGACATGATTGCCAAAGAAGATGGCGATGCTTTATTAAAAGCATTTACAAGAGCCAGTGCAGAACGTCAAAAGTGGGAAGGTCGTTAATGAGTTCCGCTGTTCTTGATTACATTGAAGTAGGACCTTTTGTAAAAGCAGATGGCGCAGTTGCTTTACCTGGGTCAAAAAGTATTTCTAATCGCGTATTGCTTTTATCAGCACTAGCCTCAGGCACAACTCGCTTAAAGGGTTTATTGGATGCTGATGACACACGTGTGATGCGCGCAGCATTGAGAACCTTGGGTGTTGAGGTTGATGAGACGGATGGTGATTGTGTCGTGCATGGTTGCTCAGGTAATTTACCCAAGAATCAAGCTGATTTATTCATGGGTAATGCGGGTACAGCGATTCGACCTTTGACTGCTGCGCTAGCCATCTTAGGTGGTGACTATCGTCTGCATGGTGTGCCACGCATGCATGAGAGACCTATTGGCGATCTTGTGGATGGTTTGCGTATGGTGGGTGCTCAGGTCGCATATGAGCAAAATGAAGGTTATCCACCTTTGAAACTTTCAAAAGGTCAGATACGTACCAACGAAATCATCAAAGTGCGTGGTGATGTATCTAGCCAGTTCTTAACTGCTTTACTCATGTCTTTGCCATTAGTGGCAAAAAATGAAATTTGTATTGAGGTGGTGGGCGAATTAATTTCTAAGCCTTACATTGATATCACGCTCAAATTAATGAGTCGCTTTGGTGTGAATGTTCGTAACGACAACTGGCAGCATTTTTATATTCCCGCCAATTCAGGTAAACCTTATACAAGTCCAGGAACTTTATATGTAGAAGGTGATGCATCTTCAGCATCTTATTTTTTGGCAGCTGGTGCAATTGCAGGCGGTCCTGTCAGAGTGACGGGCGTTGGGAAAAATAGCATCCAGGGCGACGTTGCTTTTGCGCAGGCGCTTGCTCAAATGGGCGCCAAGGTGACATCAGGCGATGATTGGATTGAGGTTCATGGTGTTAACACACCTAATGGCAAATTGAAGGGCATCGAACTAGATTGTTTGGCTATTCCTGATGCAGCAATGACTTTGGCGGTGGCAGGTTTGTTTGCAGAAGGTGCAACCAAGTTAACGGGTATTGCTAGTTGGAAAGTTAAAGAAACTGATCGTATCGCTGCTATGGCCAAAGAGCTTCAAAAAATGGGCGCTACTGTTAAAGCGGGCGATGACTATATCGAAGTGATGCCACCCAAACAATGGGCAACGCCTGTTGATGGTATTGATACTTATGATGACCATCGCATGGCCATGTGTTTCTCATTAGCTGCTTTTGGGCCACTCAAGGTGCGGATTAACGAGCCAACTTGTGTGGCTAAAACCTTCCCTGAGTACTTCCAAGAGTTTGCCAAAGTGGCTAAAAAGTAAGTGTTGGCAAGCTAATTTCGCTTGAAAACCCCTGAAAATACGCTGCGAGCGTTTCACATTAAGAAATATTTATAAAGAATAAAAGACTGATAAAGTCACTATCAATACTTAGAAATGCCATAAATGACTGAAATTAATAGCTCCAATATTCCTGTAATTGCCATCGATGGACCAACAGCCTCTGGAAAAGGGACGGTTGCTCAGCAGGTTGCAAATCGCTTGGGATATCACTATCTAGATAGTGGGGCTTTATATCGCTTAGTTGGTTTGGCAAGCTTTAAGCGCGGTATTTCTACAGCGTCTGAAGCAGATTTAATCCCCATAGCTGAAAATTTAAACGTTATTTTTCAAGGGGATAGAGTCATTTTAGATGGCGAGGATGTGAGTGATCAGATTCGCCAAGAAGAAATGGGTAAGCGTGCCTCTGAGGTGGCAGTTCATACGGGTGTCCGCCAAGCTTTGGTGGCGAGACAGCAGGCATTTAGACAAAAACCTGGTTTGGTAGCTGATGGTAGAGACATGGCTAGTGTGATTTTTACGGATGCAGTGACCAAGGTATTTTTGACTGCAAGTGCTGAGGCGAGGGCTGATAGACGCTATAAACAATTGATAGCTAAAGGCTTTTCTGCTAATATAGACGTCCTTTTGCAGGATTTACGTGATCGAGATGCCCGCGATGCAAATCGCAGTCAATCGCCACTAAAAGCTGTTGAAGGGGCTCACCATCTCGATACCACGTCGATGACGATTGAAGAGGCGGTGAATCAGGTTCTGAAGTGGCATCAAGCTAGCTAAAACTAGTTAGGCGTTACGGAAGAAATTTAGGAGCCAGTCCTTGCCACGCGAGTACTGGTATGTGCAATCTAACCCGTCAAGTCTTTTGACGGCTTTATAGTGAAAACTCATGTCTGAATCTTTTGCAGCTCTATTTGAAGAATCCCTAGCCCGCTCTAATATGAAGGCTGGTCAAGTTATTTCCGCTGAAGTTGTGCGTATTGACCACAACTTCGTGGTTGTAAATGCCGGTTTGAAATCTGAAGCTTTTATCTCTGTTGAGGAATTCCTTAACGATCAAGGTGAAGTTGAAGTGCAACCTGGTGATTTCGTTTCTGTGGCGATTGACGCACTAGAAAACGGTTACGGTGACACCGTGTTGTCACGTGACAAAGCTAAGCGTTTAGCTTCTTGGTTGAACCTAGAGAAGGCCTTGGAACAAGGCGAACTCGTTACTGGTGCTGTAACTGGCAAAGTAAAAGGTGGTTTGACTGTGATGGTGAATGGCATCCGTGCCTTCTTGCCAGGCTCTTTGTTGGATACACGTCCTATTAAGGATACGTCTCCATACGAAGGCAAAACAATGGAATTCAAAGTTATCAAGCTTGACCGTAAGCGTAACAACGTTGTGTTGTCACGTCGTGCGGTTGTTGAAGCTAGCCAAGGTGAAGAGCGCGCTAAGTTGCTTGCTAACCTCAAAGAAGGTACTGTGGTTCAAGGTATCGTTAAGAATATCACTGACTACGGCGCGTTCGTGGATCTAGGTGGTGTTGACGGCTTGTTGCACATTACTGATTTGGCATGGCGTCGTGTTCGTCACCCAAGCGAAATGTTGACTGTTGGTCAAGAGGTGACAGCTAAGATTCTTAAGTACGATCAAGACAAGAACCGTGTTTCATTGGGTATCAAACAATTGGGCGATGACCCATGGGTTGGTATCGCACGTCGTTACCCACCAAACACACGTTTGTTCGGTAAGGTAACTAACCTAACTGACTACGGTTCATTCGTTGAAATCGAAACAGGTATCGAAGGTTTGGTTCACGTTTCTGAAATGGACTGGACTAACAAGAACGTTGCTCCAAGCAAAGTTGTTCAACTAGGCATGGAAGTTGAAGTAATGGTTCTTGATATCGATGAAGACAAGCGTCGTATTAGCTTGGGTATGAAGCAATGTAAAGCTAATCCATGGGATGAATTTGCTCGTACACACCAAAAAGGTGAGAAGCTAACTGGTGCAATCAAGTCAATTACTGACTTCGGGGTGTTCATTGGTTTGCCTGGCGGCATCGACGGTTTAGTTCACTTGTCTGACTTGTCATGGCAAGAAACTGGCGAAGAAGCTGTTCGCAAGTACAAAAAAGGTGACGAAGTTGAAACAGTTGTTTTGGCTATCGACGTTGAAAAAGAGCGTATCTCTTTGGGTATCAAGCAAATGTCTGGCGACCCATTCAACAACTACACATCTACTAGCGACAAAGGCAGCATCGTTGACGGTACAGTGAAGAGCGTTGATGCTAAGGGCGCTGTGATTCAGTTGGCTGATGAAGTTGAAGGCTACTTGCGCGCTTCTGAAATTTCAACTGATCGCGTTGAAGATGCACGCAATTTGTTGAAAGAAGGCGATGCAGTAAATGCCATGATCATCAACGTTGATCGCAAGTCACGTAGCATCAATTTGTCTATCAAGGCTAAAGATAGCGCCGATCAGCAACAAGCCATGAGCAAGTTGCAGAACGAAGCTAGTGCAGGCACTACAAACCTAGGTGCGTTGCTAAAAGCTAAGTTGGACAACCAAGGTAACTAATACTTGGTGTAATGTATAGGGGAGTCCTCATCCGCAAGGATGGGGATTTTCAAAATCAATAAATAAGAATATTGTTGAGTTATGGACGATTTAGAACGCAGTGATTCAATGACAATCACACGATCAGAATTGGTAGAGCGTTTGGCTCAGGCATTCCCGCAGCTATTGCCGCGTGATGTTGAGTTAGCCGTAAAAACATTGCTCGACACCATGTCACAAGCCTTGGCTGAAGGTAAACGTATTGAGTTACGTGGCTTCGGCAGTTTTGTTATGCATCATCGTCCACCGCGTCAGGGTCGCAACCCTAAGTCTGGCGCCACTGTGATGGTTCCTGAAAAGCACGTGCCTCATTTCAAGCCAGGTAAAGAATTGAGAGAGCGCGTTGATTTTCCTAAGAAAGACGAATCTAAAGAATGACCGCGTTTCTGAATGCCGCATTCAGAGCTTTGCGGATCATTGGACGAATCATTATTTTTATACTCTTGGTATTACTAGCCTTAGGCAATACTCAAGAAATTAGTTTTCAGTTAATTCCTGGGTTGATCTGGGATTTGCCTCTCATATTAGTTTTATTCATTGCATTTATTTTGGGCATTTTGCTCACTTTATTAAGTGGCATTTCTTTGCGCCGCTTTAAGCAAAACAAACAACCTCACTCATAATCGTGTTACAGATCGAAACCTGGTGGCTATTTGCTTTACCAATCGTATTTGCTTTGGGTTGGGTGGGTGCGCGCTGGGATATGCGCTTAGAAAAGCGCGAAAACGAGATTGAGCGCTTAGCGCAACAAAAATCAACTTTTAAGGGTTTGAATCTTCTTTTAAATGAAGAGCCAGACAAAGCCATTGATGCTTTGGTGCAAATTGCACAACTAGACCCAGAAACAACAGAACTTCATTTCGCCTTGGGCAGTTTATTTAGGCGCCGTGGTGAAACAGAGCGTGCGATTCGTGTGCACCAACATTTGGCTAATCGCGAAGATTTACCTTCGAGACATCGTGATCACGCAGCCTATGAATTAGGTAGAGACTTTTTGCGCGCAGGTTTATTAGATCGTGCTGAAACCTCGCTCAATCGTGTAAGTGGCGATAGTAAATATGGCATTCCTGCCAAAGAAAGTTTGCTAGAGATGTACCAAGTTGAGAAGGATTGGGCAAAAGCCATCATATCTTCAAATGAGTTGGAAGTATTGCAAGGCAAGAGTCGTCAAAAAGAAATTGCTCACTTTAATTGTGAGTTAGCTGAGGAAGCTTTGCGACGTAAGGATATTGCTACGGCTGAGCGTCATATTGATTTAGCGATGCAGTCTGTGCCCAATCATCCAAGAGCAACTATTTTGCGTGGCGATTGTTTTGTTGCGCAAAATCAATTAGAAAAAGCTATTGCCACTTGGTCTTTGATTGCGCAGAATCATCCCGCTTACTTGGCTTTGGTGGCTGATCGTTGGATTGATGTACATAAAGCTCTCTCAAAGGCAGATGAGGGGTTGCAAGTTTTGGTTGAGGCCTTAAAAACCCAAGCTGGTGGTGAGCTGCTGGACATAACATTTAAGCATGTGATGGCTTTGCGTGGTGTACCTCAAGCTGAGGCGCTGATGAATGAAGTGATGCGCCATACACCTAGTTTGAGTGCTATGGCATTGCGAGTGCAAGCCCGTTTAACTCTGGCTGAAGTTGCGCAAAATGATAAAGCTGCACAAGAATTCAAAGCTTCCTACGGCTTACTTAAACAAAGAACCAATACTTTAGCTAGATATACATGTGGCAATTGTGGTTTCAGAGCTAGACGTTTTTATTGGCAATGCCCAGGTTGCAATCATTGGGAATCTTATTCACCTAGACGTGGTGAGGGTGCTGCGCCGTCAGGCCCATCAATGTAATGCCCTATAGTCATAAAAATTAAATAAACCAAATAGAAAATAACGCCATGGACATCCGATTAACTGCAGCTGATATTCAACAATTTCGCCAAGCACGATTGCTAGTTGTTGGTGATGTGATGTTAGATCGCTACTGGTTTGGTGATACCGAAAGAATTTCACCAGAAGCTCCTGTGCCGGTGGTATTGGTTAGCAAAGATGATGAGCGTTTAGGTGGTGCTGCTAACGTGGCACGCAATGCAGCGAGTATTGGGGCCAAAATTTCTATTTTGGGCGTTGTGGGAGATGATGAGCCTGGTCGCAGAGTAGAAGAGTTATTGAAAGCCCAAGGCGTTAATAGCTATTTGCAGAGAGATCCAAGCTTGCCGACCACGGTCAAATTGCGTGTGGTGGCACGTCAGCAACAGTTGATTCGTTTGGACTTTGAAAAAGCGCCAACACATGAAGCGCTTCTAAATAAATTAGAGCAATTCCAATCTTTGCTGCCTGAGGTTGATGCGGTTATTTTGTCTGATTACGGTAAAGGCGGCTTAACCCATGTCACAAAAATGATTGCCGCTGCGCGAGCAGCAGGTAAGGTTGTGCTGGTCGACCCTAAGGGAGATGACTACAGTAAGTATGAAGGCGCATCGATCATCACCCCTAACCGCTCTGAACTAAGGCAAGTGGTGGGACGTTGGCAAGATGAAGCGGATTTAACTGCTAGAGCTCAAGCGCTACGGGAAAAATTAAAGCTAGAAGCTTTATTGCTAACTCGCTCTGAGGAGGGTATGAGTTTGTTTACCGCTCAAGGCGTTGAACATGTTAAGGCGGATGCTAGAGAAGTTTATGATGTATCGGGTGCTGGTGACACAGTCATTGCGGCGATGGCTGTTGCTTTGGCAGCGAAGTGGCCTGCAGCTCAAGCTATGAAATTGGCTAATAAAGCCGGTGGTATTGTGGTTGGAAAGTTAGGTACGGCAACTGTATCGTTAGAGGAATTGCAATGACATATATTGTGACCGGCGCAGCTGGTTTTATTGGAGCTAATTTAGTTCAGGCGCTTAATGCCAAAGGCATTAAAGATGTGATTGCCGTTGATGAACTACAACCGGCTGATAAATATCGCAACTTGGCAGATTTAGACATTGTTGATTACTTAGATAAGTCAGAATTTGTTGAAGCTTTTGCTAAGGGAAAGTTTGGCAAAGTCACAGCCATTTTCCATGAGGGCGCATGCTCAGATACCATGGAGACAGATGGCAAATACATGATGGCGAATAACTTCCGCTACTCCATGGACTTGTTAGATATTTGTACTGCTCAAAAAGTTCCTTTCTTATATGCATCATCTGCTGCTACCTATGGCGGTTCTGATACTTTTAAGGAAGAGCGTCAATTTGAGAAGCCATTAAACGTTTATGGCTACTCAAAGTTTTTGTTTGATCAGGTGGTGCGTAAGCGTTTTGCTGAAAAAGCAACCACAGCCCAAGTAGTTGGTTTCCGTTATTTCAATGTCTATGGTCCACGTGAGTCGCACAAGGGTCGTATGGCATCGGTAGCTTTTCATCACTATCACCAATTCTTAGAAGACAACACCGTTAAGTTGTTTGGTGAATATGATGGTTACGCTCAAGGTGAGCAAAAGCGTGACTTTGTGTTTGTGGAAGATGTCGCTAAGGTGAACTTATTTTTCCAAGAACATCCAGAGAAAAGTGGCATCTTTAATCTAGGTAGTGGTCGCGCTCAGCCATTTAATGATGTGGCTAAGTCAGTGATTAACTCGCTTAGAAAAATTAATGGTGAGTCTCAATTAAGTTTGGCTGAGTTAGCTGATGAGCGTTTGATTGAGTACATTGCATTCCCTGAGGCATTAAAAGGTAGGTATCAATCTTTTACGCAAGCCGATTTAACTAATCTTCGTGCGGCAGGGTATCAAGCTGATTTTCATACTGTTGAGCAAGGTGTAGAGAAATACATGAAGTGGCTGTCAGAAAATTCTGATTTTCTTGCCCAACCTTTGTAATCAGGCAGTATTTAGTCAACAACATAGCTAGCCTCTCGTTAAGGAAAAGCTCCATCAACCGGTGGAGCTTTTTTATTTTCAAGGAGGCAAGATGTTATTAAATATATTTCAATCGCTTGCGAGATTTCTCGTTGTATCGATTGCGAGTTTATTTTTATTAAGTACTTATGCGGTTGCTCAAGTTGAGGTGAATTCTGCTGATCAAACTGCATTGGAGTCAGTGAGAGGCTTAGGTCCATCAAAAGCGAAAGCAATTTTGGCAGAACGCAAAAAGAATGGCCCTTTTAAAGATGCTAATGATCTGCATACTCGAGTCAAAGGTATCGGGGAGAAAACAGTTGAACGCATGATGCAAAATGGTTTAACCATCAATAACAAAGGCGTTGCTGGATCTAAAACTGAGAAGCCAGCCAAAGATAAGCCTGCGAAAGAAAAATCTGTAAAAGAGCCCTCATCCAAAAGTAAAGAAAAAGAAAAGCAAGCCGCGGATAAAGCGCCCAAGCAAAGCAGAAGGTCCAAAGAAGAGAAAGGCACTCCCTAAGATCAAGGTTTCGGTGAGCTTCTAAAACTTAGGCATATGATGGCTATAAATCCATTAATATAGGCGTCATATGTCTATTTCACGTCCTAATTACCCCACAATTGCCCAAACGGTTGGTCATACACCGTTGGTTCGTTTGCAACGTATTCCAGGTCCTGGCAATACAGAGCGCAACAACGTCATCCTCGGTAAGTTAGAAGGTAATAATCCAGCGGGATCGGTTAAAGATCGTCCGGCGCTATCGATGTTCATGCGGGCAGAACAGCGTGGCGATATCAAACCTGGTGACACTTTGATTGAGGCAACTAGTGGTAATACAGGTATTGCTTTAGCCATGGTGGCAGCCATCTTGGGTTACAAAATGATTTTGGTCATGCCTGAGAACCAAAGTATTGAGCGACGTCAAAGCATGGCGGCCTATGGCGCCGAATTAGTTCTTACCCCTGCCTCTGGCGGCATGGAGTATGCGCGTGACTATGCAACGCAATTGGAAAAAGAGGGTAGAGGAAAAATCCTTGATCAGTTTGGCAATAAGGACAATCCGTTAGCTCACATTGAATCAACTGGTCCAGAGATTTGGGAAGATACACAAGGTCAAATCACGCACTTTGTGTCTGCCATGGGAACAACAGGCACTATCACGGGCGTATCAATTTATCTCAAAGAAAAAAATCAACAAATTCAAATTATTGGTGCGCAGCCAGAAGAAGGTTCTCAAATACCAGGCATTCGTAAATGGTCGCCCGAGTACATTCCTAAAATTTATGCTGATGCCAAGGTGGATCGCATCGAATATGTTAGTCAGGCGGCAGCAGAGGATATGACCAGACGCTTGGCTAGAGAAGAGGGTATTTTCTGTGGCATATCAGCTGCTGGCGCTTTGGTTGTGGCATTGCGTATTGCAGAACGCGTTGAAAACGCGACGATTGTATTTATTGTTTGCGATCGAGGCGATCGCTACCTATCAACCGGTGTATTCCCGGCTTAGTTAGAAGCCTGTTTCACTTTTGTGGATTTTTTAGAAGACCTCTTTGAGGTCTTCTTTGTTTTTTCAGAAGACTTTTTTGTTGCCACCTCTTGTGCAGGAGCTTCACCTCTGAGTGCTTGAGCAAATTCGGCCACAGATTGGGCATAAAAGAAGCTGCGGTTGTAATCGCAAATTGCAATAAAGTTTCTTAGACCAACCACATACTTGACTTCGGTACCGCCATTTCCATCAGGACTTGGAAGGTCAACTACTAAGCTAGGTGTGGCATCAGGCAATTCAGTTTTTGCAGTTATTTGATCTTTTACTAAATAACCTAATTGCAGTTTGGCTTTCGGTTCACCATCAGCTAATTTTTTAGCAAGAGCAATCACTTCATCATTGTTCTGGATATTTAAGTAGATGGGTTCGCCTGATACCCAGCCATGGGCTTTTAAGAAATTAGCAACGCTTGCAATCGCATCCTCTGGCGAATTTCTTAAATCAATCTTCCCGTCATTGTTGCCGTCTACAGCAAAGCGACGAATGCTACCTGGCATGAACTGAGGTAAGCCAATGGCTCCTGCATAAGAGCCTAGTTGATTAAGGCATTTCTTAAAAGGGCCAGCTTGAGGATTCTCTGTGCGACACATGAGAATTAAGTCTTCTAGTTGGTTCTTGAATAAAATTTCTCTGGAGGTTTTATTGGCTGTGTTGGGGTAGTCAAAGCCTAGTGTGATCAAAGTATCTCTTACTGAGAAGCCCCCCATGTGTTTGCCATAAATTGTTTCTACGCCGATGATGGAAACAATTACTTCTGCAGGTACACCTGTTTTATTGGCGGTAGATTCGATGAAGGCCCGATGTTTTTTCCAGAATTGTTGCCCTGCAGCTAAGCGTTTTGGTTCAACAAAACGACTTCTATAGACTTTCCAGTTTTTCTGAAAGCCAACTGGCGGTGGCATCACCAGTTTTTTAATGGATGGAATGGTTTTAGCATCATCAAAAGCGAGCTGTAAGTCCTTTAGAGGAATTTGGTGATCTTGACTAATTTTTTCTAAAAAGGGCGCTAGTGAGTCGGGTTTTTTCTCAAGTTCAGCAAAGTTATCATTGTTTGTGACTTGATTTGTGTCAGATTTCTGCTCTGCTTGTTTGCTTGGAAGCGTAGAACAGGCGGATAATACGAAGGTGGTGATGCCACAGATTAGGCTTAACTGGGCAAGTGCGAGGGGTTTCATTGTTTTTATTAGCAATTGAATTCAACCAATCAACTAGAATTTAATGATACTGATTATCCACTGATTTATTAAGATTAATGAGCACAGCTTTTATTAGTCACGCAGATTCACTCCAGCACGAGATGGGTTCACACCATCCTGAGTGCCCTGCGCGTGTTCAGGCGATTGAAGACCAATTAATTCTTAGTAGGATTGATGCTTATTTAACCTACATTGACCCACCCTTGGCAACTGAGCAACAGTTAGCTCTAGTGCACACAGCAGAGCATATCGAAAGAGTTAAATCGAGCAGTCCAGCATCTGGTTATTATGCGATTGATGGTGATACCACCATGAACCCGTACACCTGGCAGGCAGCTCTGAGATCTGCGGGTGGGGCAATCGCTGCTGTGGATGCGGTCATGAATAAAAAAGCATCTAATGCATTTTCTTGTTTAAGGCCACCCGGGCATCATGCTGAACCACACCAAGCAATGGGCTTTTGTTTTTTTAATAATGTGGCCATTGCTGCTAAATATGCTTTGGAGCATTATGGTTTAGAGCGCGTCGCTGTGATTGATTTTGATGTGCACCACGGTAATGGCACCGAAGCTGCTTTCATCAATGAGCCACGAGTATTGATGTGCAGCTATTTTCAGCACCCGTTTTATCCATATTCTGAGCCAAGAACTGACCTGCCTAATATGGTCAACGTACCCTTGCCAGCCTACACAGCAGGACCTGCTGTCAGAGAGGTTGTCGAGTTAGGTTGGATGCCGCGTTTAAGGGAATTCAAACCTCAATTCATTTTTATTTCAGCGGGCTTTGATGCGCATCGTGAAGATGATATGGGGCAAATGGGTTTAGTAGAGGCCGACTATGCCTGGATCACTCGCCAGCTCATGACGGTTGCTAATGAGACGGCCGAAGGACGTATTGTTAGCTGTCTAGAAGGGGGGTACAACCTCTCAGCATTGGCCAGAAGCGTTGTTGCACACCTCAAAGAACTGGCAGATCTCTAGCCTTCATCCCTCAATTGGCAATACCTCATTCCAATATTCAATAATTTAGGTTCAACCATATTAGGGTTAGCCATTAATTGCCCTGTTTAGATGTGGACTAAATCAGTCCCTTGGCTAATAATTGTTTGATCACAAAAACAACGTGGAGTTATTGGCATGCCTGGCATCTATGAACAAGGGTTAGATAAAAACCCAGCGAATTTTTCACCGATCACACCTCTTAGCTTCATTGAGCGAACTGCAAAGATCTACCCTAATAAAACAGCAGTGATTCATGGATCGTTGACGCGTACCTGGTCAGAAACTTATTCACGTTGCCGACAATTGGCGAGTTCACTGGTAAAAGCTGGCGTAAAAGTTGGTGATACCGTGGCTGTGATGTTGCCAAATACCCCGCCAATGGTGGAGGCCCATTTTGGTGTGCCCATGGTTGGCGCAGTTTTGAATTCCCTTAATACCCGTTTAGATCCAGAAGCCATTGCTTTTATGTTGAACCACGGTGAAGCGAAAGTGGTTATTGTTGATCCAGAGTTCAGTTTGACCATGAAGAAGGCCCTAGCGCTAGCCTTGGCTGAAAAGCCTAGAGATATTTTGGTTATTGATGTTAAAGATGCTGAGTACACAGGTGCCAGTGAGCAGTTGGGTTCGATTGACTATGACTCATTTGTTGCTAAGGGTGACCCCAATCATCAATGGCGCATGCCTGCCGATGAATGGGAATCAGTTTGTTTGAACTACACGTCAGGCACAACAGGCAATCCTAAGGGAGTGGTGTATCACCATCGTGGTGCCGCAATTAATGCGCTATCGAATGTGCTTGAGTGGGATATGCCTAAGCACCCAGTGTATTTGTGGACTTTGCCTATGTTCCATTGCAATGGTTGGTGTTTTCCATGGACCATTGCTGCAAGAGCGGGTATCAATGTGTGTTTAAGAAGGGTGGATGCGCCATCAATCTTCAATGCGATGCGCACATATAACGTGACCCATTACTGTGCTGCGCCGATTGTGCATGGCTTGTTGGTGAATGCACCGGATGAGTTAAAGGTTGATATTCCGGTGGGTATCAAAGGTTTGATTGCTGGTGCAGCACCTCCTGCGGCAACCATTGAGGGTATGGAAAAAATGGGTATTGAGTTGACCCATGTGTATGGTTTAACTGAGGTGTATGGTCCTGCTGCTGTATGCGTTAAGCATGAAGAATGGAATGATGTAGATGTTGGTGAGCGCGCCAGATTAAATGCCCGTCAAGGGGTTAGGGTGATGTTGCAAGAGGGGGTCACTGTGATGGACCCAGAAACCATGCAAGAAGTACCTGCTGATGGCGAAACCATGGGAGAAATTATGTTCCGTGGCAACATCACCATGAAGGGCTATTTGAAGAACGATGCAGCCACTAAAGAAGCATTCGCTGGCGGTTGGTTCCACTCTGGAGACCTAGCCGTGATGTATCCGGATGGGTACGTCAAAATCAAAGACCGTAGCAAAGACATCATTATTTCTGGCGGTGAAAATATTTCATCTATTGAGGTGGAAGATGTTCTTTATAGGCATCCAGCAGTGTTGGCTGCTGCGGTGGTTGCCAAACCTGATCCTAAATGGGGTGAGACACCATGCGCCTTCTTGGAGGTGCGTGCTGATGCTAACGTAACACCTGAAGAAATCATTGCACACTGTAAAAAGCATTTGGCTGGTTTCAAGATTCCTCGTGCGGTGGTGTTTGGTGATTTACCTAAAACGTCGACAGGAAAAATCCAAAAGTTTGAGTTGCGTAAAAGGGCGGGATCTGCAACAGCAATTGACGTTTAAATCCCTTTAAAATAAACAGTTGACTAATTGGAGGGCGTTTGCGCCCTCCAATACAATACTTAATATAAGTTGTGTGGGTTTAATAGATTAGGCATAAATATGAAGATTTTGGTTGCGGTAAAAAGGGTGATTGACTACAACGTTAAAGTTCGTGTGAAGTCTGATAACTCAGGCGTTGAAACTGCTAACGTAAAAATGAGCATGAACCCTTTTGATGAGATTGCGATTGAAGAAGCAGTTCGTTTAAAGGAAGCTGGCGTGGCAACTGAAGTAGTTGCGGTTTCTTGTGGTGTGACTCAGTGCCAAGAAACTCTCAGAACTGCGATGGCAATCGGTGCTGACCGAGGTATCTTGGTAGAAACCGATGCAGAACTGCAACCGTTAGCAGTGGCTAAATTATTAAAAGCATTGGTGGATAAAGAGCAGCCATCCATTGTTATTTTGGGTAAGCAGGCGATTGACGATGACAGTAATCAAACAGGTCAGATGTTGGCAGCTTTGATGAATGCGTCACAAGCCACTTTTGCCTCTAAGGTTCAGGTGGCAGATGGTAAAGCGACAGTTACTCGTGAGGTTGACGGTGGTTTAGAAACCTTGGCACTTAATTTGCCGGCAGTGATTACTACTGATTTGCGCTTGAATGAGCCGCGTTATGTGACTTTGCCAAACATCATGAAGGCTAAAAAGAAGCCTTTAGATACTGTTAAGCCAGAAGATCTTGGCGTTGATATAGCCCCTCGTCTAAAAACAATCAAAGTTGAAGAGCCTCCTAAGCGCAGTGCTGGCGTCATGGTCCCAGACGTGAAGACTTTGGTTGAAAAATTAAAAAATGAAGCGAAGGTGATCTAAATGACTTCTTTGGTAATTGCAGAACACGATAATCAATCTTTAAAAGCAGCAACATTGAATGCTGTTACTGCCGCTGTTGCTTGTGGTGGTGATGTTCATGTATTGGTTGCTGGTCATCAGGCTGGCACTGCTGTCGAGGCTGCTAAGCAAGTGGCTGGTGTAGCAAAAGTTATTCATGTAGATGCGCCACATTTAGAAAACCAGCTAGGTGAAAACTTGGCTGAGCAAGTGTTGGCTTTGGCATCTAATTACAGCCATATCTTGGCGCCTGCGACGGCTGTTGGTAAAAATACTTTGCCACGCGTAGCTGCTAAGTTGGATGTTGCTCAAGTATCAGAAATTACAAAAGTAATTTCTGCAGATACGTTTGAGCGTCCTATTTATGCGGGTAATGCTGTTGCAACAGTTCAAGCAACTGATGCAACCAAAGTTATCACGGTACGTACAACTGGATTCGATGCCGCAGCTGCTACAGGTGGTTCAGCAGTAGTTGAAACTGCTTCTGCAGTTGCTGATACAGCGAAATCAACTTTTGCCGGTAGAGAAGTCAGCAAATCTGATCGACCTGAGTTAGCTACTGCCAAGGTCATTGTGTCTGGTGGTCGTGGTTTGGGTTCTTCTGAGCAATATCACGCCATCATTGAGCCTTTGGCCGATAAGTTGGGTGCTGCTTTGGGGGCGTCACGTGCGGCGGTTGATGCGGGTTATGTTCCAAATGATTACCAGGTTGGTCAAACAGGAAAAATTGTTGCGCCACAACTGTATGTGGCTGTCGGTATTTCTGGGGCAATTCAACATTTGGCTGGTATGAAAGACTCCAAGGTGATTGTTGCAATTAATAAAGATCCTGAGGCACCAATTTTTAGTGTGGCTGATTATGGTTTGGTAGCTGATTTATTCACTGCTGTTCCAGAGTTGGTCACAGAGTTAAGCTAATAATTTCATTAAACAGTACATATCAACAACATCACAACAACATCAGTCTATTTAAATCATAGGAACGAGCCATGAGTTACTCCGCACCTTTAAAAGAAATGCTATTTGTACTTCAGGATGTGGCTGGTGTTGATGAGGTGGCAAGTATTCCAGGTTTTGAGGACTACGGTTATGACACCGCTGCTGCTGTTTTAGAAGAGTCGGCTAAGTTCTGTAATGAGGTTGTTGCTCCGCTGAATTGGGATGGTGATCAACAGCCAAGTAGTCTAAAAGATGGTGTGGTGACTACAACACCAGGCTTTAAAGAAGCTTTTAAGCAATTTGGAGAAGCAGGTTGGCAGGGTGTGATTCATCCAACTGAATTTGGTGGTCAAGGTTTTCCAAAGGTAATTGCGACAGCTTGCTCAGAAATGTTGCATGCAGCGAACATGTCGTTTGCGCTTTGCCCCATGTTGACTGATGGCGCTATTGAGGCGATGTTAACAGCTGCTAGTGATGAGCTCAAACAGCTTTACATACCCAAGATGGTGAGTGGTGAGTGGACGGGCACGATGAATCTCACTGAGCCTCAAGCCGGTTCTGATTTGGCAGCAGTGCGCACGCGTGCTGAACCACAAGGGGATGGCACTTATAAAGTTTTTGGCACAAAAATATTCATCACTTATGGTGAGCATGACATGGCAGAAAACATCATTCACTTGGTGTTGGCTCGTTGTCCTGGAGCGCCTGAGGGTGTGAAGGGTATTTCATTATTTGTAGTGCCTAAGTTCTTGGTGAATGCCGATGGTTCATTGGGTGAGCGTAACGATGCGCATTGCGTATCAATTGAGCATAAGCTAGGTATTAAAGCCAGCCCAACAGCAGTTTTGCAGTTTGGCGATCATGGCGGTGCGATTGGTTATTTGGTCGGTGAAGAAAATCGTGGCCTTGAGTACATGTTCATTATGATGAATGCTGCGCGTTTTGCTGTTGGCATGCAAGGTATTGCGATTGCCGACCGCGCATATCAAAAGGCAGTTCAGTACGCTAAAGATCGCACGCAATCAAAAGACTTGGCTGGCTCAGATGGCCCTGTTGCCATCATTCATCATCCAGACGTTAAGCGTATGTTGATGACGATGCGTGCCTATACTGAAGGTGCTCGTGCTATGGCTTATGTCGCTGCTGCGGCTAGTGATCAGGCCCATTTCAGCCAAGATGAGTCAGTGCGTCAAAGTAACCTAGCTTTGTATGAGTACTTGGTGCCAATTGTTAAAGGTTTCTCAACTGAGATGTCAGTGGATGTTGCTAGCTTAGGTGTTCAAGTGCATGGTGGCATGGGTTTTATTGAAGAAACTGGTGCAGCGCAGTTCTATCGTGATGCGCGTATTCTGCCAATTTATGAAGGCACAACGGCTATCCAGGCCAATGATTTAATTGGCCGTAAAACTTATCGCGACGGTGGTAAGGTTGCAAAACAAATAGCGCAATCCATCCAAGCCACTGAAGCTGAGCTAGCAAAGAGTCATACGCCTGCAGCTAAAGCAATGTTAAAACATCTTTCTGCTGCTAGGGTCTCATTTGAGTCAGTAGTTGATTATGTGGTGGCCAACTTTAAATCTGATACTAAAAATGTATTCGCAGGCAGCGTTGCTTATTTGCGTTTAGCAGGTTTACTGGTATCAGGTTGGCAAATGGCGCGAGCATTGATCGTTGCAGAGCAAAAGTTGAATGATGATTCAGAGTTCTTCTCTGCCAAAATTGCCACAGCACGTTTTTATGCTGAGTACTTGTTAAGTCAAGTACCTGGCGCTGCAGCTTCGGTATTAGAGGGTGGTACAGCTGTTAATAGTTTGAGTGCTGAGCAGTTTTAAGCTGTAGCAATGCAGTGATTAACCAAGAGATACAAAATGATTTGTCTCTTGGTTGTATTTTAGGCAACTGATGGATTACTGAGAAATTTTTCTCGCTTCTTCAAACTGACTTAAGAAGTGTTGTTCAAAGGCAACTGCCAAGCCAGTCATCATCACTGCGGCGCCAATCATCAAAGAAAAAATCACGCAAAGAATAACTAACCAATTGGAGTTGCTCGTTTGATTGCTGTGTGAATTAAATTGAGCATCCCATTTTTGATCTGGGCGTAAGCCAAACACGATGGTTGTTAACCAACTGGCTTCTAAGGTAATGAAGCCGGCTGTTGCTAGCACCCAGCCCAAGGCTGATGACATATCACTGGCACCTAATAATTTCCAGCCTAAGATGCCACCAAACAGTGCCACTAGGTGAGCCCATGCCCAAATATTGCCAAGACCTTTTAAGTAAAAGACATTAAGACCTGTGCCTGGGGCAAATAATCCTAGCGCGCAAAAGAAAAGTTTGTTTTTATGCATGAGGGTATTGTATTGAGTTAATGCGTTTGGTATCGAGCAGATTTAATTTCTTAAGGCAAAACTTAAGACTTCTCCATCACGTGTCATGATCAATAGACGATCGCCGTCTCTTACCATCGTTCTGTAGTCTGCTAAATAACTCAAAAACTTGTACTCAAGTTCGTCAATCTGAGAGCCGCAGGCTTTGCGAGTGCTGGCTACCTTATCCATTAAAAACCCCCAATCGCTAGGCGCAACTTGAGCGGTGAAGCGGTTACAGCCTGCAAAACCGCTGACTGATTTCCCGTCTGTTGAAATCGATAAAGTGATGGCAGGGGTGTTTTCGCTATGTGGAATGCTGCGCAAGCGGTTTTTCCCATCGTTAGCGCTGGTGTAGTGCCATCTGATTAATTGCCATTGACTACCTGCCATATCTCTGGCGGGTGGGGCTGATACCGCATTACAGGTGGGCATTACTTGTGCGCATGAGCTTAAGAATAAGCAAGCCAAGCCCCAAAAGCCTAAAAATAAGGGTGAGCGGGGTAAATTAGTCATGGTTACCTTTAATTTTTGGTCTTCTTGTCAATTCTGCGATAGAATATGTGGTTTATTTCAGCATTGTAAGGAAATCACATGGTCGTCATTCGACTCGCACGCGGCGGTTCAAAAAATCGTCCATTCTTCAGCATCGTTGCTACAGACAAACGCAACCGTCGTGACTCGAACTTTATCGAGCGCATCGGTTATTACAATCCAAGCGCAGTAGAAACTGAACAAGGTTTCCGCATTGCTCAGGATCGTTTGACTTACTGGCAAGGTGTTGGTGCTCAATTGTCACCAACAGTTGCACGTTTGCTCAAAGGCGCTCCAAAGGCCTAAGTCTTGGACGATGATGCTTGCATCATCAAAGTAGTAATCATTATCGAATCAATTTGCGGAGGCTCTGATGAGCAATATGATGAGCCCTCCGTCTGATTTGATCTTAGTCGGGCATATTCTCGACGCCCAGGGGATCAAAGGCTTGGTGAAAATCAAACCTTATTCAAAAGAACCTGAGGCACTATTTTCCGCACCGCATGTATGGTTAGCTAAGCCTCCAGCCTTGGCGGATACCGCTCGTCCGTGGGCTATTAAAACTGCTAAAGAGCACAGCGGTCAAATCCTATTGGGTCTAGAAGAGGTCTCTGATCGTGATCAAGCTCTGGCACTCAAAGGTTCGGCTGTTTATGTAAGTCGCGCTGATTTCCCTGAGCAGGATGAGAATAGTTTTTACTGGGTTGATTTGATTGGTTTGCCCGTGACAAATGAACAGGGGCAATCTTTAGGGCAAGTCGTTGACTTAATGGATAACGGTGCTCAATCAATTCTGTGTGTTCGTGCCGATGGGCTAAAAGAAGATCGATTGATTCCATTTATTGCATCAGTGGTTAAGTCAGTCAATCAGAACCCCGCTGACCCAGAGCGCCAAATTGTGGTGGATTGGCAACTGGACTGGTAAGTCCGCTATATGATTAAGCCATGCGCTTTGACGTCATAACTATCTTTCCTGAAATGTTTTCTGCCTTGAGCTCTTGGGGAGTGACGGGAAGAGCATTTGACCAAGGTTTGGTGAGTCTTAAAACCTGGAATCCACGTGATTACACAACGGATGCGCGCAGAACAGTGGATGATCGTGCCTACGGTGGCGGTCCAGGAATGGTGATGATGGCCAAACCTTTGGAAGATGCTTTGGATGCTGTGGCCGCTGATCAGGCTCAATCAGGTGGGAAAAAAGGCCCAGTCATTCTTTTATCACCTCAAGGTGAGCGGTTTAATCAGAAAAAAGCTAAATATATCAGTGATTTAGGAGCGGTCACCTTGTTGTGTGGTCGTTACGAGGCAATTGATCAGCGTTTGGTCGATAGAAGGGTGGATGAAGAGCTCAGTTTGGGCGATTTTGTCCTTTCTGGGGGCGAAATACCTGCCATGGCGGTCATGGATGCGGTAATCAGACTCATCCCGGGAGCCTTGGGAGATGCCGATTCTGTGGCTCAAGATAGCTTTATGGACGGTCTTTTGGACTGTTATCACTACACCAGACCAGAAAATTATGAAAATTTATTGGTTCCAGACGTGCTTTTAGGCGGACATCACGCTAAAATAGCGGATTACCGTCGGAAACAATCTTTGGAGCTGACGTTAAAGCGGCGACCTGATTTAATTATTCAGGCACGCCAGCAAGGCTTGTTGAGTGCTGCAGATGAAGCTTATTTGGCTAGTTTGCAAAATGAGACAGGGTTTTAAACCGCATCCTCTACCAAGTCCGCTATGTCAATACAGTGCGGAATACAACGTTGGTACGATGCTATAGGAGTTGTAATGAACATTATTGAATCAATTGAGCAAGAAGAGATTGCTCGTCTAACTGCCAACAAAACAGTTCCTGCTTTTGCACCTGGCGACACAGTAGTTGTTAACGTTAATGTGGTTGAAGGTAACCGTAAACGTGTACAGGCTTACGAAGGTGTTGTAATTGCTAAGCGTAACCGTGGCTTGAACTCAAGCTTTATCGTTCGTAAGATTTCATCTGGCGAAGGTATTGAGCGTACATTCCAAACATACTCACCATTGATCGCTAGCATTGAAGTGAAGCGTCGCGGTGATGTACGTCGTGCTAAGTTGTACTACTTGCGCGATCGTTCTGGTAAGTCAGCACGTATTAAAGAAAAATTACAAGCTCGTAATAAGGAAGTTGCTGCTGAGTAATCAGTATCACTTTCAACACGCTTGTGTATCAAAGGCAGCTTCGGCTGCCTTTGTTCTTTTTGCGGGAGGCATTTTGGCAACTGTATTGATATTTCTATAAACTAGCTGCATGTCTAGCTCTTCAGAGTCATCCCAAGCAACGGCGGCCCGTGTGCCTGTCTTTGATCCCACGATAGTTCCCATCGTTGGCAGAGATACGCATCTACCAAAAGTGAGTGAGCATCTTCTGAGTGTTGATGGCATCAAGGCTAGATTTTTAGAAGATCGCCCTTGGGATGTGGAGGTGACTGATGAAAATCGTGCTGCCAAATCTGCTGAAGGAGCTTTGCGTGCTGGGAGAGGTTCTCAGCCAACGCCAGCATCAGTTCTGATCCCTGTTGTAAGGCACGAGACTGAACTAAAAATATTACTCACACAACGAACCAGTCATTTGTACGATCATCCTGGGCAAATTAGTTTTCCAGGTGGTAGAACAGATCCTGAGGATCAATCCCCAGAGCATACGGCTTTGCGTGAGGCAGAAGAGGAGATTGGTTTACCCGCCAATCGAGTAGAAATTTTAGGGCGCCTACCTCACTACTTAACGATTACTGGTTATCAAGTGACACCCGTGGTGGGCTTAGTGACCCCTGGGTGCCAGTATCAAGCTGATCCATTTGAGGTGGCTGAGATCTTTGAGGTACCGATGAGTTTTTTGATGAACCCGCATCATCATGAGCACAGAATGTGGCAAAGTCCTGAGGGGGCTCGTCGTTTTTATGCCATGCCTTATGAAAATAAATTCATTTGGGGTGCAACAGCGGGTATGCTACGGAATCTTTATCATTTTTTAAGAGCATGACATTCTTTTCTATTTTATTTGCGCTCATCGCTGAGCAATATAAGCCGGTTGAAAAAGACCATTGGATTCGTCGTTTATCCATCACATGGTTAGATTCTGTGGTGAAAGGCATTGATAGTGGTAGTGAGCGAAGCGGGCGCTTGGCATGTGTTGCAGCGTTTGTGCCTCCAGTTTTATTAGTTCTTGGGGTTCACATTGTTTTGTTGGCTACCCAGCCCTTGTTAGCATTTGTTTGGAATGTTTTTATTGTTTATCTATTTTTGGGTTTTAGACAATTTAGTCATCCATTCACAGCGATTCATGAAGCATTGCTCGACAGAAATTTGGATGAGGCGCGCCGTCTTTTAGCTGATTGGCAAGGTGCCGCTGTTAACACTGACACCATGAGTGAGTCTGAGGTGATTCGTTTGGCACTTGAGCGAGCAATAGTTGGTTCACACCGTCATGTATTTGGCACGATATTCTGGTTCATGGTACCAATGGGCCCTGCGGGTGTGGTCTTGTATCGTTTGGTGGATATGGCTGCAGAGCGTTGGCCATCTCAAGCAAGCGCACCATTGGGGCGAGCCGCAAGAGATTTCTTCCAATTGATTGATTGGATTCCTGTGCGCTTAACTGCGATGGGTTTTGCGATTGTTGGTAATTTTGAAGATGCGATGTATGGTTGGCGTTATCACTTGCGTAAGTGGAGTAATGAGTTAGAAGCTGTGATTTTGGCTTCTGGTGCTGGTGCTCTGGGTGTACGTTTGGGGGCGCCGTTGCCGGAGCCTGATAGTGATGAGGCTCTAAGAATGGCAGAAGCGGGCGAGCCACCAATTCATGATTTAGGTCACGAGGCTTCGATTAGAAGTTTGCGTTCTGCTGTTGGGTTGGTGTGGCGCGCCGTGATTTTATGGCTCACCTTGATTGCACTCATGACTATTTCAGTCTGGATTGGATAGCATCCGCATTATGTGATTCATGGCGCAACTGGCGGAATAACTCCACACGTTGCGCTGAAATTTCTCCAGCATCAACTGCTGATCTCACAACGCAGCCTGGCTCATCGCCATGGCTGCAATTATGAAATTTACATTGACCTAATAGGGGTCTAAATTCAACAAAGGCATGTTGTAGCTCACTCTCAGATAAGTGCGCTAAGCCAAACTCCTGAAAGCCTGGTGAGTCAATCAATGCTCCTGCAAAAGATTCAGAGGAGCCGTTGTTAGGTAAATCGTAATAACGACAGGCTGTGGTGGTGTGTTTGCCACTGTCTAACTTTTTAGAGTGTTCTTGAGTTTGTGCTGCGGCATCGGGGATCAACGCATTCAAAAGAGTCGATTTACCCATGCCTGATTGCCCTACAAGTACTGATACCTTTCCTTGTACATGTGGCAAGAGTGAGGCAACTGATGAGGGGTCATGTTTAACTGACATCTCATGTACAGGGTAGCCCATAGCAATATAGGGTTCTAGCATTTTGCGTGCGGCTGGCAATTTATTAGGTAAGTCACATTTATTCAAAATGATGCGTGGTGTGATGCCTGCAGTTTCTGCTGCGATCACTGCACGACCTAACAAGTCTGGTGAAAAACCAGGTTCGGTGGCGAGCATGATCAAAATTTGATCAACGTTACTGGCAATCGATTTACTCTTATAAGCATCTGAGCGATACAAAAGATTTTTGCGTTCCACAATCTTTTCAATCACTGCTTGCTCAGGACCAGTTTCTGATACTTCTAAGATATCGCCAACTGCTCCCAAGTGTTGCTTACCCCGCGAGGTGACTTGATATAAACCTTTTTGATCATCATCGATCGCCCTCGCTAAATAATGGCGGCCATATGAGGCAACAAGGAGGGCTTTGAACGATCTCATGGATGACTATCTTAATGCCAGCGCTTGTAGATGAGCAATGCGCAGCGGCGCTGGCGGATGTGAGTCATAGAACTTGGAGTAGAGCGGATCAGGCGTTAGGGTGGCCGCATTATCTTGGTAAAGCTTGACTAAGGCTGTGATCAAGTCTTTTGCTGATGATTTTTCAGCAGCAAAAGCATCAGCTTCGTATTCATGTTTACGTGACCCCATGCTGTTAATGGGGGTTAAGAAAAAGCCAAATACAGGCATCACCAAACTAAATAATGCCAACGCTAATCCCGCGTTATAGCCATTTAGATCAGGTGTGACACCTAGGCTTAAATAGAACCAAGCTTTGGTAGATATCCAGCCCAATAAGCCCAAGACCAAAAAGCTAAGAGCAAATGATTGGATGAGACGCTTACGTATGTGTTGACGTTTGAAGTGGCCCAATTCATGAGCAAGCACAGCCTCAATTTCTTCAGGGTTCAAGCGTTCAATCAAAGTGTCAAAAAACACAATTCGTTTGGCTTTGCCCATGCCAGTAAAGTAGGCGTTGCCATGAGCACTGCGTTTGCTGCCATCCATAATGAAAAGGCCCTGACTGGTGAAGTCGCAACGCTTAAGCAACTCTTCGATACGATCTTTTAGTGGACCATCTTCAAGAGGTTTAAATTTATTAAATAGTGGGGCGATAAAGGTTGGAAAGAGCCACAGCATCAGGGCGTTAAAGCCTACCCATACAAACCAAGTCCATACCCACCAATATTCACCAGCTTCAGCCATTAAAGTTAGAACAACCCAAAGAAGTGGCAAGCCAATTGCAAGACCTAGCAAGATGCCCTTGATTAAATCTGTAAAAAATAGGGCGGGAGTCATGCGATTAAAGCCAAATTTCTCCTCGATGGTGAATTGGCGATACCAGGAAAATGGTAAATCAATGATGCCTGTGATCAAGCTGATTGAAATCAGTAAAGAAATTTGTTGAAGAGTGCCAGGCCCAAGTAACTCTAAGGTGAGGTCATGAACATACTGCAGGCCACCCAATAATGTAAAACCAATCAAAATAGCAGCAGATAGAGCGATTTCAAATAAGCCCAAACGTAATTTAGCCATCGTGTAGTCAGCGGCTTTATGATGCTCGGGTAATGAGATTTTGCTGGCAAAATCAGCGGGAACTTGGTGGCGGTGCTCTGCAATATGCCGAATATGTCGCCCTGCTAAGTAATAGCGGGTGCCAACACTCAAAACCAGGCCTAAGATAAACAAAAAAGTAAATGTCATGAGAAGATTATAGGGATGAGTACAACAAGAAAGAATGACCGTTTAGTTTGGGTGGATATGGAGATGTCTGGTTTACAGCCAGAAACCGACCGAATTCTCGAAATTGCCATGATTGTGACAGATGGTGACCTCAACATCATAGCGGAAGGCCCTGTATTGGTGGTGCATCAAGAAGACGCGGTCTTAGATCGCATGGATGCCTGGAATAAGGGAACTCACGGCAAATCTGGGTTGATTGATAAGGTTAAAGCTTCTACCCTCAGTGAGGCAGAAGTTGAGGCTCAGTGTTTGGCTTTCTTAAAACAGCATGTCAAGGCGAGTATTTCTCCGATGTGTGGCAATACCATCCATCAGGATCGTCGTTTTATGAACCGTTACATGCCTAAATTAGAGGCTTACTTTCATTACCGTAACATTGACGTATCAACCATCAAAGAATTATGTAAACGCTGGCAACCTGAAGTGGCTAAGGGTTTTACTAAGAAACAGGCTCATACGGCTTTGGCAGACATTATTGAGTCTGTGGAAGAGTTGCGCTACTACCGCGAAAAATTATTTATTCCAACAGTAGGTGATGAACCTATTGCTGAGGGCAACTAATGTTTTTCAGAATTGCATCCATCATCACGCCGGTTGTGTTGATTATTTTTGCCGGTTGGGTGTATGGTCGCAGAGCACACCCAGACATGTCGGGGATTAATAAGGCAACATTGGATGTGATTGCCCCAATGTTGGTGGTCTCTGCGTTTGTGAGTAAAGATTTTGAGTTATTAGAGCAGTGGAACTTATTGTTGTGTGGTGTGGCCATTGTTCTAGGTTCTGGCATCCTGGCTTGGCCAATCGCCAGATTATCTGGCATGGATCCCAAGACTTTTGTTCCGCCCATGATGTTTAACAACTGCGGCAACATGGGTTTGCCTTTAGCCGTCTTTGCCTTTGGCACAGTTGGTTTGGCACCTGCGGTGGCTTTGTTTGCGGTATCAAATTTGATGCATTTCACATTGGGTGTGAAGTTGGTTAACCCCAAAGCATCAGTGAAGGGTGTATTTGCTAATCCAATGGTGATTGCAACCATACTGGGCGTGTTCTTATCCACGACCAAGCATCTTTACACCTTACCTGAGCCTCTGTATCAATCAATCAAATTATTAGGTGATGCCACAGTACCTTTGATGTTGTTCTCATTGGGTGTGCGCATGAAAGATGCCAATCTTAAGCATTGGCGTGAGGGCTTCTTGGGTGCAGCTATCTGTCCGATTGCTGGTTTAGTGGTGGCGCTATTAATCTCACCATTCATACCCATGACAGATTTGCAAAGAGGGCTCCTATTTGTGTTTGCCAGCTTGCCCCCTGCAGTACTTAACTTCTTGGTGGCTGATCGCAACAAACAAGATCCAGAGCTTGTGGCATCAATCGTGCTACTAGGCAACCTCTCTGCCATGATCTTTGTCCCAATTGGACTTTATTTAGGGTTGAAGTGATGAATAAAGTGTCTGTCACTTGTCGAATAGATATTAAGACTAAGAAAAAAGCCTCAAAAACATTTGAGGCTATGGATCTAAGCACATCGAAAGCTATTGAGTATTTTTTGAGAGAAATTGCTTTGACCGGTCAAATCCCATTTGATATCAGACGACCAAACTTAAAGACTATTTCCGCCATCAATGAGCTTGAGGGTAGGGCAGCAAAACTATTTCACCCTAATCGCTGACTTTGGCCTAAATGCCTTGATCACAGTTTCATTGGTTTCAACATAAGGTCCACCAATTAAATCGATGCAGTAGGGTACTGCTGCAAAAATTCCAGGAACGATTGATTTGCCATCAGCATCTTTTAATCCTTCAAGGGTTTCTTGGATGGCTTTGGGTTGGCCCGGTAAATTAATGATTAGGGCAGCATGGTCATCGATTTCACGCAAGGCTGCTACCTGGCGAGACAAAATAGCCGTAGGAACAAATTTAAGGCTGATTTGGCGCATTTGTTCGGCAAAGCCTGGCATTTCCCTTGTGGCGATCGCTAAAGTCGCCTCTGGCGTTACATCGCGTCTTGAAGGGCCTGTGCCACCTGTGGTGAGTACTAGGTCGCAGCCAACGTCGTCAATTAACTCCACAATCGTTTTAGAGATCAACTCTTTTTCATCAGGAATCAGGCGAGACTCCATATGCCATGGTGAGCTTAAGGCTTTACCAAACCATGTTTGAAGTGCTGGAATCCCCTCGTCTTGGTAAACCCCGCTGCTTGCTCTGTCAGAAATTGATACCAAACCAATCCAAATTTCATCTGGATGGCTACGTTTTGTGTTTTTAGTATTTGTATTTTTTGCACTCATTCTGTAATTCTAGCTATGATTGCGGAATGTTTTCACATACACCCGAACAATTACAAGAATTAGTATCTTTTTTATTGACCGAAGCCAAGGCTTTGGGCGCCACAGACGCTGCTGCAGAGCTATCTGAAGGCAGTGGATTATCGGTATCGGTGCGTAAAGGCGATATTGAGACCATTGAGCAAAATTTAGATAAGCAGGCGGGCGTGACAGTCTTTATTGGGCAAAGACGTGGCAATGCAGGTACCAGCGATTTTTCAAAAGAATCTCTAAAAGCCAGTGTTAGAGCGGCATTTCATATTGCTCAACACACGGCTGAAGATGACTGTGCTGGTTTGGCTGAGGCAGATCTATTAGAAAAAAATCCTAAGGATTTGGATTTGTATCATCCTTGGCACATCAATACTGCCCAAGCAGTTGAAATTGCAAGAGATGCTGAGCGTGGTGCATTTGCAGTGAGCAAAAATATCACCAACAGTGATGGTGCGAGTGTCTCTGCTCAGCAATCTCATTTCATGTTGGGAACAACTAATGGTTTCATGGGCGGCTATGCCATCTCTCGCCATTACATCTCTTGTACCCCCATTGCGAGCGCATCGACCAAACAGGGCGCTGCCATGCAACGTGATGATTGGCACACCACATCCCGTGTGCCTGAGGAATTAGCAAGGCCCCAAGATGTTGGTGCTTATGCGGCAAAGAGAGCTTTAGCCAGATTAGGGGCTAGATCGATTTCAACGCGTCATTGCCCGGTTCTTTTTGAGGCTCCTTTAGCGGTTGGTTTGTTGGGTGCTTATGTGCAGGCAACCTCAGGTGGTGCTTTATACAGAAAATCTAGTTTTTTACTGGATAGTTTAGGTGCGCAGGTATTTCCAAAGCATTTAGATTTGCTCGAAGAGCCACACTTGCCTCGTTTAACTGGTAGCGCACCGTTTGACGAAGAGGGAGTAAGAACACGTTCCCGCAAGGTCGTTGATGCAGGGGTGGTGCAAGGTTACTTCTTGTCGACTTACTCTGCTAGAAAATTAGGTATGCAAACCACAGGCAATGCTGGTGGTTCGCATCAATTGCAACTCAAGAGTCGTTTAACTAAGAGATCTGATGATTTGCCTGCCATGTTGAAAAAAATGGGCACAGGACTCTTGGTGACGGATTTAATGGGGCAAGGCGTTAACTATGTGAATGGTGATTATTCTCGTGGTGCTTTTGGCTACTGGGTTGAGAATGGTGTGATTGTTCATCCCGTTGAGGAAATCACGATTGCTGGAAATTTAAAAGAAATGTTCAAGCAAATTGTGGCGATTGGTTCTGACACCATTGTGAGAGGAACCAAAGAAACAGGTTCCATCTTGATTGAGAACATGACTGTAGGCGGTCGTTAAGTAGTTTGCAAAATGAAACAAGTATTACGACAAGCTATTTACCTAGCGCACGGTATTGATAACATCACCAATCTCTTTGCATCTTTTGCAAAGTGGGCTTTGGTTCTATCTTGCTTGATCAGTGCTATGAATGCATTTGTTAGGTACGTCTTTGATTACAGCTCGAATTCTTGGTTAGAGATTCAATGGTATCTATTTGCAGCAGCTGTGATGTTAGGCGCAGCCCAAGTGCTGAGAGTCAATGAGCATGTGCGCGTTGACATTATTTATGGAAAGTTATCTAGCAAAGCCAGGATCTATATTGATCTACTGGGCTTATTGTTATTTCTGTTGCCTGCCATGATTTATTTTGCATACCTTGCTTGGCCATTATTTCTTGGTATGTATTACTCAGGCGAAATGTCGAGTAATGCGGGCGGACTAATCCGTTGGCCAGCGATGTTGATGTTGCCCGCAGGATTTTTCTTGGTCACCATGCAAGGCTTATCAGAAATCATTAAACGACTTGCATGGTTAGCTCATGTCTATGAGATGGACTTTCATTATGAAAGGCCATTGCAATGAGTATGGAAAATTTTGCGCCTCTGATGTTCTTGGGTTTGATACTCATCATGTTGATGGGTTTCCCTGTGGCGTTCTCTTTGGCCGCATTGGGCTTGATCTGTGGTTTCTTTGCCGTTGCTCAGGGCTGGTTCCCAATTAGCTTCATGTCTAATTTGCCATTAAATATTTTTGGCATTTTGTCGAATGACCTTTTGTTGGCAATTCCATTTTTTACATTAATGGGTGCTATCTTAGAAAAATGCGGCTTAGCTGAAGACATGCTGGAGTCGATGGGGCAGTTGTTTGGCTCTGTTCGTGGTGGCTTGGGTTATTCAGTGATCATTGTGGGCTTCATCTTGGGTGCAATCACAGGTACTGTGGCAGGCCAAGTGATTGCCATGGCAATGATTTCTTTGCCTGTGATGATGCGCTATGGGTACAACATGCGTTACACCACCGGTGTACTCGCAGCCTCTGGAACAATCACGCAGTTAGTGCCGCCTTCATTGGTCTTGGTGGTGATGGCAGATCAGTTGGGTCGATCAGTAGGAGATATGTATAAGGGTGCTTGGGGCCCATCGATCCTACAAGTATGTTTATTTGTACTTTATACATTCTTGCTCTCGCGTATTCGACCTGGTGATCTGCCAGCGATTCCTAAAGAGGCACGCACCCTCACGGGTTGGAAATTGTGGCGTACTTGCTTGCGAGGCATTATTCCTTCAGCTATTTTGATTTTTGCTGTTTTAGGCAGTATGGGTGGTTTGCCTGGCATCAATGTCGCGATTGCAACTCCAACTGAAGCAGGTGCGATGGGTGCCTTAGGTGCTTTTGTTCTGGCAGCAATACATGGGCGCCTCAATTGGCAAATCATCAAAGAAGGTATGACCAACACCATGCGTATTACTGCCATGGTGGTATTTATTCTGATTGGTTCGCGAGTTTTCTCACTGGTCTTCCAAGGGGTGGATGGTGGTGTTTGGATTGAGGGGATGCTCTCTAATCTGCCAGGTGGTCAGGTTGGTTTCTTGCTTGCGGTTAATGCATTTGTTTTCTTCTTGGCATTTTTCTTAGATTTCTTTGAGATAGCCTTCATCATCTTGCCTATGTTGGCGCCTGTTGCTGAGAAGATGGGTATTGATATGGTTTGGTTTGGCGTGCTTCTCTGCGTGAATATGCAAACCAGTTTTATGCATCCACCATTTGGTTTCGCGCTCTTCTACTTGAGAGGCATATCAGATACCCTATTTAAGGGTAAATCAATCCCTAGAAAAATTGAATCAAGAGATATTTATTTAGGATCAATTCCTTGGGTGATTTTGCAATTACTGTTGGTTGTGATTGTGATTTTCTTCCCTCAAACAGTCACCATATTCTTGGATAAAAAAGAAGTTGTCGATCTAAATCAAATCAAGATTGAGATTGCACCAGAAGATGTTTTACAGGCGCCTCAATTGGATGATCAAAAAATGATGGATGATTTATTTAAAGTCACTCCAAGTAAAGAGTAACAATCTCTAGATAATAAAAAACCAGCCGAGGCTGGTTTTTTATTGAGGGGTATCAATTAATTGGAGCCTCAATCGCTCAAATTACAGTTTTATAATTTTTGTGATTGCATGAAATTATCAAAGCTCATTTCTGAGAAGCGGAACCATAAGTTTTGATCGCGACGGAAGTTGCTAAAGTCTGCGTAGATCTTTTTCCAGCGTGGGTTCTTGTTGCTGAGCTCTGCATAGTAATCTTGAGAAACCTTGAAAGCTGCATCCATCACTGGTTTTGGTAAGCGATGTAAACGAACACCGTTAGCAACTAGTTCGCGAAGAGCGCTTGGGTTACGAGCATCGTATCTAGCCATCACTTGAGTGTGTGCGTAATTGGCAGCCGTATCTAAAATTGCCTTGTACTCAGTCGAGAGGCTTTGATAGGCTTTGCTGTTTACGTACAAGCTAAGTTGCGCGCCACCTTCCCAGAAGGCAGGGTAGTAGTAATTCTTTGCCACTTTATAAAGACCAAGCTTAAGGTCATCATAAGGGCCAATCCACTCGGCTGCATCAATCGTACCTTTTTCAAGGGATTGATAGATTTCGCCAGCGGGTAAATTTTGTGGCACAACACCTAGTTGTTCCAAAATTTTTCCACCAAATCCGCCCACGCGGAATTTCAGACCCTTTAGGTCTTCAAGACCTTTCACTTCTTTTCGGAACCAGCCTCCCATTTGTGCGCCAGAATTGCCTAATGGAAAGTTCACCACGTTGTAGTTGGCGTAAAACTCGCGAGTTAGCTTAAGGCCGTTGCCGTCAAACATCCAAGCGTTTTGTTGGCGACAGTTAAGACCAAATGGAATGGCGCAATCAAATGCAAAGGTTTCGTCTTTGCCAAAGAAGTAATAGGCTGCTGTATGAGCGCACTCAACAGTTTCTTGTTGAACCGCATCTAATACGCCAAACGCAGGGACTAGTTCGCCAGCAGCATGTGTGCTGATGGTGAATTTCCCGCCAGATAACTCTTTTACTTTGGCAGCAAAAATTTCAGAACCGCCAAAAAGTGTTTCTAATGATTTTGGAAAGCTAGACGCTAAGCGCCATCTAATGGTGGCTCCTTGAGCGTGAACGACTGGTGCTGTACCTGTAGCTAGAATGCCAGCAAGACCTGTACCTGCAATGAATTTGCGACGATCCATGGTTTCTCCGTGTTTTAAAGTTTGCTGTTGTAGGTCACAAATGCATAAGCAAGTTGACCATTGTTATGTTCTTCTCGAGCAACTTCTTCCCACATCATGTCATCAATATCTGGGAAGAATGCATCACCATCGACTTCCGTATCAACCTCGGTGATGATGAGTTTGTCGACATAAGCCAAAGCTTCGTCATAAATTTGTGCGCCACCGATGATGAAGGCTTTTTCAACACCTGAGCAAGCATCAATTGCATCTTCTAATGATGTAAATGTCTCAGCACCTTCTGCTTTGAATTCTGGATTACGGCTCACCACAATATTGCGACGACCAGGTAGTGGGCGACCTAATGACAACCAAGTATTGCGTCCCATGATGATGGGGCAACCCAAGGTCGTGTTCTTGAAGTGTTTTAAATCTTCAGGAAGGTGCCAGGGAAGAGTGTTGTTAACGCCAATCACACCATTTTTTGCGCGCGCAACAATGATTGCTAATTCCACAGTGATTCCTTAAACCGCTACAGGAGCTTTGATAGGGTCGTGGTGTTGGTAACCAACCAGCTCAAAGTCCTCGTATTCGTAATCAAAAATAGATGCTGGTTTGCGGCGGATGGCTAATTGTGGCAATTGCAATGGTTCACGTGACAGTTGCAAATTCACTTGATCCATGTGGTTTGAGTACAAGTGGCAGTCTCCACCTGTCCAAATAAATTCACCAGGTGTTAAGCCTGCTTGCTGGGCAATCATGTGTGTGAGCAACGCGTAGCTAGCAATATTAAATGGCACGCCTAAGAAAATATCAGCACTGCGCTGATACAGTTGGCAAGACAACTTACCATCAGCCACATAAAACTGAAAGAATGCGTGACAGGGTGGTAGTGCCATGCGTGGAATCTCTGCCACGTTCCAGGCAGAGACGATTAGACGACGTGAATCAGGGTTATTTTTAATCTGATCCATTAATTGACTAATTTGATCGACGTGTTCGCCATTCGGCGCTGGCCATGAACGCCACTGGTAACCGTAAATGGGACCTAACTCACCATCTTCCTTGGCCCATTCATCCCAAATACTCACACCACGTTCTTTTAACCAGTTGTTATTGGTGCTGCCTTGCAAAAACCAAAGCAATTCAATAATGATTGATTTGAGATGTAGCTTTTTGGTGGTAACGACCGGAAAGCCTTGTTGTAGGTCAAAGCGCATTTGATGGCCAAAGACTGAAACAGTACCTGTGCCGGTGCGATCAGATTTATGAGTGCCATTAGCTAAGACATGGCGCATGAGGTCTAAATATTGCTTCATGGAAAGATTCTACTATTAGTTATTTGCTAAAAGTGACAACGTGATCAGCCACTATTTTGATACCAATTTTTTCACCGATAGCATGGTCGTGATGACTTGGCACCATGGTTAAAAGTTCTTGCCCAGAATCTAATTTGACGGTGTATAAAAAATCACCGCCTCTAAAGGCCTTTGTTAAAACTTCGGCTTGTAAAGTGCTGTCGTCGTCATGCACGATATCGTCAGCACGTAGCAATACATCGACTTGTTCGCCTGGTAAGCCATAGCTCGATTGTGGCAAAGGAAGGGTGCCTAATTCGATTTCTACAGCAGGACCTGGACGCGTGACGCCAGGCACAAATACGCCGTAGCCAACAAAGCTCGCTACAAAGCGACTGGCTGGGCGGTGATAGAGGTTATAGGCGCTATCCCATTGCACCAAGCGACCATCGACCATCACGCCAATATCATCTGCAATCGCAAAGGCTTCAAATTGATCATGCGTGACCAATAGAGCAGTCGTACCGTTGGCTTTTAGGATGTCTCTGATCTCGCCAGCCAAGCGCTCGCGTAAATCCACATCTAAATTAGAGAAGGGTTCATCTAATAGTAACAACTCTGGTTCTGGCGCCATTGCTCGAGCCAGTGCCACGCGTTGTTGTTGACCGCCTGATAATTCATGGGGGTAACGAGAGCCAACATTTTTAAGGCCAACAGCCTCCGCTGGCGCACGCGGCTTGATACAAGGTGCATTCGGTTACGACAACAATCACCCACAGTTTGAAGAGCTGCGTGATGAATTTTTAAGTAATTACGAAAAAAATATTTTCTTTGTTAGCTATTGTGGCATTATTTAACTCATGTCAGCAAGATATTCAAACTAATACACCAGCATTTCAAGCAAAACTTAATGA
>JALQYK010000031.1 GCA_023254115.1 Polynucleobacter sp.
CCACACGAGGTGTTGAGATCAAATAACTCATTGGCAATACCAAGTGGCGAATTTCTTTGTTGTTCCTCATCGTTGCTGAGAAATTCTTAAACACTGTCATGAAGCTTGCTAAAGCAATCACGACGGCCAAAAAAATCATGCCAAATTTAAGAGCTAGCCCCTTCAACAAAGTTTGTTGCTTTACCCTAAAACATGACAACAACAAGACACCGGGCACACCATAAATTAAAAAATGTAAGGCCAAAGATGGGGTAAACAACTCTCTAGCCTCTGCGTGATTAGTACTGATAATGTTACGCACCATGGAGGTATCAAAAAACACCCCATATTTTTTTGCAAAAAAATCAGCTGATACGCCAGTAAGCAAAATGACAATTGCTGTACTCACCGCAATTGGTCGATATACCAATAAGCTCAAAATGCCGAATTGCAGTGCAGTCACACCAATCGCTACCGCTGCGATAAATGTGAAAACCTCAAATGAACTACCAGATTGAGTGTTAAGCAACGCAGTCCATAAAGACTGATTTAGAAATAAAGAGAAATAAGTGGCGAGAATGAGAATGAGCCATTCAAGGCGAATGTTAAAACTTGGATAGCGCATAAGATATCTCAAACCCCTTTTGTAGAGCCTTGATTATAAGTTCTATTTAAGAAAGAATGATTACACGACTTTGGAGTAACGGGCATGCGTTTTCGCATCCCGCAAGTGCCGGTCAAATGCCATGGCAACACGCCTAACTAACAGGCGCCCCTTAGTTGGCACATAGATTTTTCGACCATGCCACTCAAGCAAGCCAGCCTCTTCTAGCTCTCTAAGTTCCGGCAGTTCTTTTGCAAAATAAGTATCAAAATTAATTTGATGATTTTTAGCAAATAGATCAGTATCTAACTCAAACTGACACATTAATTCACCAATCAATTCACGTCTTAAGATGTCATCAGCATCCAGTTGAAGACCACGCATCGTAGGTAGCTCGTGACGATCAATAGCCTGATAGTACTCATCTAAAGTTTTTAGATTTTGTGGATAAGTATCATCCACCTTGCCAATTGATGAAATACCAAAGGCCAATAGATCACATTCAGCTTGAGTAGAGTAACCCTGGAAATTACGATGTAAACGACCTTCTCTTTGAGCTATGGCTAACTCATTATCTGGCTTTGAAAAATGATCCATGCCAATGAACACAAACCCTGCCTGATTGAGCTGATCAATCGTATTAGCCAATATGCTGAGCTTATCCTTGGCTACTGGTAAATCTTCTTCGGCAATACGGCGTTGTGGCTTGAAGATAGTTGGCAGATGCGCATAGCTATAGACCGATAAGCGATCTGGATCCATAGCAATGACTGCATCTACAGTTTCTCTAAACGTTTCTGGCGTTTGCTTGGGAAGACCATAGATCAAATCCACACTCACAGAATTAAAGCCGTGTTTCCTAGCCCAATCTATTACAGCCTTAGTTTCTTCAACGCTTTGCACGCGATGCACGGCTTGTTGCACTTCCAAATTAAAGTCTTGTACACCCAAGCTAATACGATTAAAGCCTAACTCTGCTAATAAGGAGATATCGGCTTCACTCACTCGACGAGGATCAATCTCAATTGAGTACTCACCGCCGTCTTGTAAATCAAAATGCTCACGAGTGTGATGCATTAACTCACGCATTTCTTCGTGCGACAAAAAGGTTGGCGTACCACCGCCCCAGTGCAACTGGGTCACTGGAATTTTTTTATCAGCACACCCCATCACATCAGTCACCATTTTCATTTCTTTAGCTAAATACTTAATGTATTTCGCACTTCGACCATGATCTTTGGTAATGATTTTGTTACAACCGCAGTAGTAACAAATATTGGGGCAAAACGGTAAGTGGTAATACAAAGAAATGGGCTTACCAGTTTTAGCAGTTCTTTGTAGAGCTTCAATGTAGTCTTGCTGATTAAATTCAGCATGAAATCTATCCGCAGTTGGATAAGAGGTGTAACGTGGCCCATTGATATCAAAACGCTTGAGCAATTCAGGCTGAAATAATGGCTCACCCACGTTAGGCGCTGCAGAGGTAGAAGATGCTGAAAAGTTCACGGGGGTTATTTTAACCCCCGCGTTTTCTGAAATAAGCCGAATTGACTAAAAACTGAGCTAAATCAAATAACTAGCTCTAAATTCAGACTTTTAGCCATTTACTGGCATGGTGAAGCTTGGGCCTTGAGTAATGGTTTCTGGCCAACGCTGTGTCACAGCCTTCATACGGGTATAAAAACGGACACCCTCTGGACCATGCACATGGTGATCACCAAATAGACTGCGCTTCCATCCACCAAATGAATGGAAAGCCATTGGTACTGGAATTGGCACATTGACACCCACCATACCCACTTGAATGCGACTCACAAATTCTCTAGCAGTATTTCCATCTCTTGTGAAAATTGCCGTGCCGTTGCCGAACTCATGATCATTGATTAACTGAATCGCCGTAGCCACATCATCCACACGCATCACACTTAATACAGGGCCAAAGATTTCTTCTTTGTAGATAGTCATATTAGGTTTAACGTTGTCAAATAAACAACCGCCTAAGAAGAAGCCATCTTCACAGCCAGGCACTTTCAGATTGCGGCCATCCACAACTAGCTTGGCGCCTTCTTTAACTCCAGCATCGACATAACCCTTGACCTTCTCTAAATGAACTTTGGTAACAAGCGGGCCCATCTCAGCGCCAGGCTTCATACCATTATCAATTTTGAGAGATTTAATACGTGTAGATAATTTTTCAATCAAGGCATCTGCAACGTTACCTACAGCCACTGCCACCGAGATAGCCATACAACGCTCACCAGCAGAACCATAAGCAGCACCCATCAACGCATCCACCGCCTGATCTAAGTCAGCGTCAGGCATCACCACCATATGATTTTTAGCTCCACCCAAGGCTTGGACACGCTTACCGTTTTTTGCCGCAGTCTCATAGATATAAGCGGCAATCGGTGTTGAACCCACGAAGCTCACAGCCTTCACATCAGGGTGTGCCAACAATGCATCTACTGCAGTCTTGTCACCATGAACCACATTGAAAACACCCTTTGGCAACCCGGCCTCTTCTAACCACTTAGCTGCCAATAAAGTGGCTGATGGATCACGCTCAGAAGGTTTTAAAACAAATGTGTTGCCACAAGCAATCGCTACTGGATACATCCACATTGGCACCATGGCTGGAAAGTTAAAAGGAGTAATACCTGCACAGACGCCAACAGCCTGGCGCATGGTCCAAGCATCCATGCCCTTACCTATTTGCTCGGTGTACTCACCCTTTAATAATTGCGGAATGCCACATGCAAAATCAACTACTTCTAAGCCACGTTGAATCTCACCCTTGGCATCCTCAAAAGTTTTCCCATGCTCTCTAGTGATGATCTCTGCCATCTCATCGATACGCTCTTCAATGATGGCTTTGAAATTGAACATTACCTTGGCACGTCGCGTGACAGGTGTACTTGACCAAGCAGGAAATGCTGCTTTAGCAGCAGCGACGGCTTTAGCAACACCATCGGCATTCGCCAGCTCCACTTGACGTCTGATCTGGCCCGTAGCTGGTTCAAAAACAGGGGCAGTAGCACCACCAAAATGAGTGACCACACCATTAATATGGTGTCCAATTGTTTCTGACATTTTGTCTCCTACTTGTTTTATATTCTTAGGATTACCACTTTATCAAGATTCTATCTAATTGGGTATTTTTAGGTTTTTTCTCATTTTCTGCGGATTAGGGTTAACTTTCGGGCAACTCTCAGGTTGTGCCATGGTGGCAGCCTACCCAGTGACAGCAGTTAGTGTGGGTTCTGCTGCAACCACTGGCAAAAGCCTTACAGATCATGCCGCCTCAGAAAGTACAGGGCATGATTGTTCAGTAATGAGGGTTTTTGATGGGCAACCGGCTTGTGAGAAACGCTTAAAACCTAGTGACGTACCGGTACAAGATTACAGCCGCAAGCAAAAACTTGTCCCAGTCGACAAGTAATTAAAGTATTAGAGCTATTGGGTTTATTGCAGCGTATCTTTCAGGGCCGGCAATACAGGTAAGGCAACCACTTCTATGCCCTCTTCACGCAATTCAGCAGTTTCATCGGCAGTAGCATGACCACGAATACTTCTTTCAGGAGCCTCGCGATAATGAATTTTTCTGGCTTCTTCAGCAAAGTCATTACCAACATCTTCAGTTTTGTTAATCAGTTCACGCATAGCCTTCATCACAGTAGCCTGAACCTTGGCTTGTAAATTAGCTTGCTCTTGACCAGTTAAAACCATTGAATTACCCATGCCAGCGCCTTCTTCTGGTGCACTGACTGGCGCAACTTCCCTATTTGAGTGCTTAGCAATTCTTGGCGCAGATGGTAAGCGCGATACTTCATGACTGTCACACATCGGGCAGGTTAACAAACCATTTTCTTGTTGCTCTAGAGCATCCGCTTCAGAAGCAAACCAGCCTTCAAAGTGGTGATCTAAATGACAAACGAGGTTATAGACTTTCATGGAGTTTGATTTTTTGTACTTAATTAATGTTGCAAAAATGCTAAGCGCATACTTAATAATGAAATTGTGCCATAAAGCCCCGATAAGACTAGGGATTATCCCTATAAGAAATCTGCTATAAATACTAATAACAATTTAAATGAAAAAAGATAAGCAAATACATGCATTTAACTTCTAGAACGATTAGGCCTGCGCAAAAAAAAATAGGCTCTTTAGCAAGCGCATTACTGAGCCTATTGTTTGTTGCCCAATCGTGTTACGCACAAGCCAATAAAGCGCACACCCTAGACGATCTAATCAATATTGCCATTAACTCCAACTCAGAGATACTGGCTGCTAGAGACCAGGCTAAAGCTGTTAGTGGTCAATTAAGTGCTGCACGTGCCATTCCTAATCCAGAATTTGAAGGTGTTAGAGGTCAACAAAAATTACGCACAGATAACAGCAGGATTGGCTCAACTTCATCTTGGTCAGTTACGCAACCACTGGATATGCCTTACACAAGAATACCCAGGGTCAATGCTGCAGAAGCACAGCTTCAAGCGGCTGATGCAATGAGAATGGCCAAGGAATTTGAAATCATTTCTAAGGTTAAAAATCGTTACTACGATTACATGCGTCGCCAAGAAGAATTAAAGGCTGCGAACGAAGATATGGAGTTAACACGCCAAATTCGTGACCGCATTCAGCTCAGGTATCAAGTGGGCGAAACAGCTAAGTTTGAATTAATCAGAGCAGAGACAGATTATTTGAATGTAAAAATGGTAGCGCAAGCCAGCCAATCAAGACTACATCAATCAAAATCTCAATTAAGGCAAGCAGTTGGCCCTCAGCTATCGCCCAACTTTGAAATCATCATCGCACCATTCAAAGAAATAGAAATTCCTCCTCTACCTGCGCTGGTTGAAGAAATCAGAAACCAAAACCCTGAACTAACCAGAGCCAAAGCAGAGCTGGCAAGCGCCGAATCCAAATTAAGTCTGGAACAAAATTCCAGATTACCCAAATTGTCATTAAAAGCCCAACAAAGCAATGAGCCAGACTTTAAAGACCGTAGTTATGGTTTGGTGGTGACTATTCCGATTTGGGATTGGCGCATTGGTCAAGTGAGAGAAGCTGCAGCCAATGTATCTCGTGCAAAAAACATGCTGAACTATGAATCCCAAAATATTGAGACTCAAATAGAATTAGCCTATCAACAGTTCGAGACCATCAGTTACCAGGTCAAGACTTTAGAGAATGAAGTGATTGTTCAAGCAGCTGATGCCAGAAGGATTGCGGAAGCATCATACAGACATGGTGAACGAGGTATGCTTGAGTATCTAGATGCTCAAAGAACATTCAGAGCAGCGCGCGCTGATCTAATCAGAGCCAAATACGAATTAGCCCTAATCTCCATTGAGATCGAACGCCTCAGATCAAACCCAAAAACATTATCCAAGCTAGCAGAAAAATAATATGAAACTACCTATGCCATCCAAGCTGCCCATTGGTGCCATCAAAGAGATAGCATCTACTAGCTATATGTGGGTGATCAACCAAATAAAAATGGTGATTAACACCATCAAGGATTTTCAATCTCAAGCCAATAAAAATACCCGTGCTTGGTTGAGCACCACTGCTCCAATCATCTTAGAGCTATTTGACAAGCTACCTAAGTTTGTTCGAAACATTGCGCCTTTTGCACCATGGGTGTTCTTGTTGGTATTTACATTAAATTTATTTGATGTTTTTGAAAAAACTCCTCAAGCCATCAAAGCGCAAGATCCAAGCATCGTGATCATCAATCCAGAAGTGCGAAATATGATTGCTGAGGGAGAAGCTACGATAGGACCATACATCGAAGTCATTAGAGTTTCTGGGCGCATTGATTTTCATGAGTCACACTTAGCCAGAATCGGCGCCAACGTTACTGGTCGAGTTGCTGAGATGCATGCAATTCCTGGTCAAGTCGTCAAACAAGGCGACATACTGGCACAAATTACTTCTACAGAGCTAACACAATCGCAATTAGCCTACTTAAAAGCTAGAAATGCCAGCGATCTCGCTGAGCGCGCAGCAGAACGTGCTCGCATCTTATATAAAGAGGATGTCATTGCA
>JALQYK010000045.1 GCA_023254115.1 Polynucleobacter sp.
ACCTCATTCTGTGCCAAGCATAACTTGTAAGCGCCCACCTTATCACCATGAGCAGTCTTAGCTTTTGCTAAATCAGCTGCCGCAGCTTGCTCAGGGGTTGGCGTTGGCAACTTTGCCATCACAAAACCAGAAGTTAATAAAGTAACGAGTAGTAGTGAAATTTTTTTCATATCTGTCTCTTCCTTAGCTCTAGGTTTTTATAATTTTCCAGACTTAACATCGTTATACCAAAGTTCATGATGCTCCTTGCCCCAAGCCTCATCAACATAACCTGTTTTCATACCCTGCAAAGCACCTTCCATGCCGATCGAACCCACATAGATATGCCCCATGGCCATGACTGTCATCAATATTGCTGCAACACCGTGAATGATGTTCGCAAGCTGCATCGTGCCACGCCAGTACTCCATATTAGGAACGATCATATCTAGCACCCAACCAGATCCAGATACAACCATGCCAAGAATAGTCACACCGGCCCAGAACCAAATCTTTTCTCCAGCATTGAATCTGTGTGAAGGAATATGTTTGCCAGATAGCAAGCCCCCAAAAGTAGCAAGCCAATGCAAGTCGTCTTTACTTGGCAAGTTATCTTTAACGAAGATAACAAAGAATAAAAGTATGCTTGCGGTAAATAATGGCCCTGTGAAGTTATGGATGTTCTTCATAACCAGTAAAAGAGCACCATATGCTGTACCACCCATAATTGGCAACAAGAAATGTTTGCCAAACAGAATCAATAAGCCAGAAACAGCCAAGGCAATGAAGCTAAAAGCCATCAACCAATGTGAGAAGCGCTCTAAACCACTAAAGCGTTTCATCAAGCGACCGGTCATAGGCTCATGAAGCTTAATTTTTCCTTTAACAACAAATACAGTCAAAATCAATCCAGCCATGATCACTATCAGCCAACCGCCCCACACTGTAATCACACCATTGCGGATTAAACGCCATTGCTGACCAGATTTTTGAATTAGTACGCCTGCCTCTTTGTTGGGAATGCTCACATAGTGAGCTTGATCAGAGTTAGCGCTCTTCCAAATCGGTTGATTGTTAGCTGGTTGACTCTCTGCTTTTTCACGCTGAGCCTGAGCATCCTTATTCACCTCAAGAATGTTAACTGACTCAATCGGCTGCTTTGCTGCAGGAGTAGCTCCTTGGGCAAAAACAGCCGTTGCCGCTAATGAAAGCACCAGGCTAGCGAGTAAGTTTTTTATTGTAATTCTCATACTGTCTCCTAAATTACTCTATCAACTTACTTAGATTTCACATAATCATCTTGGCCAAGACTGCGAGTCTTTAATTGCTTTTCCCAACTCGCAGCATCACCCGATGTCCAACCCTTAACTACGTAATTATTATCAGCAGCCACATGAGATTTTTCATCACCTTTCTTTGCCGCAACAACGCCCTGAGGCTTCTCAGAGCATGCAGCTAGCGTGAAAGACGTTGCAACCAAGGCAATTAATGAGATTTTTTTCATCATGATTTATTTCCTGATGCTTGTTGTGGTTTACCGTAAGCCGTACCCCAACCAAATACATTGGCGCCAGCCGCTTTACCATTCGATTGACGTTTGACAACGCGGTTACGGAAAATATCTGCAACTACATCACCATCACCACCAATCAATGCTTTGGTAGAACACATCTCTGCACATGCAGGTAATTTACCTTCCGCCAAACGGTTGCGACCATATTTCTCAAACTCAGCCTGAGTACCATTTTTCTCTGGACCACCAGCGCAGAACGTGCACTTATCCATCTTGCCACGCAAGCCAAATGTTCCAGTACCAGGGAATTGAGGTGCGCCAAAAGGACATGCATATGAGCAATAGCCACAACCAATACAAATATCTTTATCGTGTAGCACAACGCCCTCATCTGTCCTGTAGAAACAATCAACTGGACAAACAGCCATACATGGTGCATCTGAGCAGTGCATACAAGCAACTGAGATCGACTTCTCGGCACCAATTTGACCATCATTAATCGTCACCACTCTACGACGATTAACACCCCAAGGTACTTCATGCTCGTTCTTACACGCTGTAACGCAACCGTTACACTCAATACAGCGCTCTGAATCGCAGATAAATTTCATTCTTGCCATCATCGTCTCCTAAATTCAGTCTCTATTAAGCGAACTTTTCAATCTGACAAATTGTTGTCTTTGTCTCTTGCATCATCGTCACACTGTCGTAACCGTAGGTAGTTGCTGTGTTAACAGCCTCACCACGTACGATTGGCGCAGCACCCTTAGGATATGCATCAAGCATGTCTTTACCCTGCCACCATCCAGAGAAGTGGAATGGTATGAATGCGGTATCCGGCCCTACACGCTCCGTCACCAAAGCTTTCACTTTGATCTTGGCGCCCGTTGGGGATTTAACCCAAACATATTCACCATTTCTAATGCCACGTTTATTCGCTGCTGCAGGATTGATTTCAACAAAGTTATCTTGTTGCAACTCTGCTAACCATGGGTTAGAACGTGTTTCCTCACCACCACCCTCATACTCCACCAAACGACCAGAAGTCAGAATAATAGGGAACTTCTCATACAACTTCTGATTCAAGTTTTGATCTTGAAGCGTCTTGTAAAGAGTTGGTAAGCGCCAGAAATTCTTTCTATCTGGAGCAGTTGGGTACTTACGCATCATTGGCGCATTTGTACTGTACAGCGCCTCACGATGAACTGGGATTGGATCTGGGAAGTTCCATACAACTGCGCGCGCTTTAGCATTGCCAAATGGATGGCATCCGTTTTTCATCACAACACGTTGTATACCTCCAGATAAGTCCGTCTTCCAGTTTTTACCTTCAGCCAGCTTCTTCTCATCTTCAGTGAGTTGATC
>JALQYK010000047.1 GCA_023254115.1 Polynucleobacter sp.
GCTTTTGCTGCAATACCTGCTCCTAGAGTGCCACCTGCACCACCACGGTTATCAATCACAATCTGCTTACCCATTTGCTTGGTTAAATGAGCAGACAAGGGTCTTGCAAACGCATCGGTACCACCACCCGCAGGGAATGGAACGATGATGGTGATCGGTTTACTTGGCCAATTCGGATCTGCTAGAGCCAATCCTGAACTACTTACCAAACCTAGAACTACTGCTACTGCACTTAGTGCCTTTACTACATTTACTGGTTTTTTCATGGTTGTCTCCTCGTACTCCAGTTAAATTAGTTGCGAAACTGCTCTCGAATAAATCACTTCACCATTTACAAAACGTTCATGGTTGTCTTCCACCTTATCTAAATCGTATAAATAATTCACCATCAAACCTGCTGACTGTTTAATACCTTTTTTAGATAAGTCAGCAGACCAATTGATTCTGTGTAATTTCGCACCATTACCCAAATGAAACTTAGCCACAGAGTTACCGCCACGCTTGGGTGAGTAGTGCATTAAATAAATAGAACATAAGGCAAGTAATGCTTCTTTTTCTTTTGCGCCAGCACGATCAGGATGCCAACCATCCTGCAAACGATCATTCCAAGACTTGTCTTTTAAGTTAAATAACTTAATTGCTTCTTGATACCTCTCCACAACAGCAGGCTTTAATTGCTCAAGCGGTAGATCTGCACCGCCATGTAACCAATCAATGAATCCCGGGATTGGAGATAGGGTACAGAACGTTTTTAAGCTCGGAAATTCTTTTTTGAGGCTGTCGGCCACACGCTTAATCAAAAAGTTACCCATTGATACGCCACGCAAACCAGGCTGACAGTTACTAATGGAATAAAAAATAGCGCACTTGTATTGATTGGACTCGACCGGAGCAGATTTTTTATCCACCAATGGTGCTATTGATTCTGGAATATCTGGCAAAAGTGCTACTTCCACAAAGATGAGAGGCTCGTCCTGTAACTGTGGGTGAAAGAATGCAAAACATCTACGATCCGGCTGTAAGCGACGACGCAAATCATCCCAGCCATCAATTTCATGAACAGCTTCATGTTGAATAATTTTTTCCAATATGTGCGCAGGAGACTTCCAATCCACCTGGTGCATTTTTAAGAATCCGGGATTAAACCAAGAATTTAATAAATGCTGCATGTCTGCATCTACCGCTTTGAGCTCAGGTTTTTTGGGTAAGAGTTTGAGTAATTGCTGACGCATATTAATAATCATATGTGTCCCACCAGGCGCGCGATTTAAGCGGCGCAGCAACTCTTGTCTTGGCGCTTCTGACACTTTCATTAGCCAAACAAGATTATCTGCTGTTGGCTCATCAGCATAAATTTGCGCAGCACTTAATACATCTGCAGGACTTGGATTAAATTTTTCTGCTAGGTAGTGAAAGTACTGTGCCTTTTGCTCATCATCCAATGTGTTGTAATTTTCAATCACATCACTCGCCATGCTGGCAGCATTCGACTCACCACGCTCTGACAAGAGGCGCTTGGTAGCATTGACCGTTTTAGTCATGTGCCTAGCCTTGAGGAGCTTATCCAAAATCATGCGGATAACCTCTGCTCTAACTTAAGAAGCTTTAAAGCCTCACGCTGGTTAAGAATATGCAACTTCATCAATTGCTCAGCGTTTTGCGCATCGCGTTTTTTTAGCGCATCAAAAATTGCCAAATGCTCTGCGCACGATTCTTCAATACGCCCCTTGTGATGCAAGCTACGATGACGAGATAAGTTCAAGATCCTTCTTAGGTCATGCACCATGTGGGTTAACCACTCATTGCCTGCGAGAGTTTGTATAGCAATATGTATCTCACGATTGGTTGCGTAGTACTGATCAATTTTCTTATCTTTGGCATAACCTTTGAGCTTGTTATGCAAGTTTTCCAAAGACTGTATTTGTGCATCACTAGCGCGCTCTGCGGCTTCAAATGCACAACGTCCTTCCAACATTGCCATCAGTGGAAAAATCTCATCAAGATCTTTTTCAGTTAACTCAGTAACGTAGCAACCTCGGCGTGGCTCAATTCTTAATAAGCCCTCTGAAGCCAAAATGCGTATAGCCTCCCTGAACGGTGTTCTAGATACACCCAACTCTTCAGCCAACTTTTGTTCATCGATCCATGAACCAGGAGACAAAACACCTCCAGCAATCATGGAACGCAAGCGTTCCGTGACTTCTACATAAAGGGCTGTTTTGACTACTTTTAATGTCATATTCACCAATGTATTTTGTATACATTTTTGAATACATTAGTAAAAACCCTTAAAATATCGGTAAAAAGGGAAACTACCTAGATAGTTAAAAAGACTTAATGAGGTTTTCTAGAAATTAGGTAGATACCAACGCCAATCATCGGCACCGATAACCACTGCCCCATACTAAGACCAAGGCTTAACAAGCCCAGGAAACTATCGGGTTCACGGGCAAATTCTGCCAAGAATCTAAAAAAGCCGTAACCCAGCAAGAAAACTCCGGAGACCTGCCCTACTGTGCGTTGCTTGGCAGCATAGATCCAGAGAATCAAACCAAGACACAGGCCCTCACCCACAAACTGATACAACTGCGATGGATGACGCGCCAACATATCACCCGCTTGAGGAAAGACCATTGCCCATGGAAGATCTGTAGGGCGACCCCATAGTTCACCATTGATAAAGTTACCTAATCGTCCAAACGCCAAACCAAAAGGCACTAACGGTGCGATTAAATCAGTAACCTGAAAAAATGTTTTGCCATCTTTTTTAGCGGTCCACCACATAGCCGCCAAGACACCCAAGAAACCACCATGAAAAGACATACCGCCTTCCCATACTTTTAAGATATCCAAAGGATTTGCCAAGTAGTGACTTGGCATATAAAAAATCACATACCCCAAGCGTCCACCCAGAATAACGCCCACTACACCAGCAAATAAAAGGTCTTCGATATATCTGTAAGTAAGGCCTTGAGACTGATATTGAGCTTGCCCAACACGCCATTTACCTAATAGTAAAAATTGTGCAAAAGCTAACAAATACATCAATCCATACCAATGAATCGCAACGGGTCCCACACTTATAGCAACTGGATCAAATTGTGGGTGCATCAATGGCATGATTTACTTTCTATAACTCTTCGTAATTTTATTGTTATTTCACTGACCACTTTGATCAAAGTTGTGTAACTCATGACCTTGATCACGATAAGCTTTGTAACGCTCACGACCAGCCTGACGATCAGCTTCATCGGTAGAAACAATTTCAACAATACGAGGGAATCTTGCCGCTAAGCCTTCAACAGATTTAGGCAAATTTCTACCCACATGAATCAAAACATCACCATGAGGCAAGACGTCTAACTCTGGTGCCTCAAAGCTTTCAACTAAAACGATGGGGGTTTCAATCGCAAAATCATCACTGCCCCAAGCGTGAGGTAAAAAATCTTGAGCACTAAATGTCCATAACTGCTGATCAAGCTCACGTAAAAAATCTTTTGAACCAACAACGACGATATTTCTCATGGGCAAGTCCTCACGTGGACTTGCCATGATTTTACGAATCAAGCGACAACTGTAGAGCGGCTTGTTATTAACTTGGCTATGGAAATCTATTCTGGCCATTATTTACAACTTAAGCCAAAAGATAATTAACTAGCAAAGGTACAGGCCTGCCTGTCGCACCTTTAGCAGCGCCACTCTTCCATGCAGTACCCGCTATATCTAAATGTGCCCACGTATATTTTTCTGTGTAGCGCGCCAAGAAACAAGCTGCCGTAATACTTCCCGCTGGACGACCACCAATATTTGCCATATCTGCGAAATTTGATTTCAACTGCTCCTGATAAGCGCTATCCAAAGGCATGCGCCAAACCGTATCTTGAGACGTTCTACCGGCACTCAACAGGCTCTCAGCCAGAGCATCATCATCTGAGAACATGCCTGAGTGCACAGCTCCCAGCGCAATGACGCAAGCACCAGTCAAGGTTGCAATATCAATCACTGCAGCAGGCTTAAAGCGCTCTACATATGTGAGCGCATCACATAGGATCAAACGACCTTCAGCATCGGTATTCAAAATTTCAATAGTTTGACCTGACATGCTGGTAACGATGTCTCCAGGACGTGTGGCATGAGCGGATGGCATGTTTTCACAAGTTGGAATCACACCAATCACATTGCGCTTAAGCTTTAATTCGCCAATTGCTCGCATAGTTCCCAACACGGAGGCTGCACCACACATGTCGTACTTCATTTCATCCATGCCCTCGCCTGGCTTTAATGAAATACCACCCGTATCAAAAGTAATGCCTTTACCCACTAATACTGTTGGCGCATCTTTCAAGGCTGCACCTTGATGACGAATCACGATGAACTGCGGTGGTGTCAAAGCTCCCTGAGCAACTGCCATGAAGGCACCCATCTTAAGAGCTTCAATTTCTTTACGACCTAACACTTCAACTTTGAAACCAAATTCTTTACCTAGCTTTTTGGCTGTTTGAGCCAAATAGCTAGGGGTACAAATATTCGGTGGCAAGTTCCCTAGGTCTTTAGTGAGGTCCATACCATTTGCAATAGCCATACCTTCAGCGACAGCTTTTTGTAAATCTTTGTTATTTTTCGCATAACTTGCAATTGTTAATTGAGCAAGCTTTGGAGCCTTATCGCTTGGCTTGGTTTTAAATTGCGCATGACGTGCGCCAAATTTGTAAACATGCTCACGAGCTAACTGAACCAATAAACGCGCTTGCGTTAAGCCATCACTAACAGAAAGATCCTCAAAAACCCATAAAGCATTTTTTGCATTCGTTGCTGTTAATGCCTTTAAACCGGCCTGCATCCATTTAGCAAAACCTTGGCTACTTGCCTTAGCTTTTGATGATTTAGGCTCATCTCCTGTCGAGACCAACAATAAGCGCTCGGCTTTTAAACCTAATTTAGACCAGGCATCCGTAGACGTTAACAACAAAGTGCTGCCTGCCTTTGACTCCAAATCGCCTTGCTCAACTGCTTTTGCAATTGCACCATGGGTAGCAGCATTCAGGGCAGCTAATGAGCCAGTTAATTTTTTGGAGCTCTTAATTGATGCCCCGTCAAATGCCAAAACAAGGCATGCTGTGGCTTGATTCATTTGGGCTTTTAAGCCTAAAGAGCCCTCTGCAAATACTTTCGTGCTACATTCCATGTGCTTTCCTTTATACAAGGGAATTTTTGATACTTTCAATTATCGCCTAGCTTCGCTTTTTATGATTTTTAAAAGAGCCCTACGACAAGAACTCAATTTCACCACAGGTGTGGTGTTCATGGTTTTGGTCACGCTCGTTTTAACAAATTTGGTTGTCAGAATTTTGGCAAATGCAGCAAGCGGTCTAGCAAATCCCAAAGATGCTGTTGTGTTAATCGGTCTTGGGATGATTAACTACTTACCCATTTTATTAACAGCATCATTATTTATTGCCATTTTGATGGTGCTGACTCGCTGGTATAAAGACTCAGAGATGGTCATTTGGCAAAGTGCGGGCATAGGCTTATTTAACATTCTCAAACCAATTCTTTATTTCTCTATACCTGTTGCGATCGCTATTGCAGCCCTATCGATTTTTATCTCACCCTGGGCAAACCAACAATCAGCCACTATCAAGCAACGTTTCCAACAACGTGATGACATCTCCATGTTGGCACCGGGACAATTTAGAGAGTCATCTGGCAATAATCGAGTCTTTTTCATAGAAAGCATGGATACCGATACCAATGTCATCAAAAATGTATTTGTGACAGATTTTGGTAAAGATAGGCAATTAGTAGCTGTGGCGAAAGAGGGTTACATAGAAAGAAATGCAGATGGCGATAAAACCCTCACATTGCTGCCTGGCAGGAGATATCAAGGCATCCCAGGTAACACTGATTTTAGAATCACTGAATTTGATAAGTACACCGTCAAACTAGAAGATAAGGTTGTTAATCCAGAGATTACAAGCCCAAACACTATGCCTTTATGGGCATTGTTAAAAGACTTATCAATTCAGAACCTAGCTGAAATTCTATGGCGCATCGGCGTACCACTGATGTCTCTAGCTTTAGTAATTATTGCTATTCCCCTGTCATACACAGACCCGCGCAAAGGTCGTTATACCGGCTTAATCATGGCTGTATTGATTTACTTCTCTTACTCAAATATTTTAAATTTGATGCAAGCTTGGGTCAGAGTAGGAAAAATTAATTTTTTTATTGCTTGGTGGCTACCTCACCTTATCGCAATCATTATTGGCATAGTTTTTCTTTATTACAGAGAAAATAGATCTATAAGGTTACTTAACTATAGGCAATACTTAACCAGATGGGAAAAGGTTAAAGGTCATTAATTATGTGGCAAAAACTTTTCCCCCTAGTCTACGAGCGCTATCTTGCGAAACAAATTTATTTGTCCTTTGCCTTTATTTTGTTTGCACTCACTTCATTATTTGTTTTCTTTGATTTCATTGCCGAAATTAGAGATACCAACAACACATATTCTGTTGCACTCGCATTTTTAACCGTTCTTATGCGTGTACCAAGTCGCTTGGTAGAAATTATTCCGATTGCAGGCTTGATCGGTGGCATTTATGTGATGGCCAATATGGCTGCACTCTCGGAATACACCATCTTGCGTATTGCTGGATTGGACACAAAAAAAGCTTTAGCAACTTTAATGAAAATTGCCATCCCTATTGCTTTGCTCATTCTTTTCATGAGTGAAGTTTTGGGCCCATTTACTGAAGGTCTTTCAAAAAATATTCGTCTAGGCGCGCTCAATCAAGGTAGAGAAACGTTGGAGTTTCGATCTGGCGCATGGATCAAAGACAAACTGCGCGATAACGATGGTCGAGGAAAAATTAAAAACGGGATACGCTATATCAACGTTGGCGCACTAGAAAATAATCAAACAATTCGTGGCTTTAGGATGTATGAGTTTGATGAAAAATATAATCTGTTAGTTAGCCGCACTGCTGAAACTGTTAGATTTATTGGCGAAGGATCTTGGCGCCTAAATAAAGTGACAGAAACTAGATTTACCGAAAAACCAGGTGAAAGTGTTTTAGACCCTAGTTTTAATACTGAAATTAAACGATTAGATACCCTAGACATAGAAACTGACGTCAGCCCTCAACTCTTGGGTGCGCTACTCATCAAACCAGATCGTCTCTCGATCATTGATTTATTTAATTACATCAACCACCTCAAAGAAAATAAGCAAGACTATCAACGCTACGCAATTTCTTTTTGGAAAAAAGTAATTTACCCATTCACAATTTTGGTGATG
>JALQYK010000101.1 GCA_023254115.1 Polynucleobacter sp.
TGCCACAGCGTTCATAGCCATGAACTGGGCCTGCATATCAGTCGGAAATGCTGGGTACTCAGAAGTTCTAAAGCTAACAGCTTTAGGTCTCTTGTTCATCTTAACGTGTATCCAGTCTTTACCTAGCTCAATTTGCAAACCAGCTTCACGCAACTTATCAATCACCGCCTCTAAAGTGTCAGGGCGTGCATTTTTAATCATCAAATCAGCACCAATTTCACCCATGGCTCCAGCTGCGCACATAAAAGTGCCAGTCTCGATACGGTCAGCAATGATGCTGTGCTCAGCACCATGAAGCTTTTTAACACCTTGAATCACCAATCGATCAGTTCCTACACCGGTGATTTTGGCTCCCATCTTAATGAGTAACTCAGCCAAATCTGTGACTTCTGGTTCGCGCGCGGCATTTTCTAAAACAGTCTCGCCTTCTGCTAACACCGCAGCCATCATCAAGTTCTCTGTACCAGTGACTGTGATCATGTCTGTCAAGATTTTGGCGCCCACCAAAGCATTGGGATTTTTGCCAAATTTGGCTTCAATGTAACCATGCTCAATATGGATATCAGCACCCATGGCTTTTAAGCCCTTGATGTGCTGATCCACAGGACGTGCCCCAATTGCACAACCACCTGGCAAAGATACTTTAGCGTGACCAAAGCGTGCCAATAAAGGACCCAATACCAAAATTGAGGCGCGCATGGTTTTCACCAAATCATACGAAGCTTCTGGAGTATGAATATCAGCGCCATCCAAAACAACCACTGAACGATCATCAGGGTTGGGGAAAGTCACCTTTAAACCCATTTGCGCCAATATTTTTAGAATTGTTCTAACGTCTTGTAAATCTGGCAAATTGCGCAAAGTAATTGGCTCAGCACTTAAAAGACCAGCGCACAGAATTGGCAAAGCTGCATTTTTTGCACCAGTGATGGTGATTTCACCTTTTAATGGTTGCCCGCCCTGTATTGATAACTTATCCAATTCTGTCTAACCTTTTTTTAATTACTTGCCAGCGGCATACTCTGCTGGTGTTAATGCCTTAAATGACAACGCATGGATTTCTGCTTTCATGCGATCACCCAAGGCTGCATAAACTTTTTGATGGCGCTGCACCAACCTCAAACCATCAAACTCAATACTCACGATTGTTGCAAAAAAATGCTGCCCATCACCTTCAACCTCCAAATGAGAACAGTTAATTCCTTTGGCTATGTACTCTTTGACTTGTTCTGGTGTTGGCAACATTTTATCTATCTCTTCTGACGACTTATTAGTTCTTTAAATGATTAATGACGTAACTTGTATCCAGTTGATAGCAACCTGATAGCCACTATAGCAACCAACAAGAAAAATGAGCCCACAATTGCTAAGCTAAACCAGGGCGAAACATCTGAAACCCCAAAGAATCCATATCTAAATCCATCAATCATGTAAAAGAATGGATTGAAATGAGAAATACTTTGCCAAATTGTAGGCAAAGTATGAATAGAGTAAAAAACGCCAGACAACATGGTTGCAGGCATGATGAAGAAATTTTGGAAAGCTGCTAACTGATCAAACTTTTCTGCCCAAATGCCAGCAATTAATCCCAAAGCACCGAGCACTGCAGCACTTAACAAGCCAAACACCAAAATCCACAGCGGCATCTGAAATGAAATATCCGTAAACCAGCAAGTAGCTAAAAACACACCTAAACCAACCACCAGACCCCTCACCATAGCGGCCAAAACATAAGCCATAAAAAACTCTAAATGCGATAGAGGTGCTAACAATACAAAAATTAAATTACCTGTAATTTTGGATTGAATTAATGACGAAGATGTATTTGCAAAAGAATTTTGCAAAAGACTCATCATCACTAATCCAGGAATTAAGAAGGCGGTGTAACTGATTGCGCCATAAACTTTGACATGCTCTTCAAGTACATGTCCAAATATCATCAAATATAAGATTGCCGTTAAAACAGGCGCAGCAATAGTTTGAAAACTAACTCGCCAAAAACGTTTCACCTCTTTATAAAAAAGAGCTTGGAAACCACTGGCGTAGGCAAATGGGGATGAACGTAGCTGACTCATCAACGTCCCTCACTCATGATTTGCATAAAGACATCTTCCAAGTCGCCATCTTTAGTTTGCGAATTATTAACTCTTGCCAATAAATTAGCCGTTGTATCTAAAGCAACGATTTGACCCTTCTTCAGCATAGCAATACGTCCACACAACTCTTGCGCTTCTTCCAGATAATGTGTTGTCAAGACAATGGTATGCCCTTCTTGATTTAAACGACTAATGAATTTCCACAGTGATTGGCGCAGTTCCACATCAACACCAGCCGTGGGCTCATCTAGCACAATTACTGGCGGTCTATGAACGAGAGCTTGCGCCACCAATACACGCCGCTTCATACCACCTGATAATGCCCGCATGTTTTTGTTGGCTTTGTCCGCAAGACCCAAGTGATGAAGAATTTCATCAATCCACTCACCATTATTTTTTATTCCAAAATAACCTGACTGAAATTGAAGTGTTTCTCTAACCGTAAAGAATGGATCAAAGACCAACTCTTGTGGAACTATTCCTAATAGACGTCTTGCCTCTCGAAAATCTGCCTGGACATCATGGCCCATCACCTCAACACTTCCAGCAGTGGGTCGACACAAGCCAGCCAGAATTGATATGAGCGTCGTCTTTCCTGCACCATTAGGTCCTAGCAAACCAAAGAATTCCCCTTCTTCAACCTCCAAACTAACATCATTTAGAGCAACTAAAGAACCGTAATATTTGGTGAGATGCTTAAAAGAAATCGCACTCATACAAGCACGACATCAGCTACGCCGTAGACTTGGGCAAGACTAGCTAATTTTTCTGGAATTGATTGCAATTCAATATCTACACGTTTAGTCTGCGCATGTCTGCGCATTGACAAAATCACACTCAATGCACTTGAGTCAAAAATTGAAAGAGCTTGGCAATCTACTGTTAACCGATTTTCAGCCTGCAAGGTGTTAATTACAGCAATGCCTTCCGCAAGGACTGCCTCAACATTACTGTGAGAGATCTCTACTGGAAGTTGAAAGCGCGTCGTCATAAATGTTTTATTTTGCGGCTGCTAACGCACTATTGCGCTGTTGTAAAAACTGAATCAACCCATCAATACCGCCCTTACTTACCTGATCGTTGAATTGGTTTCTGTATGACTCCACCAACCAGGCTCCTAAAATATTAATGTCATACACCTTCCAACCATTGGCGGTCTTCTCCAAGCGGTAGTCCAACTGAATTGGTTCGCCCTTACCAATCACCACAGTTTTAACAACAACATCGGTATCATCAGCTGCAGCTCGAAATGGTTTGTATTGAACCTTTTGATCTTTAATTTGAGCCAATGCTCCACCATAAATACGAATCAAAAGAGTTTTAAATTCTTGAGTGATCTGAGCTTGTTGTTGTGGTGAAGCTTTTGACCAATTTTTACCCATAGATAATTGCGTAGTTTTTTGAAAATCGCTATAGGGCAAAATCTTCTGATCAACCAAAGCATTGATTTTTCTTAAATCACCACTTTGAATCGCCTTGTCATTTTTGATCACGCTCATAACATCCTCAACAACAAACTTCACCAAACCATCCGGTGTGTTGGTGTTTTGAGCAATACTTGAACTAGACCAAATAAAAAGTCCTAAAAACGCAAAAAATACTTTAAACAAGGAAACGCGCATAAATTAATGAGTTAAATAATGTGAATAGCTAAATTGTATTGCTAATTGAACTACTTAGCCCAATTCGCTAGATATCGAATTAGTCAGCTGATAGTGGCGGATTACCGTCGTGCACCTGGTTATGGCGCCTCTGTAAATACGAGTCTCTTAAGAATGAGTATTTATCAAATGCTGCGTCTTCTAATAATTGGCTCGCGTTGAGCAAATTGGCGCGCTGGTTCACAACTCTTAACACTGTTGAACCAACCTTTTGATCATGATTGAGTTGATTACTATTCAAAATAAAGTCAGTTTTCAGGTCAACTGCAAGACCTGCAGTATCTCTCACTGAACTTGGGCCAAATAATGGCAAGACCACATAAGGACCGGATGGCACACCCCATACCCCAAGAGTTTGACCAAAGTCTTCCTTGTTCTTTTCTAAACCAGCGTCTGTGGCAACGTCAAACAAGCCCAAAATACCAATGGTTGAGTTCACTAAGAATCGACCAATATCATTGGCAGCATTACCAGGCTTACCTTGTAATAAGTTATTGACAGCAACAAATATGTCGCCAATGTTGCTAAAGAAATTAGTAACGCCAGTTCTTACGAATTCCGGCAAAACAAATTGATAAGCCTCAGCGGCTGGCTTGATCACATACTCATCTGCGTTTTCGTTAAAAGTAAAAACTGCGCGATTAATAGACTCAAATGGATCAATTTTGGCAACTCGCTCTGTTTGTTGAGTTGTAGCACAACCTGCAACCAACGCAACACTCACCCACATGAGTATTTTGATTAGTTTCTTGTTGAGCTGTTTAAACATCACTTTTAACAATTTACCTGTTTTATTTTTTGTCTGATGGCGCACCATCAGATGCTTTGCTATATAAGAATTGACTGATTAAGTTCTCAAGAACAATCGCAGACTGGGTTTGAGTCAACTTACTACCCTGAGCAATCATGTTCTCATCACCACCGGCTTCTAAGCCAATATATTGCTCGCCTAATAGGCCAGAGGTCAAGATTTTTGCTGAGCTGTCTTTGGGGAATTTGTAACGGGTTTCCAAAGTCATCACCACAGTCGCCTGATAAGTTTGATCATCAAACCTGATTTCAGTGACTCGACCCACCACTACACCAGCACTCTTGACTGGTGCACGTGGCTTTAACCCGCCAATATTGTCAAACCGTGCAGTTACTTGGTAAGTTGGCTCAAATGTAAAAGCACTCATGTTGCCAGCTTTTAGCGCTAAAAATAGCAGGGCCAAGAGCCCCATGGCTACAAATAAACCGACCCAGATATCTAAAGATTGTTTTTTCATATTTATTTACAGATTTTATAAGACTTTGTCAGCTTGAGAACATCACTGCGGTTAATAAGAAATCTAAAGCTAAAACGGCTAAAGACGCAATCACAACGGTTCTAGTAGTGGCTCTTGCAACACCCTCAGGAGTTGGCTTCGCCTCAAAGCCTTGGTAAAGAGCAATAAAAGTAACTGCAACACCAAACACCATACTTTTAACGACGCCATTACCAATATCTTTGACCACATCCACACCAGCTTGCATTTGAGACCAAAAAGCGCCGTCATCAACTCCAATAAGTGGCACCCCCACCAAATAGCCCCCCATCACACCCACAGCAGTAAAAATAGCTGCAAGAATTGGCATAGCAATAATGCCCGCCCACAACCTAGGTGCAATCACTCTACTAAGAGGATCTACTGCCATCATTTCCATAGCGCTTAGTTGCTCACCAGCTTTCATTAAACCAATTTCAGCTGTTAATGATGTACCCGCACGACCTGCAAATAACAATGCTGTTACAACTGGACCTAACTCTCTTGTGAGTGACAAAGCCACCAACAAACCTAATGCCTGCTCTGAGCCATAACGATTTAGGGTGTAATAGCCCTGCAAGCCCAATACAAAACCTACAAATAAGCCAGATACAGCAATAATCACAAATGAATAATTGCCAACAAAGTGAACTTGATCTGTCACTAAACGTGGTCTTTTCAACAAAAGTGCCGAACGACGCATGATGGCTATGAACATATGTGTTGCATACCCCAGGCCCACCAAGTTCTCGCGAACAAATGCACCTAAAGTTGCTAACGTGTTTAAAACAATACTCATACGCTTGCCCCAAAATCTTCTAGCAATGTTTTGCCCGGATAGTGGAAGGGCACAGGACCATCTGGATTTGCCGAAACAAATTGCTGCACAAATGGGTCTGTGGATGCCCTAAGATCATCTGGCGTTCCCTCAGCTGCGATTTTTCCATTAGCGATGAAATAAACGTAGTCAGCAATTTCAAAAGTTTCAGGAATGTCATGAGTCACTAAAATGCTCGTGGCACCCAAAGCTTGGTTCATGTCTCGAATTAAACGTGCAGTGATGCCCAAAGAAATAGGATCCAATCCTGCAAATGGCTCGTCGTACATAATTAGTGGAGGATCTAATGCAATGGCTCTTGCTAGGGCTACACGTCTTGCCATACCACCAGAAATTTGCGAGGGCATTAAATCTCTAGCGCCACGCAAACCGACTGCATTTAATTTCATTAAAACCAAGTCACGCAATGTTTCTTCGCTAACCTTCGTGTGCTCTCTTAATGGGAAAGCCACGTTTTCAAAAACACTCATGTCTGTGAATAGCGCGCCAAACTGAAATAACATTCCCATGCGACGCCTTACTGCCATCAACTGCTGGGTGCTCATTTGACCGACATCTTGCCCCTCAAATAAGACTTGACCTTGCTGGGCATTCACTTGACCGCCAATCAGGCGCAGTACGGTGGTTTTTCCACAGCCAGAACCACCCATCACGGCAACTACTTTGCCACGAGGAAACTCCATATTCAAACCAGAAAGGATGGTTCTCTCACCAGGAGCGTATGAAAAATCAACCCCTTTTAACGAGACGATGGAATCAGTTTGATTCATATGTTTTGTTGGTTCTGCCACTACGCTATCCTTAGATTCATAGTGGCAGTGTATCAATACCGTGTCGGTATTGGGTAATTAACGTGGTAAGACGCTGCTACCCATTAAGAACTCATCAACGGCACGAGCACATTGACGACCTTCACGAATCGCCCAAACTACTAATGATTGACCGCGACGCATATCGCCTGCCGCAAAAATTTTTGGCACATTGGTGTAATAAGCCTTCTCACCCTCAGTAGATGCTTTTGCATTACCGCGGGCATCTTTTTCAACACCAAATGCATCCAACACTTGCTGAGTTGGTGACACAAAGCCCATCGCCAAGAACACTAAGTCAGCTTTCATTTCGAATTCGCTACCTGGAATCTCTTGCATCTTGCCGTCTTTCCACTCAAGACGAACGCCAATCAACTTCTCAACTTTGCCGTTTTTACCCTCAAAACGTTTTGTTGCAACAGACCAATCACGATCGCAACCCTCATCATGCGATGAAGAAGTGCGCAACTTAGTTGGCCAGTAAGGCCATACCAATGGTTTATTTTCTTGCTCTGGAGGTTGCGGCAATAATTCGAACTGAGCTACTGAGGCAGCGCCATGACGATTTGATGTACCAACGCAGTCTGAACCTGTATCGCCACCACCGATGACCACTACGTGCTTACCATCTGCACGAATTTCGTTTTTGTTATCGCCTGCAACTTCTTTGTTTTGAGGAATCAAGAATTCCAAAGCAAAGTGGATGCCTGATAACTCACGACCAGGAACAGGTAGATCACGCGGCTGCTCTGCACCACCAGTAATTACAACCGCGTCAAAGTCTTTTTGTAACTGTTCAGGAGAAACTGTTTTCTTGGAGTAATTTTTTACCTCTTTACCTAAAGTATCTTTACCAACAAAAGTGCTGGTTTCGAACTTTACGCCTTCGGCTTTCATTTGCTCAACACGACGGTCGATCAAACCTTTTTCCATTTTGAAGTCAGGAATGCCATAACGTAATAAGCCGCCAACACGATCATTTTTCTCATAAAGAGTAACGTCGTGACCTGCACGCGCCAACTGTTGAGCTGCCGCCATACCCGCAGGACCAGAACCAACAATCGCTACCTTCTTACCTGTCTTTTGCTTTGCCACTTGTGGCTTAACCCAATCATTTGCCCATGCTTTATCAATGATGGCATGCTCGATTGATTTAATACCTACAGGCTCCTCATGAATGCCCAAAGTGCAAGCTGCTTCACAAGGTGCTGGACAAATACGGCCGGTGAACTCAGGGAAGTTGTTAGTAGAGTGCAATACGTCAATTGCATTCTTCCAATCTTGCTGATACACCAAGTCGTTAAAGTCAGGAATGATGTTATTAACAGGACAACCGTTATTACAGAATGGAATACCGCAGTCCATGCAACGGGCACCTTGCACCTTTGCTTCATCATCAGTCAAAGTCATTACAAATTCTTTGTAATGCTTAACGCGTTTTTTAGGCTCTTCGTAATGCTCGCTTAAGCGATCATATTCCATGAATCCAGTAACTTTACCCATCTTTATTCCTTTATCTCTTAACAGGTCACTTAAACAGAAGCCGCTTGTTTGCTACCCTGAGATTTCTCCCAAAGCTCACCTAACGCGCGCTTGTATTCAGTTGGGAATACTTTGACAAAACGTGCGCGTGACTTATCCCAGTCAGCCAAAATTGCTTTTGCACGCTCTGAACCTGTGTGCTTGAAGTGACGTTCAATTAAGTTCTTCAAGATTGCTTCGTCTGTTAAACGTTCGCCACCTTCTTTAACGTTGACTGGCGCATGCCATTCAGACTTAGGCACTTTTGCTTCTTGTTCCGCAGAGGTTAAAACTGGCTCTAAAGTTGCCATACTTGTATTGCAACGTTTAGCAAATAAACCATCTTCGTCATAAACATATGCAATACCACCACTCATACCAGCAGCGAAGTTGCGTCCTGTTAAACCAAGTGCAACGACTGTACCGCCAGTCATGTACTCGCAACCATGGTCACCAGTGCCTTCAACAACAGCTATGGCACCAGAATTACGAACAGCAAAACGCTCACCCGCAACACCATTAAAGAATGCCTCACCAGCGATTGCACCGTACAAAACAGTATTACCAACAATGATGTTTTGCGATGTGTCACCGCGGAATTCGTGTGGTGCACGAACAATCACGCGACCACCTGATAAACCTTTACCAACGTAGTCGTTGCCATCACCCACCAAATCCATTGTTACGCCATGCGCCAAGAACGCAGCAAAACTTTGACCAGCCGTACCATTCAATTGAATGTGGATAGTGTCATCAGGCAAACCTTCGTGACCATATCGTTTAGCTACTTCACCAGACAACATCGCACCAGCGGTACGATTAACGTTCTTAATTGGCTGAATGAAAGAAACGCGCTCACCTTTTTCAAGTGCTGCTTTTGATTTTTCGATCAAGGTATGGTCTAGCGCAGTTGCTAAACCATGGTCTTGAGTTTCAACTTGGAAACGTGGCACACCCGCCTCAACTGCTGGAGCTTGGAAGATCTTCGTGAAATCTAATCCACGAGCTTTCCAATGCTCAATGCTCTTCTTAGTATCTAAGAACTCTGTGCGACCAATTAATTCGTCAAAAGTGCGAATACCTAATTGAGCCATGATCTCGCGTGCCTCTTCAGCAATAAAGAAGAAGAAGTTCACAACGTGCTCTGGCTTACCTGAGAATTTCTTGCGCAATTCTGGGTCTTGAGTTGCAACACCTACTGGGCATGTATTGAGGTGGCACTTACGCATCATGATGCAACCCTCGACCACCAATGGTGCAGTTGCAAAACCAAATTCGTCAGCACCCAACAAAGCACCAATCACAACGTCACGACCGGTTTTCATTTGACCGTCTGCTTGAACACGAATACGGCTACGCAAACCGTTTAATACCAATGTTTGCTGTGTTTCTGCAAGGCCTAGCTCCCATGGGCTGCCAGCGTGCTTGATTGAAGATAAAGGTGATGCACCTGTACCACCATCATGACCAGCAATCACAACGTGATCAGCTTTAGCTTTAGCAACACCAGCTGCGACAGTACCAACACCAACTTCAGACACCAACTTCACTGAAATATCAGCTTTACTATTCACATTCTTCAAATCATGAATCAATTGAGCCAAATCTTCAATCGAATAAATATCGTGATGTGGAGGCGGAGAAATTAAGCCCACACCTGGTACTGAGTAGCGCAATTTACCGATGTAATCGGATACCTTGCTACCTGGTAACTGACCACCCTCACCCGGCTTGGCGCCCTGAGCCATCTTGATCTGGATTTGATCAGCAGAAGTTAAGTACTCAGCTGTGACACCAAAACGACCTGATGCAACTTGTTTGATCTTAGAACGTAAAGAATCACCTTCACTCAATGGGATGTTTGCTTCAATCACATCATCACCAAGAATGCTTGCAAGAGTTTCGCCTTTTTTAACAGGAATACCCTTTAGCTCATTGCGATAACGTTTGTTATCTTCGCCACCTTCACCAGTATTTGATTTACCACCAATACGGTTCATAGCAATGGCTAAAGTTGCGTGCGCTTCAGTTGAGATAGAACCCAATGACATGGCACCCGTAGCAAAACGCTTAACAATTTCTTTTGCTGGTTCAACTTCATCCAATGGAATCGCTTTGCTTGGATCAATCTTGAATTCAAACAAACCACGCAAAGTCATGTGACGCTTGCTTTGGTCGTTAATGATATTTGCATACTCTTTGTATGTCTGGTAACCACCTTTTTCTGGACCCTGGCGAGTTGAGTGTTGCAACTTCGCAATTGAGTCCGGTGTCCACATATGGTTCTCACCACGAATACGGAAGGCGTACTCACCACCTGCATCCAACATATTAGTTAATGTCGGATCATTACCGAAGGCCAAACTGTGCATTTTCAATGCTTCTTCAGCAACTTCAAAAATACCAATACCGCCTACGTTAGAAGCTGTACCTTTGAAGTACTTATTAATAAGCTCTGATGACAAACCAATGGCTTCAAAAATTTGCGCACCTGTATAAGACATGTATGTAGAAATACCCATCTTAGACATGACTTTTTGCAAACCTTTACCAACAGCCTTCGTAAAGTTTTTCACCACTTTCTCAGCTGATAGGTCGCCCTTTAGACCCTTAGCCATATCAACCAATGTTTCCATAGCCAAGTACGGATGAACTGCTTCTGCACCATAACCAGCTAACAATGCGAAGTGATGTGTTTCGCGTGCGCTACCAGTTTCAACAACTAAACCAGTGCTAGTACGTAAACCTTTTTCAACCAAATGTTGATGAATAGCTGATGTTGCTAACAATGCTGGAATAGCCACGTGATCTGCTGCTACTTGACGATCGCTGATGATCAAAATGTTGTAACCAGAGTTCACAGCATCAACTGCTTCAGCACACAAAGATGCTAAGCGAGCTTCAACACCATCTTTACCCCATGCTGATGGATAGCAAATATCCAACTCGTATGAGCGGAACTTACCACCCGTGTAATGCTCAATGTGACGAATCTTAGCAATGTCATCAAAATCCAAAATTGGTTGTGACACTTCTAAACGCATCGGTGGGTTGATGTTATTTGTGTCTAATAAGTTTGGTTTTGGACCCACGAATGACACCAATGACATCACCATGTTTTCACGAATAGGGTCAATTGGCGGATTTGTTACCTGCGCAAATAATTGCTTGAAGTAGTTGTAAAGAGTTTTATTTTTATTAGATAAAACAGCTAATGGGCTGTCATTACCCATAGAACCAATAGCCTCTTCGCCTGATGAAGCCATTGGCGCCATCAAGAACTTCAAATCTTCTTGTGTGTAGCCAAATGCTTGTTGACGATCTAATAAGCTGGCTGCAGGACGAATGTTTTGTGCATCTGTCTTGCTATCTTCAGGAGCCACATCAATTTCATCTAGTTTGATGCGAACTGCATCAATCCAGCTCTTGTATGGCTTAGCTTTAGCCAAAGCATCTTTTAATTCAACGTCATCAATGATGCGACCTTGTTCCATGTCGATCAAGAACATCTTGCCTGGTTGCAAACGCCATTTTTTAACAATCTTGTTTTCTGGGAAAGTTAAAACGCCTGCCTCAGAAGCCATGATGACCAAGTCATCATCAGTGACATAGTAACGAGCAGGACGTAAACCATTACGGTCTAGCGTTGCGCCAATTTGGCGGCCATCTGTAAATGCAATCGCTGCAGGACCATCCCATGGCTCCATCATCGCTGCGTGGTACTCATAGAATGCACGACGGTTGTCGTCCATTAACGTGTGTTGCTCCCATGCCTCAGGAATCATCATCATCATGGCGTGAGCCATTGGATAGCCAGCCATCACTAATAACTCTAAACAGTTATCGAAACTAGCTGTGTCTGATTGACCTGGATAAATCAATGGCCATAATTTTTGTAAATCATCACCCAAAACTGGCGAGCTAATTGCTCCAGTTCTGGCGTTGATCCAGTTAACGTTACCCTTTACCGTATTGATTTCACCATTGTGAGCAATCATGCGATATGGATGAGCTAACTCCCATGCTGGGAATGTATTTGTTGAGAAACGTTGATGAACTAAAGCTAACGCAGATACAACTCTTGAATCTTTTAGATCTTCGTAATAGGCACCCACTTGGTTAGCCAATAACAAACCTTTGTAAACCACGGTACGGGCTGACATGGATGTCACAAAATACTCTTTACCGTGTTGCAACTGCAACGCTTGAATCGCATGGCTACCTGTTTTACGAATCACATACAACTTACGCTCTAGTGCATCGGTTGTCATGATGTCGCGACCACGGCCAATGAAAATTTGACGAATCACTGGCTCTGTCTTGCGCACTGTTGGAGACATTGGCATGTTCGCATCAACTGGAACATCACGCCAACCCAACACTACTTGACCTTCTATGCGAACAGTTCTTTCTAATTCTTGCTCACAGGCTAATCGAGATGCGCTTTCTTTTGGCATGAACACCATACCAACACCATACTCACCAGCAGGTGGCAATGTCACACCTTGCTTGGCCATTTCTTCACGATAGAACTGGTCTGGAATCTGGATCAAGATACCCGCGCCATCACCCATTAAAGGATCAGCACCCACGGCACCACGATGATCGATGTTCTCAAGAATTTTGAGACCTTGAGTCACGATGTCATGGCTCTTTTTACCTTTGATGTGAGCAACAAAGCCCACGCCACAGGCGTCATGTTCATTTACTGGGTCATATAGACCTTGCGCAGCTGGGCGCATTGAAGGTGAAGTAGTCACGGTATTCCCTTGATAAGTAATCAATGGTCTCTTTTGGGAGACTTATCCCCGTAAAAATTGGGGTTTTGATGAACTATAGGGGATTACCCGTGTATACGCAATAGAAAATAATTGGTGTCTGTCACCAATTTATTACCCAGCATAAAACCAACAAATAAAATTAGGGACATAGTCATTCAAGATAGTCAATTATATGCACCAAATTGTGACGTATTGCTACTTGTTAGTGAGTTTTTTAGGTCTGCCAGCTCGCCTTGGAACCACTGGTCGATTGATTTTTGGCGTCAATTGTTTAAGCAGTTGATCTGTTGCCAATGGCCAACCAAAATTTAAGTGACTACTTACTTTTTCTATTTCTGTTTTATTCATTGGATCTAGTACTGCCTTCTGCCAGGCTAATTGGCGCTCAAAAGGTGTATTAGCCAAAGCCCAATAACCCGGGTGATCTGAAATCCACGGAATTGTCTCGGCGCCGACGTGATGTCTGTAACTAGACCAATGCCAATCTTCTGGTTTTTGAACCAATCCTGCCCTTAAAGGGTTTTGCTCAATAAATTTTTGGCATAAAAGAAAATACGCATCAGGATCTACCAAACAAGATCGATAACGCCCCTCCCAAACCGTGCCAGTTGTGCCATGAGTATGATTAAACATTTGGGCATAACGGCGCCCGACCGATTGCATGACACGCGATGCACTCACATCATTTTTGGGCGTGGCGAGGATGTGGACATGATTAGGCATTAAAACATAAGCATGAATTGCCAAGTCATACTCTCTTGCCGCATCTCTTAACCATTCTAAATAAGCGCGCTTTTCTTCATCACTTGTGAAAATAGGCTGCGAGTTATGCCCTTTCACCATGATGTGAAGTGGGTATCCTGCCAAGACGACTCGAGGAAGTCTAGCCATATTAATTAGTCACTAGTTTTTGAAACTCTTTGCTAGCAAAACGATCTGTCATGCCAGCAATGTAATGAGATATGCGTCGATACAAATCATCCTCTACGCGGAAATCTTGTGGCAGATGATGGGGAAATTGTTCGTAATGAGCAAACAATGACTTAATCATGCCGCTGGCCTCTTGCGTCATTGCCTGCACTTGAGGATGTCTGTATAGATTTTTAAATAAAAACCTTTTCATCTCCGTTGCTTGCTCACGCACCTCTGGAGAAAATCCAACCAAAGGTTTAGCGACCCTGACATCATGAATCGATCCTGGATTAATCTCTGATATACGACGCTGGGTTTCTTTGACTAAATCATCTACAAGAATGTGAATGATATGTCTAACGACCTCACAAACCAGACGACGCCCAGATAAATCTGGGAAATTTTTCAAAACCTTTTCTTTTTGCCCACGCCACAGCGCAACCTCATCCAATTGGTCAATTGTCAACAGGCCAGAGCGAACACCATCATCTATGTCGTGATTGTTATAAGCAATCTCATCTGCCAAATTTGCCAACTGAGCTTCAAGGCTTGGCTGATGACCGTGTAT
>JALQYK010000003.1 GCA_023254115.1 Polynucleobacter sp.
GCCTTTAATAATCTCAAGTGCCTTAATAAGCTCTTCGCCTGAGCCCACCTCTACGGCAGTTTTACCTTTGGCAAATTCAATAATTTTTGCCCCATAGCGAATGTTTAAGCAAACCTTGCCGTCAGCCGCCACGTACCACCACTGGCGTATACGCTTTTCAATTTCAATATTCTTACGCGAGCCGTCGTAGTCTTTCACTGTTTTGAATTTCTTAACAGTAAAAGTACCGCCTTCCTTTTGCGCTTTGGCTAGCTGAATTTGCTCCCATACCTTAGAACCTAGCTTATTACGGCGATGAAGGATGGGTGGAATTGCGGTTGGTTTTTTAGAATTTACTAATTTCAAACTATTAAGTGTGCTCATCGTTTTCTCCTTTGTGTGAATGGGCACAGTTAATTTATTGTCGGCCATTTCGAAAGAGCAACCTCTTTATGCCAAAAGCCACATATACCTAATAATCACATTCATTTCTACTCTTCTTTTATTAGGTTTTGCTAAATAACTTTATAAATTACTACTGAAACAAGGGCAGTGACACCCAGTCGTTATGTCACCCTAAAGCTGGACTTAGAGTCGCAGTGATGGAAATTCTGGGCAGTAGCAGAGACTTGGTATCACTATCCATTACAGGACGCCATTAGAGTTGCTTACTAATTGATACAAGAATATTTCAGCACAAAGATTAAATGAATCACGAGCAAGCTCTGCTTACACAGCAACTTGCGAACAAGACATTTGTAGCCACTTAATGCTTATGTCATTGTTGCGTTTTACGGCCGCACATAAAAGGAGACAGCAAAACCGCCCTTACCCAATTGGGTTGTGCCCTAAGTGGTGTAGCAAAGAACTCAGCGAAAGTCCTTTCCTATTACTGAGCCTGTTGCTTAAGGCTCAGTGTAGGTTGAATCTAGCGAAAATCAATTAAGAAAAAGAAATGTGTGAGCGCAAGCGAAACACAGGCGAATGTAGTTCGCCTTATCTAAGCTCTAGTTCGTACTTAAGCGGCTCCCAATTTTCATAGTAGGAATCAATTACATTTTTAACAAAGTCATCCGTAACTTTCTTGCCGCTATCTTCATAGCGATCTATAGGAGCCTTCATCTCATAATAAGCATTTAATATCCACTCACCGGATGGATCACATTGCTCGCTCCATAAAAATTCCCGAGCCTCATTTGTTGATAGCCAGTTATACATTTCAATTAATTTATTATGCGAATCTGCTAGCCCTAAGATATGTAGCAACAAAATTCGCCCAAACGCCTGAGTGTCACCATTTCCATACTCAAAAAATCTTCTTGTGTTGGCATTTATCCATGGGGCTAATAGATTTTCAGGGCTGTTAGGGTTGTTAAATTTATTTGTTTTCATAATTAATCCTATTTTTCACATATTAACTTGAATAGGTATAGGTAGAAAATCACCGCCCGAAAAGTTTCAGCCCTCCATAAATTTTTCGTAGCGCAGAAATTTAATAGTCGAAGACCCATTCAGGGTAAATCCGTCGTTTAAGCGGTGATAAGAAACTATCGCTTAGTTAGGTAACTAAGTCCAAAATTAAACAGCTTGTAGGGCTTATAAATACGTCATGAAATATCGTGGCATAAACGCCACGAAAACATAATCTAATGTGAAAAAGATTATGTAATCAGCTAAGTCTTTGAATTTTGGAAGGTTCTTTCTTAGCCATTTTCGGTTGCTCTAACCAAACATAAGAAAACATACTGTAGCTCTGTATTTATTAGATTTCAGGGAGAACGTATGTCACAAGCTAGAGTTTTAAATCCACAAGAACTACGCAGAGTTTTAGATCATGTTGCTACACGCAGGCATAGCGCACGTAATCGCGCTATGTTACTACTGACGCACTACGCGGGTATGCGAGTAGGTGAAGTTGCTGCCCTACGCATAAACGACGTTTTAAACAGCGACAACACAATTAAGGATGAAGTACGCTTGCTACCCGAGCAAACTAAGGGTAAGCATGCCCGTACCGTTTATTTAAATGAACGCATGCGTAAAGAGATTGGCCAGTATCTGCGTGTATTACGCATTAGAGATGCCAGTAAACCTTTGTTTTATACACAGAAGCAAGCTGGGTTCTCAGCCAACTCTCTAGCCCAATACTTCTTTTACCTATATCGCAATGTGGGATTAGATGGAGCCAGCAGCCATAGCGGCAGACGAAGCTTTTTAACTGGACTAGCCAATAAAGGTACGGCGATACATATATTGAAGAGTCTAGCTGGACATAGAAACATCAGCACTACGGCTAGCTATCTATACTCGAGCCCGACTCAACTAAAAGCGGCTGTTGAGTTGGTGTGATGTCGTTTTAAACGACTTTTGTGGACACGGGGAATTTGCCCTGTGCCGCACTCTGAATAATTCGTTCGGCATTTTTCAGGTATCGCTTTACTGTAGCTCCCATTACATTTCTTCTTAAAAAATTCTCATCAGCCATTAGTTTAGAAGAGGTCATAGCAGTAGGCACCAATCGGAGATTCTCGCCAACCTTCCACAGCGGCACCTTTTTAACATCGTCTCTAGTACGCATATATTCGTCATAGACCTGAAGCGTCTTTCTCAAATTCTCTATGGTGTAATTTCTCTCTAGTGGGTAATTCGCATTACTAGACTCTAGCTTCTTGGCTGTTCTTCCACGCTTGGCTGTATGTCGCTCTTTTAATAATCTTGCGAATCTGCTTTGAAGATATCTTTTACTTGACGTAAGCGGTGCAGCAATAATTAATACATTCTCTTTTGTCCAAGCATCATCCCACTGACTTTTATCTTCCAATTCAGTAAGTGTCATTAAGCCCGCTTGCTCAGCAAATAAATTCGCTCCACGCTGACCTTCTGTCCACCATTTCTTAAAGTTATCTTCCCTCACGTCGCCAAAGTCTTTGTATAACTTCGCGAACTTTCCTTTGCCGCCTTTTTCGCAACAAGCCAAATAGTCATTATTGCGGCGCAGATAAGCCCACCACCAGTAATAAGGGCTTTGCTGTTGGTATGACAAAGAACGTGGTTTGTTCTTAGTTCCAAATGTAGGGTGTTGTGCGAGGAATCTTCTTAACATTTTCTTAACATCTAAATTACATAAATTAGTTTGTATGCGGTTAAGTTTATCAAAAAATAGCCTAATAGAGTCATGGCCAAGCGGTTAAATTTCTTAACAAGCAACCATATTTTTAAACACACAGAAAGAGAGTAAATCATGAATACATTAATGAACGCAGTAGAAACAACAGCAACTAACAATGTCGTTTTAAACGACAAATCCAGCGTAGTTATTAATGCTGGCAAATTGCTTGCTGGCATGGAAGCTAAGCGCATTAGCTGGGAACAAGGCGCTTATAGAGTTAGCAATTTGGAGCTCTATAACGTACTAGCCGATTGTTTGTTATTTGCTGGCGAGTTGCCAGTAGCTGAATCCAAACAACGTAGTGCGGCTTTGGAAGCATTCTTTAAAGAGCGTGGCTACAAGTATAAAAAGGACTCACACATCATTGCTCGTGTAGTTCGTGCTGTATTTGGCAATATTGACCGCCGCCGTATCAGTACTTATGTATTGGTATTGCGTCAGGCTCAAAAATCCAAAGTAGAGCCAACCCAATTAGCCCAATGGATTGAAGATGGTGGCGGCATACAAGAAATCAAGCTTTCTCGTAGCGCAACATTTGTAAGCCCAACCGCTAAAGCTTCTATTGCTAAGACTGACTTTGTGAACTTGCCTGTATTGGCAATTGCCAAGTCCGAACAGCTTAGTCAATTGGCTGATGCTGGTTTTGTTGGCGAAGATTGTGTGCTGATTGCTGAACAGTTAGCCGACGGCGGCTTTGCTATCCGAGCACTTGTTCGCAAAGAGGGCGCTGTTAATGCGGCATTCACAGCTTTGTATAGCGACATTAAGTCACAACAAGTGGCAGCCAAAAAAGAAGTCGTTGCGGCTAACGATGCTGACGGCGCTATCGCCAAACAAGCTTAACAACAACTATGGGGGTGTTATGAGCACCCCCATTAATAAATGAAAGGAAACATTATGTTTATCAGAAAGGACTTTAAATATGAGCCCAACCAAATTGGTGACATCATCTGGGGCAATACTGAGAGTCGTTTGCGAATCGAAGATATTGTCAGCGGTGCCGAAGCATTACCTTACTGCGGCAAATCAGCCATTCTTCTTTACGGGGTCTTTGGAACAGGAAAAACAACCTTGGCCAAAATGCTACCTGACGCAATTGAGAATGGCAGAACAGGACAAGGACTAATCCTTCCTGAAACCTTTATCGGTTGCCAGCAAGGCTTTAATGGCCCACAAGTAATGGTGCTTATTGAGAATGTATTAAATAAAGTGTCTTTAAACACTAGCGGGCTTCACTACTTCATTTTGGATGAGGTGGATAACCTAACCAAATTGGCACAGCAAAGCTTGAAGTCTGCGCTTAATACAGACAGGGGTATTTTCATTCTCACCACAAACAACATTTCCGAGCTTGATAAAGGCTTAAAAGATCGTTGTATATTAGTTGAGATGAATGCCGCACCAGTTAGCGAGTATTTGCCATTAGCTAAAAATTTAGTAAGCGATATGGGTGTTGTTATGAGCGACATCGACCTATTGCCAACCATTTCCGCCGCCAATGGTTCATTACGCAATCTCATCCATAACATAGAGCGGCTTGCTAGACGAGCAGCCATTAAATAGTTTTGTCGTTTAAAACGACATTACGAGCATCAGGCCAATTGCTCAGCAGCCATAGTAGGCGTTAGTTTGGAATAGTGCCGCTCAATCATAGCGGCACTATTTCCCATTTGTTTAGCTAGTGTATGAATGTCGGTCTTATTCTCTAATAACTCTAACGTGGCATAAGTGTGCCGCAATGAATACAAGGTTCGCATTTGTCCATCTTGGCTCAATCCCAAGCCCGTATCTCTCATTAATCTTTTAAATGCTCCGTCAATCCTTGCTGGCTGGTGGCCATCAGCAAATACAAAGATTCGCTGGGGCACACGTGACTCAAACAATCTGTCAAACGAAATATCTTTAACGGCAAACTGTCTACTATGTAATCGCTTAAGGGCGTCAATAGCCTTATGTTTAGCAATTAACCAACGACCGCCTGTTTTGCCACTCACCCATATACGCAAATACTTCTTATCCCCTTGTGTGTGCCACTCAATATTGTTCCAACAGATATTCAATGCTTCAGTGCCATGCCGCATGCCTGTGTAAAACAAAATCTCCACATAGTCCCTTAACAATGGGCGGGTTAATTGCTCTATCTCCAATCTCCCATGATTAATCCAATCTTTCATGTACCCCAACAAATAATCCATCTCTTCTCGGCTAAATGCTGGGCGAGTTTTGCCTTTGTGCCCTCGTGTTGTTAGTTTTGGGATTGCCACCCTCTCACTAATCCAACCTTTATTCACTGCTGTCTGCTGTAGCTTTGTCCAAGCGCTAGAAAAGTTCATTAGAGTGCTGGCTTTTGGCACTAGGCGCATTTGTCTATTTCGCCAAATTTCAAACTCATGAACGTCTGTGTAAGTTATTTCCTCTAGTCGTTTGTCCTGAAAATAAGGCAGAAAGTATTTTTCAATACAAGTGATGTAACTAAGGTAAACCACCTTACCAATTCCTTCATCCAAATCACGTCGCATTTCGTAGAGTGTGGCGTGCGCTATTTCTGTAAACGTGGGTGCTTTTTGCGCAAGCCCTAGACGCTGGCGAAATCTGGCTTCATCGTATAGGTCGCAGGCAACTCGGACAGCATGTTCAATTGATGCTTGCTTGGTCGATATGCGTTCCCACGTTCCGTTTTGTCGTTTAAAACGACATTGCCAGAGAGGGCTATTTGGTCTGCGGAAGATAACAACTTCACCATCGCGCAGATATAACTCTGCAGGCTCTGCGTATCTAAGTTGGCTAAGTGTTGTGGGTTGGTGAAACTGAGGTGATGAGGGTAGAACTTCTAAGTTTGTAAGTTTGGTGACTACGCCTTTAGGCATGAACTTGCTGTAAAAGTTTTGATCTCATACAGCAAGTTTAGTTTCAGAGCTTCGAATTGGGCAACTGACGATAAGGCTACTTATTCAAGGAAATATACGATCCATTGCGCTGGAGCAACCTACCCACTTCCCGATCTAATACCTTTTGAATAACGATTTTTAAATCGGGCCCGCATCTCTGGAAACCAAATAACCTAGATACCTGCTGTACAAGTTCAGCATCTTCAATTTGTACACTACTTTTAACTAAATGCTCTAACGCAACAGCTATCTCAGCTGGAGGTATGTATTCAGCCTTTTCAAGATTTTTATTAATAACGGAGGATCTATTCCGCACAACCCTGTTAACTTCTCCAGCAACAGACCAAAAGCCGCCTTCATTTGTAAGTCCATTTGCTAGCTTTAAGCCTTCAACCGTTGCCGCAACAATCCTTGCCCCAGCCTTTTCTAGGTCAAATGCCTTAGCAACTCTTCTTGCCACTTCGTCTTGATGAATTGGAGCCTCTATCTCAACAATTTTTTTAACTAGTTTTGATCTCTCATAAACAGATACTTCGTGGGGAGCCTTATTTCTTGAGAAAAATTTTTCATTAGATTCAATATAAGGAACGACTAGATCTCTTGCCTCATCGACAATTGCTTGGGGCTCAAAAATATCTACGATTGGCTCAACTACCTCTGGATTAACTTGTTTTATCTCATTAGAGTTCTGTAGAGAAGCCAAATAGTCCAATAATTTTGCTTCTTGGTCTTGGCGCCTATGGAACCAATCAGTGCTCCATATTCTGTAAATTTTCCAGCCACGACCCTCTAAAATCTCTTGTCTAAGTCTATCTCTATCTCGCGCAGATCTAGAAGAGTGATAAGTTGCGCCATCACACTCAATACCGCAATAAAACTTGTTTTCATTGCTTGGATCGATTACCCCTATGTCGATAAAGAATCCCGCCATACCAACTTGAGGTTGAACTTTATATCCATGTTTAGCAAGAAACATAGCAACGGATTCTTCAAAATCACTATCAAATCCCTTTTCAGTGTTGATAGGAACATCAAAGTATCCTTTTTCAGCAAACTGAAGAAATTCTTTAAATGCGTTAACGCCCAATTTTCCAGGAGCCGATTTAACATCTTCTGCTGTTATAGAAGAAAAGACAGTACACCTTTCCTTAGCACGAGAAATTAATACATTTAGCCTTCTTTCCCCGCCTTCTGCCGCCGAAGTTGGTCTTATTGCTTTTGAATGCCCACAAAATCCCGGATACCATCACGTAGCACATAGCAATGTCTACATTGAAGAAAATTTAAGTGATGTAATTAAGGTGTTTAATAAGGAACTAAAAAGATTAATTGTTACCCAGCTACATTCTTATGCAACGCCTATTATTAGATATGAACTAGGTGATTACGGATGCCTTCATAATTCATGCCCTTGTGGTCATGATGGCCCAACTCTTTCAGATATTTATGGTCGGAAAAAGAACTTTATAAAATGCTTGGATGGGAAACTTATTCCGTTTACTTTTTACTCAAAACCAATAAACGATATTGTTGATTTCGATGAAATCTTTTGCTATCAGCCCAGAGTTGATCAGCTGGTAATTGAGCTGGGATCAAAAAAGGAAGTGCCCTCCACTCAATTAGATAAGTTAGTTAGTTACATTAATCGTGTAACCGAGAATCAGTTTGAGGTTGTTGTGAAGTGCTTAGCAAAGATTGACTGGGCAAAAAATCCAAAAAAACTACCATTTATAAGTTATGTTGATTAAGGTTCTAGTGCATTAAAAAGTCACTCAAAACCAATCGTATTTGTCACTACAGCTATTGTGGTATGAAAAAACTTGATTTATATAGTGAATGGATGCTTCAATTGATATATCTTTAGTAGGAACATTAGAATATATCCCTATAATTTCAATTGGTTAGCGCAAACCATTTAACAAACACTCAACAGAAATCGCTCATGATCCCAAATACCAATCTCAAGACCATTAGTGCAGTCGCATTATCTCTATTGATGGTTAGCACAAATGCGGTGTCACAAAATTTTTCCGGTTTAATCTTTTTTGGTGATAGCAATACCGATAATGGTCGGTATCGTTACATACCACAGTACACAACTGGTTCAAGCGCTGGCGTATTAGCAACTACTGGGGTGTACACCACACCGGGCGGTTCGATGTGGTCAGAGTATTTGGGCGCACGTTATGGAATTGGGGTTACAACCACAGCGGCGCCTGGGGGTGGAAATAATTATTCTGCAGGTAATGCCCATGTATCTTTATCAGGCAACAGCACAATTGGCGAAAATGCATGGTCATCTGCTCAGCAAATTACATCGTATTTAAATTCCGTTGGAGGTAGGGCGAATCCAAATACGCTTTACACACTCTACATTGGAACAAATGATCTAAAAACACCAGCGTCAGGCTTATCAGGAACACCCAACATCGTCGATCCACAAAACATAAGTGGCTTGAATAGCTTGGCTAACGATGTAATTAGTCAGGCCAATCAGCTATCAAATGCTGGTGCCAGATATTTGCTCGTTCCAAATATTGCTTCTACCACCAAGACTCAGGCCGCCGCAACTGCGGCCAATTTTCCATGGAGCCAAACTTGGGCAGACTCGCTGGCTTACTATAACAATGCTGTATGGACTGGTATAGCTTCGCAAGGCATTAACTTCATTCCGGCAGACTTTGCTTCGGCTGGTGATTATATTTTATTAAATCCCGCTCGATTTGGTATAACAGTTACTAGTGTTAGTACTCCGGCATGTGGAGCCGTAGCGGCAATTAATTGCACGACAGCAAATCTGGTTAGCCCAAATGCAATGAATACCTACTTCTTTGCAGACACTACTGGACACGCAACATCTGCGGTTCAAAAAATTCAAGCAGACTATGTGATTGGGCTTTTAACTGCTCCTGGCCAAGTTTCCATGCTAGCCAATCAAGCCTCTTTGGGTCAAATTACCAGCAATGGCTCTTATCTTGAGCAAATTAATTATAGTTTTCGCGCAAGGGCTCCAAAGACGCTGGGAACTTGGGTATTAGGCTCAACGCAACAAATTAATTTAAGTGGAACCCAAGTTAGCACAAGTAGCACTCCTTATAGCGGTACAGCGGGACTTGATTACCAAGTAAGCTCCAATTGGTTGCTGGGCGGCTTTGTTGGATATGGACAATCAATGGTTAACTACAACTCCACCGGGAACTTCACTCAATCAGGAAGCACTCTAGGACTTTATGCTGGCTATCAACGAAATCAAATTTGGTTTAACTCATTGGTGTCTTACAACGCCTTAACAAATAATGTAAATCGAATAACTCCTATTGGTATCACTAGCTTTTCAAATGCCTCCAATGTGAATGGATCAAATACATCGGTAGCTATTCAGACGGGCTATAACTTTAATTACCAACGACTTAACCATGGGCCCATCCTTGGTTACTCTTATGTGAATACAAACATTAATGGGTTTACTGAATCAGGAAACTTTAATAGCCTTGGGTTTGGTAGCCAACAAATTAACGCTTCAATTGGTCAAATTGGCTATCAAGCCCAACTCAAGATTGGAAACTGGCTGCCCAACATTAAGGCAATTTATAACTCACAATTTGGAAATGCCGACCGTAACATTACAACAACCTTAACTTCTGTATCTGCCCCAAGCTATACCCTTCCGGCGCTGTCTTATGGAACAAGCTGGACTAATTTAAGTGCAGGAATTGGATATCAAATTGATCCAAAAACGATTATTCGAGGCAACTTTACCCAGCAAGTGGGTTGGCAAAATCTAAATGCCTATAGCGCCACAATTAGTATAGGTGCCTATTTTTAAACGTCGTTGTTGCCTGAACTATGAGTATGATGTCTGAATTGTCGTTTTAAACGACATCTACTGACGCAAGGATGAATAATTGATTTGTCCTTTAAAAGGACACGTCATAAATCAGATGCCCCAGTCTAGAACCAAGGTGGCTGAATCCTGATTGACGGATTGAATCTGTGGGGTGTGACCGACTACGCTAAAAGCAAGTAGAGACACCATCAACAAATTCTAGTAAAAATAGCCCAACTCGTGGGCTATTGAGATTCTTGGTGGCCCGGGGCGGAATCGACCGGCCCCGAGGATGTCTGACTCTATTTCTAGACTGTCGTTTTAAACGACACTACAAACCAATGGTATAGGTTGCAAGCACTGTGGTAGTTGATACCGCTTGGAATGGTTCCTGACGATAGATGCCGGTTACACCAATGCGTTGGTTCTTGAGAATGTCATAGTAACCACCAACCGTAGCAGTAGGTCTGGTTTTGACGGGATTGGGATTGAAGTTCACTGGGGTTAAGCCAGTGATGCCAGTGGCGCTGTAGGTGCCGTTGCTGGTATTGGTATCGGTTTCCACTCCGGCACTAGCAAACAAGGTAGTCTTTGGAATGCCGCGATAGCTTGCTCCTACACCAGCTAATGCGGTGGTAGCGTTGGTGTTCAGTGCTGAGTAGGTTAAGGGTGCAGTAACGGCAGAACTGGTTGCTTCGGTATAGCCACCCATATTGTTTTGGGTGTAGCGCACTCCAGCGTATGGGGATACAACCACATCAGGCAGTACCGCAAAGCCATACTTAGCGACAATTTGTGCGCCCTGACTAATCAGTTGTGAGCTGCCACTACCTGCTTCACTTAAGCCTACGATTTGGCGAGTGATCGTGGTGTTTTTTTGTCCATAGGCGGCTGACACTTTGACTTCCGCTCCCACACCATCGGGACGTTGGCTCCAGACGCCAAAGAGACCAATCATGGGGGTGCTATTACCTAACTGAACCGTACCAGGACCGCTCACGGATAAATTCTGATCCACCCAGGCGCCAATGCGGCTATTGTTCTTATTTAAACGATAGGAGGCAATCAATAAGCCACTGGTGTTATTAATCCCTTCGGTCTGAACAGTCGTATTGCGGCCACCCGCACTCACGCAAATGCCATGCTTATCAAATAAGGGACAGTCATAAGTAAAGCCATTGACCATCACGGAGTTTTGTAAGGTGTAGGTGCCTTGCAAGACTGAGGCGGTATTTGCGAGGGATTGTTGAGTGTCGGTTGTCGATGCGCCGGTGACAATTAAATCCCAAATATCTGACGACGAATTAGTGAGACTCCAACGGAAGCCATAGAATGTACCCGAAGTGTTGGAAAGGTTGCTGGAGGTAAATCCTGAAAGTACAGAGCTGTAAGTACCCTTTTGGACACTTGAGCTAGCATAAATACCGAAAGTCGTGATACCACTTATTGCTGATCCTGCTAACTTTCCAAACTGCGTCGAACTATTAATAATAATGTTGTAGCTTGATGGAAGTGTTCCTGTGTAAGTTAATGCAACACCTCCATTAAGGTTGTTTAGAGTGGAAATTCCTCCAGAGTTAGAAATCATATTTCCGAATGGAGCAAGAATTTGACCTATGTTCGTAATAACACCTAAATTTCCTGAGTTAAATAATCCCGTACTGAATGAGGAAGAGATCTGACCGTTGTTCAGAAGCGTATCTATAGTTCCAGCATTATTAATGCCAGTCCCTCCGCCCCCAATACTTCCGCCAGTAGCATTTAGCAGTGTTGTGATGGTTGCGCCAAAATTATTATCTAAGCCGGAAGTGAGTCCTGATATAACTCCAGTATTGTTTAAGGCAGAGATGTTTCCTGAATTAGTTATTCCGTACTGACCCATTCCAACACTTCTAATAGTTCCCGAATTGGTAAGGTCAATAATGGTTCCAGAATTGTAGAGACCATTGCCTCCAGCGCCTTGGATAGTCCCGCTGTTTGTCATATTTGTAATGACGCCAATATTAGAAATCGCTGCTAATCCACCTGAGATAGTTCCGGTGCTTGAGTTATCCAGACTAATAATGGTGCCGCCACTACTATTAACAATTCCATTTCCATTATCACTAGCTCCTATGGTTCCAGTATTACTGAGAATCGAAATTGTGCTACCAGTATGATTGAGTATTCCAATACTGCCATCTCCCACACTAATAGAGCCAGAGTTGTTTAGTGTTCCAATGGTGCCTGTATCGTTAAAAATTCCAGTTCCACCATTTCCTGACAGGATAGTTCCAAGATTATTTAATGTGGTAATAGTGCTTGAAAAATTAGCTATTCCAGTTCCCGCATCACCTGCTGAGATAGTGCGAGTAATCGAGTTATTTAGAGTAGTAATCGTGCCACCAATAAGATTTACAATTCCTGACCAACCAACCACATAGATATTTCCGGTATTTGAAATGCGTAGACCGCTATAACCGCCATTTGTTACCGCATCGGAAGCTAAGGGGCTGCCTGACTGTCCAATAGATCCACTAGCAGTAATTTCCAAACATTCATTATTAGAAGTAAATGAAAATGGAGTATTCGTATTAGATGAGATTGATGTACATACTTGAGCAATAGTATTTGACGAAGCGCCTACTGCAAGCCCTCCTAAAAGGAGTATCTGAAAGATATGTTGAAACCTACTTTTCATACTGGTCTATATGGTTAAAGCACTAATTATTGCAGAGAACAATCTTTCACCACAAGCAAATAATTAGGAATCACTAGCTATACATCCTCGCACCGTCTCTGATATCAATTATGGCAACACTATATGACAACTAGCGCAACCCCAGTTAATTCTCACTATGTTTACTTTACGCCAAAAACAAAACCACCCGAAGGTGGTTTATGGATTCTTGGTGGACCGGGGCGGAATCGACCAGGACCTAGGATGCCTTACTCTTTTCTAGCCAGAACTAAATTGCCGGGCTCCTAAATTCATAAGACGATTCAACCCTAACTACTGGGAAATAGATAGCCGACTATTAAAAAAAATAAACTCATTGCCACAATTCCCTTAGTAATATTGGCAGCCATAAAGATTTTTTTGCTTGTCTCTTTTTGTTCCTGGATCTCCATCATTCTGATGAAAATATAAAAGCCAATCATTAAACCAATCCAAAGCATGTCTATCCCCAATAAATTTACTTAATAAGTGAATAAAGTCCAATAATAGAAAGTATAGGCGCTATGTTTATAAATAGAAAATATGCGATTACGCCATACACCAAGTACTTTACTAGCCTAAACATTTCATTATCGTTGTTTCCGCCACCACTCATTTTGAAAACCTTTCAATTTCGAGACTAAAAGTAAGCGCTTCAAAAATATTTTCAACTACCACCAAGGAACACAAAACCAACTATAGTTAATTCTAATACTGTGATGGGCCTGGTGGCTTTTGATGTATTGATGGGATCGGAGGCATTGATGATTGGCAACCATAGGTAATGTTTAAAAAAAATCAATTAGAAACCTAAATAGTTGAACAGCGTAGACTGCCCGACCAAATAAAAAAACCACCCGAAGGTGGTTTATGGATTCTTGGTGGCCCGGGGCGGAATCGACCAGGGCTTAGGATGTCTGACTCTAATTAAAACTTATAGCCAATGCCAATGAGAAGTTGATAGGCACTAATAGAGGGATTGGTTGTCATTGTCCAAGTACTGGCACCGCCATAAGGTTGCTCATCCACATTTGAAACTAAGGATGGCTTGCTATAGCTCATGTAGTTGCCCTCAGCAAAACCATAAAAACCACCCTTTATAATTTGCTTATAGCCAAGGCCAAGAATATATCCACCAACCGTAGATGATGGGCTGGTCCAATTACGAGCCTCGGGAGTTCCATCGCTGGCCGTCGGAGGATTGTAAGTTGCCTTAATAGAGCTGTAGCCTGCCTTAAGATAAACCAACTTATCCTTATCTATCTCATAACCTGGTGTTATAAAAATATTAAATCGATTAGAGACTTTTAATGACTGTCCGGTAAATGTTGTATCTATCAAAGGAAAATTTGAGCTATATGTTGAGCTTCTTTGGGAGGCCAATGAATAGTCAAGGCCAATACCCAAGATAAAATTTGGCGCCACGCTAAAGTTATAACCAAGTCCAACAATGAGGGGTGCTCCACCAAAATTTTGTGTGGAGGCATTATATGTATCAGGATAAATTCGTGCCGCCTCTTTAAAGACCGCATCCAAATTGCTCGCGGAGTTATTTTCATAGCCCGTAGCAATTTGCCCATAAAAACCTTGAAACGCACTTTGAGCGAAGATGCTTGGTGAGAAAAAAAACAAGCCCAATACCAACAGCTTTAAAAATTTATTCATTTCTTTTCGCCATCTGTTCCAGTAATTAAGGGCATTATCACTTTACTATCATAGTAACTCAATTGGGGAAGTCCAGTAAACGAAAAAACCACCCGAAGGTAGTTTTAGTATTTCTTGGTGGCCCGGGGCGGAATCGAACCACCGACACAAGGATTTTCAATCCTCTGCTCTACCGACTGAGCTACCAGGCCAAGAAACGAGGATTATATACGAAACCTTTGATTAAACCCTAAAATCTGGATTAATCGCCCTTAAAGTTACCAACGTCAATACCCAACGCTTTTAGTTTTCTGTATAAGTGGGTTCTCTCCAGGCCGGTTTTTTCTGAAACTTTTGTCATGCTCCCAGCAGCCCCTGCTAAGTGGTACTCAAAGTAAGCTTTTTCAAATAAATCTCTGGCTTCTCGCAATGGCAAATCAATATAACTAAGATTAAATGTCTCAGCCTCAGCCGGTGGTGGAACTAAATTTTCCTGAGACTTTAAAGTTGCTGCAGTCGTAGGTTGTGACTCAAGCTTAGCGGACGTGGCAAATAAATCCTTGGGTGGCGCCTTTTCTAGAGCCTGCTCAACTGTTTTAAGTAGTTTTTGTAGAGCAATTGGTTTCTCTAAAAAATTAACGGCTCCAATACGCGTGGCTTCAACAGCAGTGTCTATCGTTGCATGGCCAGACATCATAACTACTGGCATTGTTAGTTGGCCATTTGTAGACCACTCTTTCAGAAGAGTTACGCCATCAACATCGGGCATCCAAATATCTAAGAGTACTAAATCTGGCTCCAGATTCTCTCTTGCATTTCTAGCTTCTTGTGCATTTTGCGCAGCAATGACCGAATGACCTTCATCAGTCAAAATTTCATTGAGCAATTCTCGTATGCCCATCTCATCATCAACAACCAAAATACTTGCCATAACTTACTTTACTCTACCAGTTGATTGAAATATATAGAAACTTCTGCGCCTATAACTTGATTTTCTTCAATGCGATTTCGCAATTCAATTCTCGCACCATGCTCGTCAACAATTTTTTTCACCATTGCCAAGCCCAAACCCGTGCCCTTGGCTTTGGTTGTTACATATGGCTCAAATGCTCTACTCAAAATTCTTGGGGCGAATCCCGTACCCGCATCTAATATGCTTAACTTGACAATGCCAGGACCAGCATTTGCACTTTCAGGATATGGCAAAAACTCTGTTTTTACCAATATTGAAAACTGATTGTTTTGATGTGCCTCAACGCTTGCGTCTATACCGTTCTGTATCAAGTTATGAACTACCTGCCTGATCTGCGTTGCATCAGCCAAAATTAATGGGCAAGATGCATCTAAATCTGCTTTTACAGAGCTTCCCTCATAAAGTCCTAAAACATCCACTACTAAATTATTAATTGATAGACTTTGTAAATTAGCTTCTGGAGTTTTAGCAAAATCTCTGAAGTCATTCACCATCTGTTTCATGGCTTGAACTTGCGTCACAATTGTCGAAGTGCTGCGCTCTAAAAACTCTTGCTGCGCAACATCTAAATGCTCTTTTAGCTTTAACTGCAATCTCTCTGCAGATAATTGAATTGGTGTTAATGGATTTTTAATCTCATGAGCCAGTCGTCTTGCAACCTCTCCCCAAGCAATTGATCTTTGTGCAGTTATCACCTCAGAAATATCATCGAACACGATAATATGTAGATGGCTTGGCAATGTTGTCCCTCTAACTAATAATGTAATTCCATTTTCATGTTGTGCATCTATAGCTGCAGGGTCATCTAAGATGATTTGCTTTTGCCAATGTTCAGAACTATCTGCGCTTGAAATTTTATGTTCATTGAACGCATCTTTGATAGCTACTTCAAACTTTTGCAACCGCTCTAAATGGCCTAAGCTTTTTCCAATTAAATTATCTAAAGATGTGCCAAAAATTCTAGAAGCGCCCGGATTTGAAATTACTAATTGATAGTTAGCATCTAAAACACAAACGCCAGCGGTCAAATTTGATAAAACACTTTCTGAAAAAGCTTTAGCATCCTCAAGTGAGTTTCGGGCTTCCAATAGTTGCCTAGTCATGACATTGAACTGCTTCGTTAATAGTCCAAGCTCATCACCAGTATTAATTTCAGGCTTTGGGGAAAGGTCACCCTCTGCCACAGCTTTAGTTCCCTTGAGCAACATAATTAGTGGGTAAGCTAATTGCCGACCTAAGAGCAATGCCAAAGTCATGGCTATAAATAGAGCCAAGAACAATGTGATTGTTAGTGTGCCGATGTACATTTTTCTTAGGCCGGTTCGACCCAATGCTTTTTCTTGGTACTCAACATAAGCCTCTTGAACTGCCAGCGCATTGTTGCTTAGATTTACCGGCATCTCTTTAACTAACAATAAGAACTTGTCTTCTGATTGTTCTCGCAAGTTAAATGCGCCCATGTTGTTTGTGCCAACTATAACAACCGGTATAACCAACTTAATGGTGTACGAAGCCTTATTAATAGCCTGATTAGGCTCATCGACTTGAGAAAAATATCCCAATGATTTTGCTTGTTGTAACTTATCAGCCTGAACCATTTCTGAAACATATGAGCTCAAGCCCAAGCTAGCGCTGGAAATGACTTTGCCGGCACTGGTAAATAATGTAACCTCCTGAATGTCGATTAATTGGCGCTGACGTGATAAGACCAAAGTCATGCCACCCTCACCAGATGACCTTGATGCAGATTGAATCTGATTAGCTAAATCTCGGCCCTTAATCAACAAATCTGCTTTAGCAGTTTCTATAGTTGAGCGCCCTAAATTTAAACCAGCCTCTAACGCTCTTTCAACCTTTACGTCAAACCAAGATTCAATACTGCGAGATACAAACTGTAGGGATACACCGTACAGAATCGCCCCCGGCAACACGCCCACCAACGCAAAAAACATGGCTAATTTGGCAACAAGTCTTGCGCCAAAGTACTTTTGTCTCCACCGAATGGCAATACTTGTTATCAATACAATAATGACGGCAAGAAAAATAATGCCTACTAGAATATTTGCGGCATATAACCATGCAAAATATTCATCAAAAAATGAGGTATTTGCTGAGGCAACTGCTAAGAGGCCTAGCAAAATCAAAGCCAAAAAAACAACGATGCCTACTAAGAATGGTTTAGCTAATAGCTTTAGCATGACTACTGCCCGCCTAAAGCTTTAAGCGAAAAATCAAAGCGATACCACTCACTTTGTAGATTCCAAGACTTAGAGTTAATTGCATTCACCTGAAATGGCTTAGCTAATTGGTTAGTATCTAAGCGCATACGTATTGAAGCTTGGTATGTTTGCGCCGGATCCAAAAGACCAGGCTCAATCACTACCCAGTCTTCTAATGTTTTAACTGCGATTAATGCCTGCTTTAATGAAGATGCACTAAAACTAAAGTTACCCAAAGTAACTCTGTATTGATTAGTTAAAGCCTGATAAGAGATCTTTGAAACGCGCTGAGTCTCAAGTAGTTTTGCATCAAACCAATACCACCTTGATTTTGTGACATAAAAATCTGTCACAAAATGCAATGTGACACCCTTGTTAACCAATTGCTCAAGCGTTGGGTTCAACTCCAATGCAATATCAGCGTTTAAAGCCCAAGATTTATCTTGTTGCTGCAGACTAACTTTATTAAAGATGATTTGATCTGCACGCACACTCCCCATCGATGCAATCATCGAGAATGTAATTACAAATATCAGCCTTAGTATTTGATGCATGCGTATTGGTTATTACTTTTTTTCTTTCTCAAACAGGGCATAAAAGAAGCCGTCGTGCTCTTTAGATGGCAATATTTGTCCTGGGGCATCTAATCGTAACGCATTTGGCATAGAACTCAACCACCAGCGTGCTTGCAACTCTCCCTCTTCTGGGAAAACCGAGCATGTCACATACAGCAACTTGCCGCCTGGCTTAAGCAACGACCATAGGGACGTTAATATTTTTCTTTGCATTACCTGTAGATTTCTAATATCTACTTCTTGGCGTAAATACGTGATATCTGGGTGGCGTCTAACAATTCCAGACGCAGAACAAGGCACATCTGCCAAAATAGCATCATATTGCTCACCATCAAACCAGCCTTTCGGTTCTGATGCATCACCCACTAAAACCCGAGCATTTTCTAATTTTAAGCGCTCTAAGTTTTCTTGAATTCTTTTAGCTCTTGCAGGATCAATCTCCAGCGCATCGAGTTGAATATCAAATAATTCTAATAACTGTGCTGTTTTTCCACCTGGAGCTGCACATGCGTCTAACACCTTTGCCCCTGGTTGCAAATTTAATAAGGCACCGGTTAACTGTGCGCCTGCATCTTGAACAGAACATGCGCCTTCAAAAAAACCTGGGATTTGATTGACTGGAACAGGGGTTGTCAATTCAATCGCGCTTGTTAACTGAACACCTGAAATAAGACTAATTTTTTTATACTCAAGACCGGCATCTTGAAGCTTTTTTAAATATGCCTCTTGTTGCTCTTTAGGAATCTGCCTTTGATTAAGCCGCAACGTAAGTGGCGGTCGATCCTTGGAAGAATCAATAATATCTTGAGCTTGCTCAGAATATGTCTGTTTAATTTTGTGCAACCACCAATCTGGATAAGAGGGGTTTTTATTTTCTGATATCTCTTGATATAAGTTTTCGTTTCTTAAAACTCTGCGCAATACCGCATTAATTAAACCTTTTGCATAAAACAAATTCTTGTCTAAATGACAAACATTGACTGCCTCATTAACCAATGTATGCGTTGCATACATTGGTGCTCGATTCTTTTCAGGCACTAAAGAAATAGCCGCCCACAAGACATAAAGGGTTAAGCCTGGCGGAGTCTTCTGAACATACTGATTAAGTACTTCTTGAACCCAGTAGCCTCGCCTCAAAGCCTGAAATGTAATGCTTTGAACTGCAGGACGTAAACCTACCGGAACTATTTGTATAGCAGAAGTTAAGGATGTCCCGTCCTGAACCTGTTGCAATACCTTGGCCGACTCAAAAAGTGCTTTTGATAGGCTTGCGCCTTGTTGTTTGTTTTCAGACAGGGTAAGTTCCAGTTCTTGCCATTTCCATCAAGCGCGACACTCTGTCATCAGTTGGTGGGTGTGTTGAAAAAAGACCCGACAATCCTCCACCAGAGAGTGGATTCATAATCATCATTTGCGCTGTTTCTGGGTGATTCTCAACAGCGTTAAAAGATCGGTCGTTAGCATAACGATGTATCTTCTCTAACGCAGTTGCAAGTGACTCTGGATCACCGCTAATTTCTGCCCCACCTCTATCTGCCTCATACTCGCGAGCGCGCGAAATGGCCATTTGAATTAGGCTTGCAGCCAAAGGCGCCAATATGGCCACCAAAATGCTGGCGATTGGATTCGATGGGCGACCTTCAGAATCTCTGCCGCCAAAGAACATTGCAAAATTTGCTAGGGCAGATAAAGCTCCCGCCATGGTCGCAGATATGGTTGAAATCAAAATATCACGATGCTTCACATGCGCTAACTCATGTGCCATCACCCCACGAATTTCTCTCTCAGAAAGTATTCGAAGAATTCCAGTTGTTGCAGCAACCGCAGCATTTTCAGGGTTGCGACCAGTAGCAAATGCATTGGGTGCGTCTTCTTCAATTAGATAAACCTTTGGCATTGGCAATCCAGCCTTGCCAGCAAGCTCTTTGACCATTCGATAAAAATGGGGCGCCGTTACCTCATCTACTTCGCGCGCATTCATCATGCTCAGAACCATCTTATCGGAGAACCAGTAACTAAAAAAGTTCATGCCAAAAGCCAGAAGGAGCGCCATCAACATGCCTTGCTCACCACCAATCATTCCCCCAACAACAATAAATAGGGCGGTAATGCCTGCCATCAATGTGGCTGTCTTAAACCAATTAAACATCTTGCAAATCTCCGCTAGGTGAATTTCTATAAATTCTAGATTCAGAAAATAGCTCTAGCATCATATGTGTGTAATTGTTGATTTATTCAAGGGGTTGTTAATTTAATACATCGCCAACTTGCCACTTCATGGCTAGAGCCAACTGATCTGCTGACACTTTTTTGCCCCCTGGCTTTTGTAGCTCCGTTAAAAGAATACTACCCAAACCTGTTGCCACCTCAACACCCTCTCGGCTCATAGCAATGATTGTTCCCGGCGCGTGCAAAGACCTAGCAGAAGATAGCGGGGATGAAAGCCAAGCCTTGATCATCACATCACCCTTTGTAAACAATGCCCCTGGGAAAGGATTAAATGCCCTAATTTTTTGATCTATTCCTTTTGCTTCATTTGTCCAATTGATTCTGGCCTCTTCTTTCAATATTTTTTTGGCATAAGTAACGCCATCAATTGCTTGAGACTTACTTACCAACTGACCATTACGCTCGAAGTCACCCAAGGCTTTCACAATCATTTCACCACCAAGTGATGCCAATGAATCATGCAATAAAGCTGTGGTTTCTTTGTCAGAAATAGGTATTTCCTTCATGGCTATCACTGGACCAGTATCAAGGCCCAAATCCATTTGCATGATGGCTATGCCCGTCACATTGTCTCCAGCTTCAATCGCTCTATGGATTGGGGCAGCCCCCCTCCACCTAGGCAACAACGAAGCATGAATGTTTAAGCAACCCGCCCGATTTGGTCTTTCAGCAATCTCAAAAACTTCTTTAGGCAAAATCAAACCGTATGCGGCAACAACCATGACATCAAACTCACACTCACTAAGTTCTTTAAGTGCTTTTGTTGCTTCGGCAGAGTATTTACCGTCTAACCTTAAAGATGTGGGCTGTATAACTTTGATTTGTTTTTCTACTGCAAATTGCTTGACTGGGCTAGCCTGTAGGTTCATGCCTCGGCCTGCCGGTCTATCAGGCTGGGTCATCACCATCACAACCTGATGGCCGGAGCTATAAATGCGCTCTAAAGCTACCCTAGCAAATTCTGGTGTACCGGCAAAAACCACTCTGAGCATTAAATCTCACCCGCTTTGGATTTCTTCTTGAGTTTTCCAGCAATTCGCATGCGCTTTAACGAGGATAAATACTCAACAAAAACTTTACCCTTCAAATGATCCATTTCATGCTGAATGCAAACAGCCATTAAACCATCAGCATGAATCTCAAAAGACTTACCATCTATATCTAAGGCTCTAACTTTCACCTCGGAAGGGCGCAATACTTCGTCATAAAAATCTGGCACTGATAAACATCCCTCTTGCCATACTTTTTTTTCTTCACTAGCCCAAGTTATTTCTGGATTAATAAAAACCTGCAATTGATTTCTCTCATCCGATAAATCTATAACAATCACTTGCACGTGGGCATTTACCTGAGTTGCCGCCAAGCCAATGCCTGGCGCCTCATACATTGTTTGCGCCATATCTGAAACTAATTGCTTAATCTTTTGATTTATTTCAGCAACAGGTTTAGCCACCGTATGCAAGCGTGGGTCAGGATAATGAAGGATAGGTAGTACAGCCATTTCAGAAAATTCTTACATAAAGTTCAGGGAATGCTGATTGCTTGAAAAAATAGAATTGCAGACAATTTGGTGATGCCTCCAATTATCTCAATCAATCAAAAACATCCCTATTATCCAAGCAGATTACTAGATTTGTCTGATGCCCCTAAAGAAATTTACTGCCTAGGCAACATTAAGGCGCTAAAAATGCCCAGCATTGCAATCGTTGGCTCGCGCAAAGCATCCAATCACGGCCTTAAATATGCCAAAACCTTTTCGCAAGCACTAGCAAATAAAGGATTTTGTATTGTCTCTGGTTTGGCTGAGGGCATTGACTCAGCAGCTCACATGGGGGCACTAGAATCAAACCACCCCATTCCAACCATTGCAGTCTGTGGCACAAGCCTAGACAAGTGCTACCCAAGCAAAAATCGGGCTTTGTTTCAGAAAATCCATCAAATTGGCTTACTAATTTCAGAGTATCCTCCAGGCACCGCCACGAAACCGTTCTTTTTTCCCCAAAGAAACAGGCTGATTGCTGCATTGTCTTTAGGCACACTTGTTGTGGAGGCTGCCATTAAGTCTGGATCATTAATTACTGCAAAATATGCCAACGAGCTTGGTAGGGAGGTTTTTGCCATCCCCAACTCAATCTCGCGACTGAGCTCAGCTGGCTGTCACCAACTCATTAAAGATGGCGCAAAGTTAACCGAAAACCCTTCTGATATCTTTGATGAACTTAGATTTTTTGCTTAAAACAGGGGCCCTGAAACAGCAATTTTTTGAAATTTTTCCTAATTTTGTATTTATCGGTTAATAATAAAAAAAGGAAATTAATTTAATTTGACCCCTCGGGAAGTCTTTAACGTGGCAAAAACTAGCACTCAATCTGGGCCCAATAAGGCTTTAATCATTGCTGAAAAACCATCAGTTGCAGCTGATATTGCTCGCGCTTTAGGTGGATTTACTAAACATGAAGATTACTTCGAAAGCGATGAATTCGTCGTTTCATCTGCTGTGGGTCATCTTTTAGAAATTGCGGCACCAGACGCCTATGAGGTTAAACGAGGTAAATGGTCTTTTGCCAACTTACCTGTCATACCACCTCACTTTGACTTAAGGCCGATTGCTAAAACAGAAGCCAGGCTAAAAGTTTTACAAAAACTAATCAAACGTAAAGACATCAATCGTTTAATAAATGCATGTGACGCTGGACGCGAAGGTGAGTTGATTTTTAGGTTGATTGCGCAACATACCAAAGCACCTCAAAAAATTGAACGCTTATGGTTGCAGTCGATGACGCCTCAAGCGATTCGCGATGGTTTTACTAAGTTGCGAAGTGATGAAGAATTACATAACCTAGCCAATGCAGCGCGCTGTCGTTCAGAATCAGATTGGTTGGTAGGTATTAATGGTACGCGCGCCATGACTGCATTTAATAGTAAAAGTGGTGGCTTCTTTTTAACCACCGTGGGACGCGTACAAACCCCAACTTTATCAATTGTGGTTGAAAGAGAAGAACTTATCAGAAAGTTCATTTCTAGGGACTACTGGGAGGTAACTGCTGAGTTCATCTGTGCTGCTGGCATATATCAAGGCAAGTGGTTTGACCCCAAATTTAAAAAAGAAGCTAAAGATACTGCAGCGGACCCAGAGAAAAAAGACAACCGCTTGTGGAGCGAGGCTGCAGCCGCAAGCATTGTTGCCGCATGTCATGACAAGAGCGGCAAAGTCACTGAAGAATCAAAACCTAGCACTCAAGCAGCGCCACAACTATTTGATTTAACCAGTTTGCAAAGAGAGGCAAATGCCCGATTTGGTTTTTCAGCAAAAAACACTTTAGGTCTTGCACAAGCCCTTTACGAAAAGCATAAGGTTCTTACATACCCAAGAACTGACTCGCGAGCTCTTCCAGAGGACTATTTGCCTACAGTTACAAGCACATTAGAAATGCTTGCCGATAGCTCAGACAACTATTACCCATTTGCCTCACAAATTTTGAATAACTCTTGGGTCAAACCAAATAAAAAGATTTTTGATAACAGCAAAATTTCTGATCACTTTGCCATTATTCCAACGCTACAAGCGCCCAAAAATCTTTCTGAGCCTGAGCAAAAGTTATACGACCTAGTTGTGCGCCGCTTTATGGCAATATTTTTCCCTGCGGCAGAATTTAAAGTTACCACTCGCATTACCGAGGTCAGCGGTCATTTATTTAAAACAGATGGCAAAATTTTGACAAGCCCCGGTTGGTTAGCCGTTTATGGCAAATCCATACAAGATGACAAAGAGTTGGTGCCTGTTGCGCCAAACGAAAAAGTTCAAACGGAATCCGTCAGCCCTGTTCCACTAAAAACTAAACCGCCCGCACGGTATACGGAAGCCACGCTACTTTCTGCAATGGAGGGTGCTGGTAAATTAATTGATGATGATGACTATCGTGAAGCAATGTCAGAAAAAGGGCTCGGCACCCCGGCGACCAGAGCCGCCATCATTGAGGGCTTGCTCGCTGAAAAATACATGGTTAGAGAAGCCCGAGAATTAATACCCACAGCCAAAGCTTTTCAATTGATGACCCTCTTGCGTGGACTTGGTGTTGAAGAGCTGACGCAACCTGCTCTAACTGGCAATTGGGAGCATAAGCTTGCCTTGATGGAAAAAGGGCAAATTGACCGTAACACTTTCATGCAAGAAATTGCTCAAATCACGCAGCGTATAGTGAAACGTGCAAAAGAATATGACAGTGACACGATTCCAGGTGATTATGCTGACCTACAAACTCCGTGCCCACACTGCGGTGGATTGGTAAAAGAAAACTACAGGCGGTTTGCTTGTGAAAAGTGCGGTTTTTCTATCAGCAAAATACCCGGGGGCAGGGCTTTTGAATACGACGAAGCTGAAGCTTTAATTGCCAACAAAGAAATAGGCCCACTTCAAGGCTTTAGAAGCAAAATGGGACGACCATTTGCTGCCATCATTAAATTGGTTGCAATTCCAGAAGATGACAAAGATTACCCAAATGCTGGCTTCAAGCTTGAGTTTGATTTTGGCAACAGTCAGGATGACGATGCCGAGGAAGTCGACTTCACAGGCCAAACTGCTTTAGGTGCATGCCCTAAGTGCTCCGGCGCAGTTTATGAACATGGTATGAAATACCTCTGTGAACGTAGCGTTGGACCAAGCAAGTCATGTGATTTTTCAACGGGCAAAGTTGTTTTGCAACAAGAGATTACTCGTGAGCAAGTTGCTAAGTTGCTAAGCGAAGGTAAAACAGATTTGCTAACCAACTTTAAATCTTTGCGCACTGGTAGAGGATTTAAAGCATATCTTGCACGTCAGGCGGATGGAAAAATTGGCTTTGAGTTTGAAGCGCCAGCTAAAAAGCGCGCTGGTAGCAAAGCTGAAGCTAAATCATCCGATAAGCCCGCTTCTGCTAAGCGCGCTCCAGCAAAAAAACGTTCATCAAAAAAAGCTGATTGACGCAACTCATCTGCCAGGTGTTCAGAATACATCTGGCAGGCTAGGGCTGACCACATAACCCCTCTAGAACCTAAGGCGGTCAAAACATATAAGCCAGGGTAACCCTTTACTGGCCCCATCACTGGTAGTCGATCTTTGGCAACGCATCGGATTCCAACAAATGCATCTATTGGGTTTAGCTCTGAGGCATCATATAAATCACCAAACATTTCCTGAATTAACGCTTGGTTTTCTAAATGACTTTTTTTCCATATTGCCAAGTCATCTTCGTTTTCATCATACGTTGAACCAACCGGCCAATGATATGAGCCGTCATCTTGTTGCGCTGGTGGCAAACAATAAACTTTCCCAGATATAGCAACTCTTGGCATTGTTTGTGCCCAGGTACTATTGGGTGCATAACTAAATGTGGACAACTGTCCCCTAACTGGCTTTAACGGCAACTCAATTCCAGCGCTTGCGGCAACAGTTTGCGCCCCCAATCCATTCGCTAGAAATATTCGCTTGGCCGATCCAATCAACTCTTGGTTGACTCCATAAACGTGCCAATATTTATCTTTGTACTGAATACCTGTAACAGCGCAGGACCATCTCTTTTGTTTTTCTTGTAACTCGCCCAAATGATCCTCAGCGATTTTTTTTAAATTAACCCAACCGCCCTCAGGAAAAAACGTGCCTGCCAAAGATGCGCCCGTAACTGCCAAAGATTCTGCTGCTTTTAATGGCTTAGCCATTTCTATATTAAATCCTTGCGATAGCAAGCGCTCACTCATTATTTTTTTATCAAACGCTTTTGGCTCACGAGGTAAGTGTAAAACCCCAGATTGTGACCAATAATCCGTCCATATTTCTCGAGCAGCTTTGAATGCTAGCATCGTTAAACGCTGTAATCTTGATGCGCCGCGACCAATATACGGATGACACAAAGCAAACCCATGCCCACTTGTACCGCGCCCCGGCCCAGAGGCACGATCAACGACCAAAAAATTTTCTATGTCATTGTTTTTTAATGATTTTACTAAAGCCGCCCCCGCCACTCCCGCACCAACAACAACAGCATCATAGGGTTTTTGGTCTTTTGGAATATTCATGGCTGCCTTTATAATGCATCTCTTAGCTTATTGAACAATATTCATGCAATTAATGTGGGTCTCTGGTCCAACAGGCCGGGTTAGAAAGATATCTATTACTTTAAGAACGGTCTCTATGGCCGTGGGTATTTTTGCAGCCTTCTTAATTGCAGTTGGTGGCATTTTGCATTTTGTCGGATTAAGAATTGCGATTGAAGCAAGGCCTGAGTTAGCCCGTGCGATGGGTGGTGTTTTGACTCAAGCAGAGCAAGACAAGATTGAAGAGTCATACAAAGAACGTTTACGCCTGATCCAGGAAAAGCTTCAGGCAACCACCGATGAAATAACTCAGATCCAAAAGCTTAAGGATCGGTTTATGGAAATGGCTACACCAGCCGCAGTTAAGTCACAGATTCCTACCTCTACTAGCGGTCGAGGCGGTCCACTAAAACTGGTTGATAGCAAAAACAAAGCTCCCGCAGATTTGATTGATGCTCTTGATGAGTCATTGCAAGACGTCAATGAGTTTAAGCGTAGCGTTGCTGAAATCAATGCTCTATGGGCAAAACAACTAACTTGGCTCAATAGCCTTCCAACGGGCACTCCCATCAAAGGATCCTATAACTTAAGCAGCGGATATGGCCTAAGAATCGACCCATTTACTCAAGCCATGGCAAGACACGAAGGCTTAGATTTTTCTGCCTCTGTAGGCACCCCTATAGTTGCATCTGCAGCCGGAGTGGTTAGTAGATCGGGTTGGGACTCACAATATGGCAATGTAGTTGAAGTAAACCACGCAGAGGGATTTAAAACGCGGTACGCACATGCCAGTCAATTATTGGTTCGCGTTGGACAAACCGTAAAACGTGGTGATGTGTTAGCAAAGGTTGGCAATACTGGTAGATCCACGGGGCCTCATTTACATTATGAAGTTATTAAAGCGGGCGCGCACATCAACCCCGTGAATATGTTTCCCAAAAATCGTTAATTAATCGTTTCAAATCAAACAAAAAGCCCCATTAAGGGGCTTTTTGCTATTCACTAAACCACTCAATTAACTAGCCAATCGAGCCTCTAAAGCATTTTTAGTTTCCACCAACTCTTTCGGCAAGTGGTATGACAACTGTTCAAATAGTTGATCATGCAACTTCATTTCTTCTTGCCATGCAGCCTTATCAATAGAAGTTACTTTATTGAATTGTTCTGCACTGAAATCTAAGCCAGTCCAATTGATATCGCTATGTGTTGGTGTTGTACCAAAAATGTTTTCTTGGCCTTTTGCTTTGCCTTCAATACGCTCAAGCATCCATGCCAATACGCGCATGTTTTCACCATATCCAGGCCATACAAATTTACCGGCCTCATCCTTACGGAACCAGTTAACGCAATAGATACTTGGTAACTTGGCACCTTCAGACTCTAGCTTTTTACCCATATTCAACCAATGTTGGAAGTAGTCGCTCATGTTGTAGCCAGCAAATGGCAACATAGCGAACGGGTCACGACGCACAACGCCTTGCTGACCAGCAGCGGCAGCTGTAGTCTCAGAGCCCATTGTAGAAGCCATGTATACGCCCTCAACCCAATTACGAGCTTCAGTTACTAAAGGCACTGTTGTTGAGCGACGACCGCCGAAAATAAATGCGTCAATCGCAACGCCATCTGGATTGTTCCACTCAGGGTCAATCACTGGGTTATTGGTGGCTGCCACCGTAAATCGAGCATTTGGATGAGAGGCTTTTCTGCCTGCAGCTGAATCAGCTGGCGTCCAATCTTTACCTTGCCAATCAATTAAATGATCTGGGGCTTTGTCTGTCATGCCTTCCCACCAAACATCGCCATCATCTGTTAATGCAACGTTTGTGAAAATTACATTTTCATTTAGAGATGCCATGCAGTTAGCGTTGGTTAAAGTGTTTGTGCCAGGGGCAACACCAAAATAACCGGCTTCTGGATTGATAGCAAATAAACGTGTTTTACCTGTCACTGGGTCTTTACGAGGTTTGATCCAAGCAATATCGTCACCAATCGTTGTCACTTTCCAGCCTTGGAAACCCTGTGGAGGAATTAACATCGCAAAATTTGTTTTGCCACATGCTGATGGGAAGGCTGCTGCCACGTGATACTTCTTACCCTCCGGTGAAGTCACACCCAAAATCAACATATGTTCAGCCAACCAACCCTGGTCGCGACCCATTGTTGAAGCAATACGCAAAGCAAAGCACTTTTTACCCAACAATGCATTGCCACCATATCCCGAACCATAAGACCAAATCTCGCGAGTCTCTGGATAATGAACGATGTATTTAGTGCTGTTGCATGGCCAAGATACGTCTTTTTCGCCAGCCTCTAATGGTTTGCCCACTGTGTGTACGCAAGGCACAAAATCACCGTCAGAACCTAAAACATCAAACACGCCTTTACCCATGCGCGTCATGATGCGCATGTTAATTGCAACATAAGCACTATCAGATAACTCAACGCCAATGTGCGCAATTGGCGAGCCTAATGGCCCCATTGAAAATGGCACGACATAAAGAGTTCTGCCTTTCATACAACCCTGGAATAGGGGTTGAAGTGTCTTGCGCATTTCTGCAGGGTCCATCCAATTGTTAGTTGGACCAGCATCTTCTTTATTTTTTGAACAAATGTATGTTCTATCCTCAACACGAGCCACGTCACTTGGATCAGAGCAAGCTAAATAAGAATTTTTTCTTTTTGCTGGATTTAGCTTTTTTAGCGTTCCTGCAGCCACCATATTGGCGCATAAACGGTCGTATTCTTCTTCCGATCCATCACACCAATACACGTTATCTGGCTGTGTTAACGCGGCGATTTCTGCCACCCAGTCAATTAACTTCTGATGTTTAACATAAGACGGCACGTTAAGGGCGGCCACACCTTTCATCGTAGGTTGATTCATGGTTAAGTTAATAGTTTTGGAATACCGTAAGGATACCACTTGGGACCCTTTTTAGCCTTACAAAGGACAGTTAAGACTTCTCTTAACTAACTGAACAAGCCCTCTGAAAACAGACGCTCTGCATCAGCCCTGCCTTGCTGATAAGTTAGGGGCATTAACTCATGATGAGCGTAATCCCAGCTAGAAATTGGTACTGGGTGAGACGGTTGAATATAGGTCAACCTTAGACCAGGCAACTCTTTAACAAAATAGTCGGGTTGAGAATATCTTCTCGTTAAAAGCACCAATACCTTACTTCGTGGCGAGCCTTCTGGAGAGAGGCTTAATCCATCAATTGGAACGTTATCCACCAAACCGCCATCTAATACAGCTTGCCCATCTCGGTACATGACTGGAGTAAATGGTGGCGTACATGATGATTGCAAAATTAGTTCAATTAAATCATCCTCACTTGCACAATCTTGGGCCCGAATAAATTCACGAGTAAACCCTATAGTTTTGCCTAAAGTAGGGTGCAGACTCTTTTTAAAATACTTCTCTAAGTTATATACCGTTAATCCAACTGCCACTGAAAGTCTTGGGCCCAACCATCGAGGCGTTTTAGCCAAACCAATTTCTATTTCTGGGCCTTTTTTAATTAAATCAAAACGCCCACCAAGAATATTTTTTAGAGCCGCGCGGTAAATTTGATGATGTGGGAAGACGGGATCAGATGAAAACAAATTTGCCCAATTTGCGTTCTTCCTAACCTTGTCCAAGGCTTGTGCATAATAATTTAAACCCCACTCAGCACCACTTTTTCCTGGGCGAGCATAAAAAAGGCACGCCGTGGCTGCCCCTGCGCTTATTGCAATTAACTTTTTTGGTGTCTGAGGAATTTTTTCATTGAGCACATGCCAAAACCCTGCCTGCCACCAACAACGATTCCCACCGCCCGCCAGTACCACTTGATCAAATTGGGAAATCACCGCTTACTTACCAATGCAAAAAGTGCTAAAAATTTTGCCTAATAAATCATCTGGCAAAAACTGTCCTGTAATTTTTGATAATGCGTCTTGAGCCAAACGCATCTCTTCAGCTGCCAGCTCAACGGATGCCGTTTCTTTTTTAAGTAACAGCAAGGCGTTATTAATAAACTGCTCAGCCTCTAACAATGCTTCAATATGTCGTTGACGCGCAAGTATTCCACCCTCGGAATCTGGTTGCCAACCAGCGACACTTAATAACTCTTGCTTAAGGGCATCTAGTCCAAGGCCCGTCTTGGCAGAAACATAAAATTCATTTTGAGTATTCTTGTGCCTGCTTGAGGTTCGGTCTAGCTTATTCCAAACAATCTTGATTGGAACTTGTTTTGTTGCACAATCTTTGATCTTATTAATTAACTCTTGATCAAGCGGAGAAATTTCGGCGCCATCACTTACATCCATTAGATGCAATACTAAATCTGCTTGCTCTATAGACTTCCAAGTTCTCTCAATGCCAATTTGTTCAACACTATCTGTCGTTTCTCGTAAACCCGCGGTGTCAATAATATGTAAAGGCACACCTTCAATTTGAATTGTTTCCTTAAGGCGATCTCTGGTTGTGCCAGCAACCTCTGTAACAATTGCCACCTCTTCACCTGCCAATGCATTCATCAACGAACTCTTACCCACATTAGGCTGCCCAACCAACACAATCGTTAAGCCATCTCTAATTACTGCGCCTTGTTGAGCAGATTTCTTAACATCCTGAATGTTGCCAAGAATATTTTTTAATCGATTGAAGACGTCGTGTTGCTCTATAAAGTCAATTTCTTCTTCTGGGAAATCAAGCGTTGCCTCTGTGAGCGCGCGCAATTCAATTAGAGCCTCTAAAAAGATTTGGATTTTTTTAGAAAATTCACCCTTTAACGACCTTGCTGCTCCTTTAGCCGCTAGAGCACTGCTTGCATCAATTAAGTCAGCAATAGCTTCTGCTTGGGCTAAATCAATCTTATTGTTTAAGAAAGCTCGCTCCGTAAACTCTCCGGGCGCAGCCAAGCGCAAACGATAAGGTTTACCAATTTTTAAACAGTGCTCAATTAAAAGATTTAATGCTGCAACACTACCGTGACACTGAAGCTCCAACACATCTTCACCCGTGTAGGAATTGGGTCCCGGAAAAAAGATTGCTAAGCCCTCATCTATTAAATCACCTTGGTCATCTTCAAAGGTTAAGAGAGTGGCGTGGCGAGGATGAAGATCTTTATGGCAAAGGGCTTTGCTAATTTGCAAGACCCCGGTTCCAGATAAACGAATAATTCCTACGCTAGCGCGACCCTTCGCTGTTGCTAAAGCAATAATGGGATCGCGCTGACTATTCATTGTTATGCGGCTTTACTACCACCATAAATTTTATTAATTTGCCACTGCTGTGCAATTGACAAGATATTGTTCACAACCCAATACAGAACCAAGCCTGCTGGGAAGAAAAAGAACATAAATGAAAACACAATTGGCATGAGCATCATCAACTTAGCCTGAACTGGGTCTGGTGGAGTTGGATTGAGCTTAGTTTGTACAAACATAGATATTGCCATCAGGATAGGCAATAAACCAATAGGGGCGCCAAACCAAACACCAAACAATGTATCTGGTTTGGATAAATCTTGTATCCATCCCAACCATGGTGCTGCGCGCATTTCTACTGAAGCCAATAAAACCCAGTACAAAGCAATAAACACGGGAATCTGAATTAAAACTGGAAAACAACCGCCCAATGGGTTGATCTTCTCTTTTCGATACATTTCCATCATGGCTTGATTCAGTTTTTGTGGCTCACCTTTGTAGCGCTCTTTCATCTCTAGAAGTCTAGGTTGAACTTCTTTCATTCTTGCCATAGATTTGTAACTTGCAGCTGACAACGGGAAGAAAACCAATTTAATTAAAACGGTTAACAAAATAATTGCCCAGCCCCAGTTATTTACAAGTGCATGAATCTTTTCTAGCAACCAAAAAATTGGTTTAGCCAAAATAGTTAGCCAACCATAGTCTTTTACTAACTCTAAACCCGGGGCCACGTTTTCTAGCACGCGCTCTTCTTGTGGGCCAACAAACAATTTAAATGTCTCTACTTTTTCTTGGCCAACGCCGAACGCATCTAATTTAGATTTAACACCAACTCGGAATTGGTTCTTATCTAATTTTTCAACATACAAATCTTTAGAATAGGTAGAGGGCGGAACCCATGCTGAAACAAAATAGTGCTGCACCATAGCTACCCAAGCGGTCTCACCGGCTGGTTGTGTAGATGGAACTTTTGATTTTCCTTTTTCAATATCAGAAAAATCTATTTTGTGAAATTTTTCAGCATCTGTATAAACCGCTGGACCAGTAAAAGTGCTGTAAAAAGAACTTTCCTCTACCTTGCCTTTAAATGATGGCTTACCGCCGTCGCGCACAAGCTCTGCATATAAAGTTGCATCTAAATTTTGCGCGCTAATATTTTTAACCGTGTGCTTTGCCTCTACAACATAAGATCCATTATTTAAGGTATACGTTTTTTCTAAGCGCACCCCATTTTTTTCTGCAACAAGTGTGATTGAGTTATTGGCTTGATTTTTTGTGGCAGTAAAAATCTGGGTGTGATTTGGCAACTCTGCGCCAGAACCCGACACCAAACCAGTTCTCGCAAAATATTGCCTATCGTTACTGCGGTCAAATAGTAGAACTGGTGATTTATCTTCTTCTAAATGCTTTAACAAGCGAGCCTTACTAACCACTCCACCCAATGTGTCTATTTCAAGCTCTAAAAGATCATTCTTTAAAGTTAAAAGCTCTCCTGTTTTAGGCGCGCTTATTTGCGTTGGTGCAGCCAAAGCGGTTCCGCTTGGCTTTGGCAAATCTTTAGCCCCATTATCTGTAGCAACTGCTTGTTGTTTTGCTGGTGCAGTTGATTTTGAAAACAAGGAGCCCTGACCTGTTTGCTCTTGCCATGCATTAAATAACAATAATGCGGAAATAGTAAAGATGGCCCAAAGTAGCGTTTTTCTGATGTCCATTGAATTTTTCTGTATTTAATTACGTAAGCAAGAATTGTAGTGTGAGATTGTTACTTCTTGACGGTCTTTTCTGGAACCAGATCAATGCCGCCTTTTGACCAGGGGTTGCATCGCAAAATTCTATAAATTGCCAACCCTGTTCCTTTTATTGAACCATGCTTTTGTAACGCCTCTATTGCATAACAAGAGCACGTTGGATGAAACCTACACTGCGAACCCCAAAAGGGGCTCAGAGTCAGTTGATATAACTTAACTAAACCTTGAAGAAACCGATTAATCACTTGTGCAACCCTAAAGAGGCAAGCTCTTTACGGATTTCTAATCGCTCAGACTCTCTCAATTTATTCTTTGTTTTATCCCCAATTTTTTTTCGCAACCTCAATACCACCGCTTGCGCTACATCAGCATCAGGGGATTGCCTGTAAGCCTCTCTCATCAACCGCTTTATCTTATTTCTGTCGACAGCTCTTTTGGCTAATTTCTTAGGAACGGTTAAAGCAAAGCCATCATATTCATTGAAAATATGACACGCAATAAATTTTGTGGTTTTAGGTTTTTGAGCTAATACTGCTCGTATTAGTGTTGCATCAGAAAGGCGTGTAGAGCGAGGCAACGATTTGCTCGCTCTACAGTTTTCATTACTGTGCTGCTGTTTAAACAGCGAGGCGCTTACGTCCCTTGGCACGGCGCGCATTCAAAACATGGCGACCACCTTTTGTTTTCATGCGAACACGAAAACCGTGGGTGCGTTTACGACGAGTTACGGATGGTTGATATGTACGTTTCATAATTATTTCCTAGCGAACCTTAGATTCTCGCTTTTTTATACATGTTAGTCAATAGATATTTGCATATTATATTTTTATTCACAATCATATCTTGTTGTTTTTAATATATTTTTTAGGTTATTAACAAGTTATCCACAGGTTATCCCCTAACTTATCCTTTGTGGATAACTTTTAAGAGCATCTACAATCCATCCGTGATTACTAATACTCTAATAAATTCATCCTTAAAAACAAATTCGGCTCTTGAGTCATTTTGGGAATTTGTGACAAATTCTTTTTCAAAAGAGCTTTCGCCCCAGCAATTTAAAACCTGGATCAAACCTCTTTTTGCCTTAAATTTTGATGAAGCTACCAACGTTTTAGAGCTTGCAGCCCCGAACAGATTTAAGCTTGATTGGGCAAAAAATCAATTTAATCAAAGGTTTATTGAGCTAGCACAAAATTATTTTGGCAAAGCTATTGTGATTGAGTGGGTGCTTGACCCTAAGATCAAATTGCTAAACACCGATGAAAAACACTCTGAGTTCATCAGCGAAACAAGTAGCGATGGATCTCCAATATCGGCAGGCATTAGTGAGTCTTCAAACGAAATTAACGAACTGCCCAGTATTGGTATAGATGGCAGATCAAGACTTAATCCAAACTTAACTTTTGATAGTTTTGTTACTGGTAAGGCAAATCAGCTTGCTAGAGCGGCCGCTATACAAGTTGCCAATAATCCTGGGTCCTCATACAACCCCATGTATTTGTATGGTGGCGTGGGCCTTGGTAAAACTCATCTAATTCATGCGATTGGTAATCACTTGTTACAAGAAAAGCCCAAAGCAAAAATTAGGTACATCCACGCTGAACAATATGTATCGGATGTGGTTAAAGCGTATCAACAAAAGTCGTTTGACAAATTCAAACAGTATTACCACTCTTTAGATTTGCTTTTAATTGACGATATTCAGTTCTTTGCTGGAAAGCCAAGGTCTCAAGAAGAATTCTTTTACGCATTTGAGGCGTTAACAGCCAACAAATCCCAGGTCATCATGACCAGCGATACCTATCCAAAAGAAATTTCGGGAATTGATGATCGCTTAATTTCACGTTTCGATTCTGGCTTAACTGTAGCCATTGAGCCGCCAGAGCTAGAAATGCGAGTGGCTATTTTGATGAAAAAAGCTTTATCTGAAGGACTGCCACTAAGCGAGGATGTTGCTTTTTTTGTAGCAAAGCATTTACGTTCAAACGTTCGTGAATTAGAAGGTGCTTTAAGAAAAATTTTGGCTTATGTACGTTTTCATGGCAAAGAAATTACGATTGATGTTGCCAGAGAAGCCTTAAAAGACTTGCTTTCGGTACAAAACAGACAAATTTCGGTTGAAAATATTCAAAAGACAGTTGCTGATTTTTATAATATAAAAGTTGCAGACATGTACTCCAAAAAGCGTCCTGCAAACATAGCGCGACCCAGGCAAATTGCTATGTACATCGCAAAAGAATTGACTCAAAAAAGCCTACCTGAAATTGGTGAGCTTTTCGGTGGTCGTGATCACACAACCGTATTGCATGCCGTAAGAAAAATTGCTGATGAGCGATCTAGAGATAGTCAGTTAAATCATGAGTTACATGTGTTGGAACAGTCTTTGAAAAACTAGTTTTAAGGGTGTGGATATGTTTGTGGACAGCTTATGTATAACTATGGGAATAAGTACTTGGATGAGTTGTTGATAGATTGTGGACAATTCATCTATTCATGCAAAAATAGAAAAGTTATTAAACTTTATCCAAAGGCTATCCAAAAGATATCCACAAGGTTTTAATGAAGGTAAAATACTGATTAATAAATGTTTTTTTAGTTATCCACAGAATTTGGCTGCTTTACTAACTACTACTATAAATATATATACATATAAACAATTACAGGAATAAGAACCATGGAGCTGGTCAGCACATCAAGAGACAAATTGCTTAAGCCACTACAACTAGTCAGTGGTATCGTTGAACGCAAACATACGTTGCCAATTTTGGCTAATTTGCTTTTCAAAAAAAATGGCAATGCTGTTTCACTAATTTCTACAGACATTGAAATTCAAATCACAACTCATGCAGATTTTGGTGTTGGAGCAGATAACTTAAGTACAACTGTTGGTGCTAGAAAATTAGTAGATATCTTGCGTGCTTTACCAGAAGGACCAATGAGTCTTTCTTTGAAAGATAGCAAGATGGTTGTGCAAAGTGGAAAAAGCCGTTTTACATTGCAAACATTGGCTGCTAATGAGTTCCCAATCATGTCTGAATCTACAGATGTTTCTGCTAGTTGGGAAATGTCTCAAAAATCATTGAAGCAATTGATTAGCCAAGTGCACTTTGCTATGGCGCAACAAGATATCCGTTATTACTTAAACGGTATGTTGTTTGTTTTAGAAGGTCAAAGAATTATTGCAGTTGCAACTGATGGACACAGATTGGCATACAGTCATGTTGACTTAGATAAAGTACCTACAGGCAATGGACAGAAACAAGAAGTCATTATTCCTCGTAAAACTATTCTTGAGTTACAACATTTATTAGACGACTCAGATGATCCAGTGGTTATTTCTTTAGCAAGTAATCAAATTAAATTTAACTTTGGTGATGTTGAACTACTTTCAAAATTAGTAGAAGGCAAGTTCCCAGATTTCCAACGCGTCATTCCAAAGGGACAGAACAATAAATTGATCGTTGATAGAGAAGCTTTACAAGCTTCTTTGCAACGAGCTGCAATTTTGACTACAGATAAATTCAAGGGTGTACGTTGTGTTCTTTCTGATAATTGTTTAACTATCCAATCAACAAATGCAGAACAAGAAGAAGCACAAGAAGATATTGAAACTCAATACAGTGGTGACAAAATTGATATTGGTTTTAATGTTTCATACTTGTTAGATGTGTTGGCTAACTTAAAGAGTGAGTCTATTCAGATTAGCTTAGGTGACTCAAACAGTAGTGCAGTTATTACCCTTCCTGATCAAGAAGGTTTCAAATACGTTGTAATGCCAATGCGTATTTAATAGATTTAGCAGAAAAGATTAATCAATGACCGCTGAAGTAAAAACACCAGAACAGCAGTATGGCGCATCCTCTATTCAAATTTTAGAAGGTTTAGAGGCAGTAAGAAAAAGACCAGGTATGTACATCGGAGATACATCTGATGGCACTGGTCTTCATCATTTAGTTTTTGAGGTTTTAGATAACTCAATCGATGAAGCGTTAGCAGGACATTGCTCTGAAATCACCGTAACAATTCATACTGATAATTCGATATCCATTATTGACAATGGTCGAGGCGTACCAACAGGTATTAAGTATGACGACAAGCATGATCCAAAGAGAAGTGCTGCTGAAATCGTTATGACTGAATTACATGCAGGCGGTAAGTTTGACCAAAATAGTTACAAAGTTTCTGGTGGCTTGCATGGTGTGGGCGTTAGTTGCGTCAACGCATTATCTAAATGGTTACGTTTAACGGTAAAACGTGATGGCAAAGTCCATTTTATGGAGTTTGCTCGAGGTGTTGTTCAAAATCGTGAGTTGGTTGAAGAGTCTGGAGACATGACTTCACCAATTAAAGTTATTGGTGAAACTGACAAGCGCGGTACAGAAGTACATTTTTTAGCGGATGCTGAGATCTTTGGTAACGTTGAATACCACTATGAAATCTTGTCTAAACGCATTAGAGAGCTTTCTTTCTTAAACAATGGCGTACACATTCGTTTAATTGATCAAAGATCAGGCAAAGAAGAGAATTTTGCTTTTTCTGGTGGCGTTAAGGGTTTTGTTGACTACATCAACAAAAGTAAAACTGTTTTACACCCGAATATTTTCTATGCTGAAGGTGAGCGTCCGTCTGATTTAGGCGGAACAATCACTGCAGAAGTTGCCATGCAATGGAATGATGGCTTCAATGAACAAGTACTCTGTTTCACGAACAACATTCCTCAACGAGATGGGGGCACGCATTTAACAGGTTTACGTGCTGCAATGACCCGAGTCATTAATAAATATATTGATGAAGAGGAATTGGCCAAAAAAGCTAAAGTTGAAATCACTGGCGACGATATGCGCGAAGGTCTAACTTGCGTGCTTTCAGTTAAGGTCCCTGAGCCTAAGTTTTCAAGTCAAACCAAAGACAAATTGGTTTCAAGCGAGGTTCGTGGGCCGGTTGAGGAAATTGTTAGCACTTTGTTAACTGACTATTTGCAAGAAAACCCTCAAGACGCAAAAATTATCTGCGCAAAAATTATTGAAGCAGCAAGAGCTAGGGAGGCTGCTCGTAAAGCGCGGGACATGACTCGTCGTAAAGGCTTGCTAGATGGCTTAGGACTTCCTGGCAAATTAGCTGATTGCCAAGAAAAGGATCCAGCAAATTCAGAATTATTTATTGTCGAGGGTGATTCAGCGGGTGGCTCTGCAAAACAGGGTCGCGATAGAAAATTTCAAGCAATTTTGCCGCTTAAAGGAAAAATTCTTAACGTTGAAAAAGCACGCTTTGACAAAATGCTTAGTAGCCAGGAGGTGGTTACATTAATTACTGCACTTGGAACCGGCATTGGCAAAGAAGAATATAACGCTGATAAGTTGCGTTATCACCGCATCATCATCATGACCGACGCGGATGTTGACGGTAGCCACATTAGAACATTGCTTTTGACCTTCTTCTATCGTCAAATGCCAGAACTAGTTGAGCGCGGACATATTTATATTGCCCAACCACCACTATATAAAGTTAAACAAGGTAAAAATGAGCAGTACATCAAGGATGATGTTGCGTTGAATGCTTACTTGTTAAATCTAGCCCTAGAAAACGCTAGTATTGTGTTGGCAGACGGTTCAGTTATTGATAATGAGCGCCTAACAAGCTTATCTACTGACTATCAAACGATTCAAAGTATTGTTGATCGTTTGTCCAGAACTATGGATGAAGGTGCATTACGCGCCATTGCTAATGGGGTGCGCCTTAATTTAGATACCGAAAAAGAAGCGAATAAATCCGCAGAGGAATTGAACAATTATTTCTTGGCTCTAAATGATCGATTGGCAAAGCCACAAATCATTGTGCAAAAGGATGAGCGTACAGAACGCTATCGTTTGATGCTATCGCGTAGGGTTCATGGCAATACAAAGTTATCAATTATTGATTCTGATTTTGTGCACGGCGCAGATTATGAAGCTTTGGCTAAAGCATCTGCGGCATTAACAAATGTCTTGGGCGCGGGGGCTACCGTTAAGCGTGGTGACCCAGATAAGTCAATCAAAGAGGCAGCAGTTAAAGACTTTAGAGAAGCAATGGAGTGGTTGTTGGCAGAAGCAGAACGAGGTGTTAGCCGTCAACGATATAAGGGTCTTGGAGAGATGAATCCTGAACAGTTGTGGGAAACCACCATGGATACCAATACCAGAACTTTATTAAAGGTACAAATTGAGGATGCTATTGCTGCTGACCAAGTATTTACTACTTTAATGGGTGATGAGGTTGAGCCAAGAAGAGCCTTTATTGAAACCAACGCTTTAATCGCAAGAAATATTGATGTCTAAGAAATCTAAGCTTGAACAGTTAATTAAAGTAAAACAATCTGAGGTTCATGGCAAAGGTGTTTTTGCCGTGACGGATATTCCTAAAAACACAAAAATTATCGAATATACGGGCGAGAGAATTTCTTGGAAGGTGGCAGAAGAACGCCACCCACATGATCCAAAGCAACCAAATCACACCTTTTATTTTGGTCTAGAAGATGGATCAACCATTGATGCTAAGTATGGCGGCAATGAGGCTATGTGGATTAATCATTCTTGCAAGCCCAACTGTCAGGCACTAGAAGAAGACTTTGGTAAAACGACTAGAGTTTTTTTGTATGCCAAGAAAAAAATTAAAAAGGGCGAAGAGCTTTTTTATGACTATGGCTTAGTTGTTGATGAAAAAATGACAAAGCAACTTAAAAAAGACTATGAGTGTCGCTGCGGAGCTAAGCATTGCCGCGGTACTATGTTGGCAACAAAATAAAACAGCGATGCTGTTCATTTCTATACAAGATCTTGAGTTAGCCATTAATTTTTGGCGTAACAAATCACCTTCGCAGGGCGAGGCTCTTCAATTATGTCCGCAAGCCTCTGCTTTAGCTAAGCCTTATGCGCTTATGATTATTCAGGGAGCGCAACGTTTACCGATTGAGGCCTTAAGCGATAACGCAAAATTGGCTTGGGCTGAATATTTGCAAAATCGAGATCGCTATGGCGCAGGCCAATAATCAAGATCAAATCTTTGATCAGCCATTTGATTACATTATTGTTGGCGCAGGTAGCGCTGGTTGTGTCTTGGCAAATAGGCTTTCAAGCAATCCTAATCTTCGAGTCTTATTAATTGATGCTGGATCCAAGGACAGCTACCCTTGGATACACATACCAGTTGGTTATTTGTATTGCATTAACAATCCTAAAACTGATTGGCTATTTAAAACATCTAATCAACCAGGTTTAAATAATCGAAGTCTTATTTATCCGAGAGGCAAGGTGCTTGGAGGATCTTCCTCAATTAATGGCATGATTTACATGCGCGGCCAAGCTGAAGATTACAACGCTTGGGCCAAAACAACTGGCGACTCATCTTGGCGGTGGGATGCCGTGCTGCCATTTTTTAAGAAGATGGAAGATTATCACGGCGGCGCCAATGAATTTCATGGGAATGGCGGACCTTGGCGCGTTGACAAGCAAAGACTGAAGTGGAAAGTTTTAGATGTTTTTCGATTGGCTGCGTTACAGGCTGGCATACCTGCTGTAGACGATTTTAATCGTGGCGATAATTTTGGGTCATCGTATTTTGATGTTACGCAAAAAAATGGGTGGCGCTTAAATGCATCCAAAGCTTTTTTAAATCCGATTAAATCCAGGAAAAATTTAATCGTGCTGACCAATGCATTGGTTGATCATTTGGTGATGGATGGCAAGTCCTGCTCAGGCGTGAAATTCAAACATGCTGGCCACACATTTTTAGCTAAAGCATCAAAAGAAACTTTGTTGTCAGCTGGCGCCATTGGTTCAGTGCAAATATTAGAGCGCTCTGGGATTGGCAATGCAGAGTATTTGAAGTCGATAGGCATTAGAGTTGCCCATGACTTACCGGGGGTTGGAGAAAACCTTCAGGACCATTTACAGATTCGAATGGTTTACAAAATCAATCGCCTCAAAACGCTAAATACAATTGCCTCAAATTGGTGGGGAAAATTATTAATTGGGTTGCAGTATTTATTAACAAGATCTGGTCCCATGTCTATGGCGCCTTCACAACTAGGCTTGTTTGCCCGTTCATCAAGTGAGCATGCTCGCCCCAACATTCAATACCATGTACAGCCATTATCGTTAGATAAGTTTGGCGATCCGTTGCACACGTTTAATGCATTCACTGCCAGCGTTTGCAATTTAAGGCCAACATCAAGGGGGTTTGTTCATATCTCATCAAAAGAAATTGACGCTTTGCCACACATCAATCCAAATTACTTAGATGCTAATGAAGATAAAAAGGTAGCTGTTGATGCGGTTAGATTTACAAGGCAAATTGTCGCGCAATCAGCGTTTGCTCAATATGCACCGACAGAGCTAAAACCAGGCAAACAATTTACTACTGATAAGGAATTGTTGGAGCAAGTGGGTGAGATTGGCACAACCATTTTTCATCCGATTGGCACTTGCAAAATGGGTAAGTCAGATGATCCGATGGCAGTTGTGGATTCAGAGTTAAAGGTTATTGGGCTAACTGGCCTGCGAGTGGTTGATGCGAGCGTTATGCCTACCATCACGTCTGGAAATACAGCCGCCCCCACTATGATGATTGCAGAAAAAATCTCTGCGTTGTTGTTAGCCAAATAAATTCATGGAAATTGATTTATTTAACTGGGGGACCCTACTCATTCTTTTTGCGGCTGGGTGCGCGGGCTTTATTGATGCAGCCGTTGGCGGGGGTGGGCTCATTCAGGTGCCAGCTTTATTTTCCGCCTTGCCCCAATCGATGCCCGCCACCTTGCTCGGCACCAATAAATTAGCATCGATTGGTGGAACGCTAATTGCTGCTAAAAAGTATTTAAAATCAGTTAAATTACCTTATTTCATTTTAATTCCGTGTATTGTCGCCGCATTTGTTGGCTCCTTTGGCGGTGCATATGTGGTGCGCACCATTGCCTCTGGACAGTTTAGGGCTGCTTTGCCAGTTGTTTTGTTAGCGTTATTTATTTATACCTTGCTGAGGCCCTCAATTGGATTAACCCATGCGCCACCAGATCTTGGGGTAAAAAAACTTTTTCAGGCGATTGCAATGGGCGGGGTTATCGGCTTTTATGACGGTTTTTTTGGGCCTGGCACTGGGAGCTTTTTGTTGATGGGTTTTATTCGGATATTCGGATTTGATTTCTTGCACGCTTCTGCCGCTAGCAAGTTGGTAAATGCGGCAACAAATTTTGCTGCCATCATTCTATTTGGCGCGTTTGGCCACATAGCGGTCTTTTTGGGCTTGACCATGATGCTCGCCAATATGGTTGGTGGTTATGCTGGGTCGCATTTCGCTTTGCGTTATGGCAACGGTTATATACGGGCATTATTTATGTTTGTGGTTGCGTTGCTGATTCTTAAAACTAGTTTTGACGCTTTTGGCGCCCTTAAGTTATAGCTTGTTAGTTGTTTCACGTGAAACAACCAGACTTTAATGATTGAGGGCTTTTGCTTTGGGTGATATCATCGCCGCCCTAGCTTGGTGATTTTCTATGGACTTTTCAGTTAAATTTGATGTGATCGTAATTGGTGGTGGGCACGCTGGCTCGGAAGCTGCTTTGGCGGCTGCCAGAATGGGTTGCCGTACCCTATTATTGACGCACAGCATAGAAACCCTGGGTGCGATGAGCTGTAATCCTTCAATTGGCGGCATCGGTAAGGGCCACCTGGTTAAAGAAATTGATGCCTTGGGTGGTGCCATGGCAGAGGTAACAGATTTGGCTGGAATACAGTTCAGAATGTTGAATTCCAGCAAGGGCCCTGCCGTAAGAGCGACTCGCGCACAGGCTGACCGTGCCTTATATAAAACTGCTATGCGCAGTAAGCTAGAGAACCAAAAGAATTTGACAATATTTCAAGCTGCTATAGATGATTTAATTGTCAATGGTGATGAGGTTTGTGGCGCTATAACCCAGTTGGGGTTGAGCTTTTACGCCTCAAAGGTTGTTTTAACTGCCGGAACCTTTTTGGACGGTAAAATTCACGTAGGATTGGATAACCATTCAGGCGGGCGCGCTGGGGATCCGGCGGCTATTAGGTTGTCTAGTAGGCTTAAAGAATTAAAGCTACCCCAAGGTAGGCTAAAAACAGGCACCCCGCCTAGAGTTGACGGGCGCACGATTAATTTTTCCGTAATGCAGGAGCAGCCCGGAGATTTGGATCCGCTACCTGTTTTTTCATATTTGGGCCGTCCAGAGTTCCATCCGAAGCAACTGCCCTGCTGGATTACGCATACAAACCAAAAAACGCATGACATTATTCGTGGCGGCTTAGATCGCTCCCCAATGTATACAGGGGTTATTGAGGGCGTTGGGCCGAGATATTGCCCATCGATTGAGGACAAAATTCATCGCTTCTCAAGTAAAGATAGCCACCAAATTTTTTTAGAGCCTGAGGGCTTAACAACCCATGAGTTTTATCCGAATGGCATTTCAACAAGCTTGCCATTTGATGTTCAGTGGGATTTGGTCAGAAGTATTCGTGGCTTAGAAAACGCGATGATTGTTCGCCCTGGATATGCTATTGAGTATGACTACTTTGATCCGCGAGGCCTTATGCCAAGCTTAGAAACTAAAGGAATCAAGGGGTTATTTTTTGCAGGACAAATTAACGGCACTACCGGCTATGAGGAGGCGGCAGCACAAGGCCTATTGGCCGGCATCAATGCAGCGCTGAGTGCCCAAGGCAAGGAAAGTTGGTATCCAAAGCGTGACCAAGCTTATTTGGGGGTGTTGGTTGACGATTTAATTACCAAAGGTGTTCAAGAGCCCTATCGAATGTTTACCAGTCGTGCAGAATATCGTTTAAGCCTTCGAGAAGACAATGCCGACGATCGTTTGACAGAAATTGGGCGAACCTTGGGGCTTGTTGATGATCGCCGATGGGAGTTTTTCTGCCGTAAAAAAGAGGCTGTTTCACGTGAAACACAGCGGCTTAAATCAACTTGGGTGAGTCCAAAGCTGATTAGCCCTCAGGAATCAGAGCTTTTACTTGGGCAGGTCATCACACACGAGTACTCTTTGGCTGAGTTATTAAAACGACCTGGGATAACCTATGAAACACTCACCACGGCATTTGAGGGCCGGTGGGCTGCCGAGCCACTTGATCAAGATGTTGTTTTAAGGGATCAAATTGCCGAACAGGTTGAAATAGGCGTTAAATATCAAGGATATATTGATAGGCAGGCGGCTGAGATTGCCCGCCATACATTTCATGAGGAAATGGTTTTGCCAAGCGATATTGATTACGCCAGCGTCCTTGGCTTGTCAAAAGAGGTGCAACAAAAGCTCAATTTACACAAACCAAGTACCTTGGGCCAGGCTTCAAGGGTGTCTGGAGTTACACCGGCGGCGATTTCCTTGTTGTTAATCCACCTTAAAAAAGGATTGGGTCGTCGCCCAATGGCGCATTAATGTCAGATGACCCAACAAAAAAAGCCCTTCTAATAGACCTGCAGGCTGGTATACAAAAACTAAATATTGATGTTAACCAGCAGCAGGCAGAGGCATTAATAGATTATTTGCTAGAGTTTCAGCGTTGGAACAAGACGCATAATTTATCGGCTATTCATGATCTTAAGGACTCCTTAGTTTTACATTTGTTGGACTCCTTATCGGTCTTGGGATATCTAGATGCATATGTTGCAGGCATTGATGACCCATCTTCATTCAGTTTGGCTGATTTAGGTACTGGTGGTGGTTTGCCAGGCATCCCTTTAGCTATTTGTCGCCCTAATTGGGAGTTGCATCTGATGGAGGCGGTGCAAAAGAAAGCAGTATTTTTGCAACACATTGTTAACAAGCTGTCATTGGCAAATGTTAAGGTGCATGCAGCCAGAATTGAGATCAGCTCACCAGCTCTTCAAAATCAGATAAGTTGTTGTATTTCAAGAGCTTTTTCTGATTTCGGCAAGTTTTTGACCTTGTCTGCACCAATGTTAAAAGAAGGTGGCTTGGTTTGGGCGATGAAGGCGAAGTTGTTGGAGGATGATCTGAAAACTATTCCCCCAGATTGGGAAATTAAGAAAAATTACCTCTTAAGCGTACCTGGTTTAACAGCAGAAAGAAGGCTATTCGAGTTGGGTCGCGTGAGAGAATTGAGTGCTTGAGTTAATAATTAAATAAAGATTTTCATGGCAAAGATTTTTTGTGTAGCAAATCAAAAGGGTGGCGTAGGAAAAACCACAACTACGGTTAACTTAGCTGCCAGTTTGGCCGCTCAGAACCAGCGCGTCTTGGTGGTAGATCTTGATCCTCAAGGTAACGCCAGCATGGGCTCGGGCATAGATAAAATGGGCTTAGAGCAAAGTGTCTATCACGTTTTAATCGGAATGTCTGATGTTGCTAGCACTAGAATTAAATCAGAAACGGGCGGTTATGACGTATTGCCGGCTAACAGGGATTTAGCTGGTGCAGAAGTTGAGTTAGTTGAGTTTGAGCAGCGTGAGGAATTATTAAAAAATGCGCTGTCACCAGTGTTGGCAGATTATGACTTTGTCTTGATAGATTGCCCCCCTGCCTTATCGCTTTTAACTTTGAATGGTCTATGTGCAGCTAATGGCGTAATCGTGCCCATGCAGTGCGAGTATTTTGCATTAGAGGGCTTGTCTGACTTGGTTAATACAATTAAGCAAGTTCACGCTAATTTGAATCCAAGCCTGACTATTATTGGCTTGTTGCGGGTTATGTTTGACCCAAGAACAACCTTGCAACAACAGGTCTCAGACCAATTAATGGCACATTTTGGAGACAAGGTTTTCAATACGATTATTCCAAGAAACGTTAGATTGGCTGAGGCCCCCTCTTATGGAATGCCAGGTGTAAATTTTGATAAGAGTTCGCGTGGTGCGCAAGCTTATATGCAATTTGGCGCTGAAATGATTCAGCGCATTAAAACTATGTAATGGAAAAAAATGACTGCAATTAAGAAAAAAGGTGTGGGTAGAGGCTTAGAGGCGTTGTTAGGTGCAAACGATAAGCCTGCGACGTCAAACCAAGGCGTTGCAATGCTTAAGTTGGGGCAATTGCAGGCTGGCAAGTATCAGCCTCGTAAAAACATGGTTGATGGACCCCTGCAAGAGCTTGCGCAAAGTATTAAAGAACAAGGGGTTATGCAACCGTTGTTGGTTAGACCCATTTCAGGCGGTAAGTATGAAATTATCGCTGGTGAACGCCGTTATCGCGCAGCCACAATAGCTGGTTTAGCCGAGGTGCCAGTGCTTATTAAGCAGGCTGATGATCAGACGACCGCAGCAATGGCGTTGATTGAAAACATCCAACGTGAAGACCTAAATGCCATAGAGGAGGCAAATGGTCTTTTAAGGTTGATAGATGAGTTTGGTTATACCCATGACAAAGCTGCGCAGGCTGTAGGAAAGTCCCGCAGCGCCGTTACGAATCTTTTGCGTTTAGTTCAGTTGGCTAAGCCTGTTCAGGCAATGCTTATCAAAGGCGAGATTGATATGGGCCATGCCCGCGCCCTTCTGCCGCTAGAGGGCGCTCAGCAAGTTAGTTTGGCCCAAAAAATTGCCATTCAGCAGTTATCGGTCCGCGATGCCGAAAAATTGGCAACCCAATTTGTTTTAGCGAAAAAGTCTCCCAGCAAAGCTAAGCAGCCTCTAAAAGTAGACCCGGACTTGAAAATGATCCAGGACAAACTTTCTGATCAGATTAATTTGGCTGTAGAAATTAAGCAAAAACGTCGTGGCGGTGAAATATGTATCAAATTTAGTCAATTTGATGAATTAGATGGTTTATTCAAGCGTTTAGGCATTGAATAGCGCTAATCTTTATGAATTACATTGACCCCAAGCCTGTAGATTCTGTAAAATCTGCGGGCTTTATGTCTGGAGATCAGCAAAAAGCTCAAGCTGTTAGAAATGCTAATTGGGACAGTGACTTAGAGGTCTTGGAGGAAATTCCACCACCCCTGAGTAAGGCTGAATTAGAGGCTCTTTTGGGCCCAGATGCCCTAAAACCTAGCAAGATAACAGTTAAGCGCTTATTGCTCCTTCAGGGTTTGGTGACATTCCTCTCGTGGGCAGCTTGGTCAGCAAAGGGTAAGCCGTTTGGCTTAGACTCTGCCGCCATATCTGCATTGTTAGGTGGTTTGGCAGCAATAGTTCCGGCAACGCTATTTGCAATGCGTGCAAAGGTACTAAGCGGTAAAGCAAATGTTATGGGCGCCTCGGTTTTTGCGCTGATAACAGGAGAATTAATAAAGATCATTGCCACCGTAGCAATGTTCGTTTTGATAATAGTTTTGTATCCAAAGTTGGATTGGTTACCGCTGTTATTGACTTATGTGCTGGCGCTAAAGTGTTATTGGTTAGCCTGGATACTAAGAAAATGATGGCATACAAGGATAGAGGGAAGTAAACGATGGCAACAGAAGCGACTGGAAAGGCGTTAACGCCTACGGAGTACATTGCTGAGCATTTGCAAAACTTAAACACATTGCATGCTAAGCAGGAAGCTATTGTTGATTTTTCAGTTATTAACTTAGACACAGTTTTCTGGTCATTGTTAATGGGTTTGTTGGTGGTTGGTTTCTTATTGCTAGCAGCGCGTCGAGTAACCTCAGGTGTGCCAGGTCGTTTTCAAGCACTAGTTGAGATGCTAGTTGAAATGGTTGAAACACAATCCAAGAGTATTGTTCACGGCGATCGCTCTTTCATTGCACCTTTGGCGCTATTTGTTTTCTGTTGGATTATTTTGTTGAACACATTGGACTTGGTTCCAGTGGATTGGGTTCATGGCATTAATGGCTTCTTGGGGATTTTTGGTCATTTACACGTTCCTCATCACAAACTAGTTCCTACAACTGACTTAAATGGCACGCTAGGTTTGTCAATGTCAGTTTTAGTGTTAATGATTTTTTACAGCTTCAAAGCTAAGGGTGTTGGTGGTTTTGTACACGAACTTCTATCAGCACCATTTGGTGCTAAGTGGTATTTGGCACCATTTAACCTAGTGTTAAACATTATCGAATTTATTGCTAAGGCCGTTTCATTGGGTATGCGGTTATTTGGCAACATGTATGCAGGCGAATTGGTTTTCTTGCTAATCGCTCTGTTAGGCGGCATCTGGCATTTTGGTGTCGACTTGTCAGTTCTAGGTTTTGTCGGCCATGTTATCGCTGGTTCAGCCTGGGCTATTTTCCATATTTTGGTGATTTTGTTGCAAGCCTTCATCTTCATGATGTTGACTTTGGTTTATATCGGCCAAGCACATAGTCACCACTGATTTTTTATTAACTGTTTTTTTACTTAGGAGTCAACATGCAAGCATTTCTAGCACAAATTCAAGGTTTAACAGCAATCGGTATCGGCATCATCATCGGTTTGGGTGCTATCGGCGCCTGTTTAGGTATCGCATTGATGGGTGGTAAGTACATTGAAGCATGTGCACGTCAACCAGAATTGATGGAGCCACTACAAACTAAGATGTTCTTGTTGGCAGGTTTGATCGACGCTGCGTTCTTGATCGGTGTTGGTGTTGCAATGTTGTTTGCATTCGCAAACCCATTGTTAGCTGTAATTAAGTAATTAGCGTAGTTATTGACGGGCGCAATTTGAGCGCCCGTGGATATTTGTCATCGTGACCGAAAGGAACTAAACGTGAACCTAAACGCGACGCTATTCGCGCAGATGGTCGTCTTTTTTATTTTATGGTGGGTAGTTGCTAAATTTGTTTGGCCTCCACTAGTAAAAGCATTGGACGAGCGAGCCACAAAAGTGGCAGATGGTTTAGCAGCCGCAGAGCGCGGTAAGGCTGATCTTGAGTCTGCAAAAAAACGCGCTGAGCAAGCATTATCAGAAGCACGTAACGAAGGTACTCAGCGTATTGCTGATGCAGAGAAGCGCGCTCAACAATCAGCGGAAGAAATCAAAGCAAACGCACAAGCTGAAGCTGCTCGCATTATTGCGCAGGCTAAAGCAGAAGCAGAGCAACAAGTATCTCGTGCAAGAGATGCGCTTAGAACTGAAGTGGCTACATTAGCTGTTAAGGGTGCTGAGCAAATTTTGCGTCGTGAAGTAGACGCTAAAGTGCACGCTAGCTTGTTAGATCAGTTAAAGGCAGAGCTCTAATATGGCAGATTTAGCCACCATAGCCCGCCCTTACGCTGAGGCACTTTTCCGTAGTGCAAAGCCTGCAGATTTATCTGCATGGGCAGAGCAGTTGGAAGAGTTGGCTCAGGTTGCTGGTAATGCAGATTTGTTAGCCGTAGCTAATAATCCAAAGTTGTCTTCAGCAGATTTGCTACAAATTTTATTGAGTAGCATCAAAGCTAAGCCGTCAGACGTGGTTAAAAATTTCGTTGAAGTGTTGACTCAAAACCATCGTCTATTAGCTTTGCCAGAAATCTCTGCGCAATTTACAGCTTTGAAGAATGCTCAAGAAGGTGCTGCAGAAGTTCTGATCACAAGCGCATTCCCGCTAAAGGGCGAAGAATTGAATGCATTGTTATCAACATTGAAGAAGCGCTTTGGTGGAAAAGAGCTACGTCCTACAGTTACTGTAGACCCAGAATTGATTGGCGGTGTTTGTGTACAAGTGGGTGATGAAGTTTTAGATACTTCAGTGAAAGCCCGCTTAGTTTCAATGCAAGCCGCTCTTAGCGCATAACCGAATAAGATCCCAGGAGTAAGCAAATGCAACTCAACCCATCAGAGATCAGTGAACTGATCAAGAGCCGAATTAGCGGTGTAGGCGTTGGCGCCGAAGTCCGTAATCAAGGCACAGTAATTTCCGTAACAGACGGTATTTGCCGCGTACATGGCCTATCAGGCGTTATGCAAGGTGAAATGCTTGAGTTCCCAAATAACACATTAGGTCTTGCGCTTAACTTAGAGCGCGATTCTGTTGGTGCTGTTATTTTGGGTGAATATGAGCACATTAGTGAAGGCGACCCAGTTAAATGTACAGGCCGCATTCTTGAGGTTCCAGTTGGTCCAGAATTGTTGGGTCGCGTTGTTAATGCATTGGGTCAGCCGATTGATGGCAAAGGTCCAATCAATGCTAAGTTAACTGACGTTATCGAAAAAGTTGCGCCAGGCGTTATTGATCGTCAATCAGTTAGCCAACCAGTACAAACTGGTTTGAAATCTATTGATGCGATGGTACCTATTGGTCGTGGCCAACGTGAGTTGATCATTGGCGACCGTCAAACAGGTAAAACAGCTGTAGCGGTTGACGCGATCATTAACCAAAAAGGTAAAGGTGTATATTGCGTTTACGTTGCGATCGGTCAAAAAGCTTCAACAATTGCAAACGTATTGCGCAAGTTGGAAGAGCACGGCGCGATGGAGTACACGGTGATTGTTGCTGCTTCTGCTTCTGAATCTGCAGCGATGCAATATTTGTCAGCATATGCTGGTTGCACAATGGGCGAATACTTCCGCGATCGCGGTGAAGATGCGTTAATTGTTTATGATGACTTAACAAAACAAGCTTGGGCATATCGCCAAGTTTCATTGTTGTTACGTCGCCCACCAGGACGTGAAGCTTATCCTGGCGACGTATTCTATTTGCACTCACGTTTGCTGGAGCGCGCTGCTCGTGTTAACGAAACGTATGTTGAGAAGTTCACTAATGGTGCCGTTAAAGGTAAAACAGGTTCATTGACAGCGTTGCCTGTTATTGAGACTCAAGCTGGTGACGTTTCTGCATTCGTTCCAACAAACGTGATTTCTATTACTGACGGCCAAATCTTCTTGGAAACAGACTTGTTTAACGCGGGTGTTCGCCCAGCGATTAACGCGGGTATTTCTGTTTCACGTGTGGGTGGTGCAGCTCAGACTAAAGTTATTAAGAAGTTGTCAGGCGGTATTCGTACTGACTTGGCGCAGTATCGTGAATTGGCTGCATTTGCGCAGTTTGCTTCTGATTTGGATGAGGCAACACGTAAACAGCTAGAGCGCGGTCGTCGTGTTACTGAATTGTTGAAGCAAGCTCAATACCAACCACAACAAGTTTGGCAATTGGCAGCTTCATTGTTCGCAGCTAATAATGGCTTCTTGGACGATTTGGATGTGAAACATGTATTGGCCTTCGAAAAAGGTTTGCATGACCATCTTAAGAGCAAGTTTGCTGCTTTAGTTGGCCGTATTGAAGATACTAAGGATCTCTCGAAAGAAGACGAAGCCGCATTGCGTGCTGCAATCGAGGACTTTAAACGTTCAGCTTCTTTCTAAGAAGCGAGGAGAGCCGAGATGGCCGGAACAAAAGAGATACGGACAAAGATCAAGAGCGTACAAAATACGCGCAAGATCACTAAGGCGATGGAAATGGTCGCCGCATCTAAGATGCGGCGTGCCCAAGAGCGCATGCGCAATGCCCGTCCTTACTCTGAAAAAGTAAGGAACATTGCTGCCAATTTGGGTAAAGCTAATCCAGAGTACCGCCCTGCTTATTTAGTAGAACGTGAAGTTAAAAAAGCGGGTGTGATTGTTGTAACAACTGACAAGGGTCTATGCGGTGGTTTAAATACCAACGTATTGAGAGCTTTGACAAACACAATGAAAGACCTTGATGGTCAAGGTGTTGAGTTGTCATGTACAGCGATCGGTATGAAGGGCTTCCAGTTCTTAAATCGAATTAAAGCGAAGCTTGTTTCTCATGTAACTCAAATGGGAGACACGCCTCACCTAGAGAAACTCATTGGTGCTATCAAAGTTCAATTGGATGCATATGAGAATGGTGAAGTGGATGCTGTTTATTTGGCATACACAAAGTTCATCAACACAATGAGACAAGAGCCAGTGGTTGAAAAACTATTGCCTTTGTCAGGTGAGCGCTTAGAACAAACAGCTGAAGAGTCTCGTGAGTATGGTTGGGATTACTTGTATGAACCAGATCCTCAGTCAGTTGTTGACGAATTGTTGAAACGTTATGTTGAAGCATTGATTTACCAAGCAGTTGCAGAAAATATGGCATCTGAGCAATCTGCTCGTATGGTTGCCATGAAGGCTGCTTCTGATAATGCGAAAAACGTGATTGGTGAGTTGCAGTTGGTTTACAACAAAACACGTCAAGCAGCCATTACCAAAGAGTTGTCCGAGATCGTCGGCGGCGCTGCGGCAGTTTGATAACGAATATTGTAAAAAATTAGTGATCGGAGAAATACGATGAGCAACGGAAATATCGTTCAGTGCATTGGTGCGGTGGTGGACATTCAGTTCCCACGTGACAACATGCCTAAAGTTTATGATGCATTGGTGTTGGAAGAAAGCACAGAAGCATCATTTGCTGAAAAAGGTTTAACTTTTGAAGTTCAGCAGCAGTTGGGTGACGGCGTTGTCCGTACGATTGCTCTAGGCTCAAGCGATGGCTTGCGTCGTGGCATGGCAGTTTCAAATACAGGTAAAGGTATTTCTGTGCCAGTAGGCCCAGCTACCTTGGGCCGTATTATGGACGTGTTAGGTCGCCCTATTGACCAAGCTGGTCCAATTGGTACAGATGAGCGTCGTGCGATTCACCAATCTGCGCCTAAGTTTGATGAGTTGTCTCCTTCAGTTGACTTGTTGGAAACAGGCATTAAGGTTATTGACTTGGTTTGCCCATTTGCTAAGGGCGGTAAAGTTGGTCTGTTCGGTGGTGCGGGTGTAGGTAAGACCGTTAACATGATGGAATTGATCAATAACATCGCTAAGCAACACTCAGGTTTGTCAGTGTTTGCTGGTGTGGGTGAGCGTACTCGTGAAGGTAACGACTTCTATCACGAGATGAAAGAGTCGAACGTTCTGGACAAAGTGGCCATGGTTTACGGCCAGATGAACGAACCGCCGGGTAACCGTCTGCGTGTTGCGCTGACCGGGGGCGATGTCGTTCGGCTCAAGGGCGGCGACCCGTTCATCTTCGGGCGTGGCGGCGAAGAAGCCGAAGCCTGCCGTGCGGCCGGCGTGCCGGTGGAAGTGGTTCCTGGGATCAGCGCCGCGATCGGCGGGGCGGCTGCCGCGCTGATGCCGCTGACCCATCGCCGCGCCGCCTCGGTGGTCAGCTTCGTGGCGGGCCAGTGCAAGGGCCTGTCGGAGCAGAACTGGGCGGGCCTGGCGGGCCGGGGCCGCACCCTGGTGATCTACATGGGCCTCGCCACGGCGGAGGCCATTACCGAAAAGCTGATCGCCGATGGACTGTCGCCCGAAATGCCGGTGGCCGTGATCGAGAACGCCACCCGCCCCGCGATGCGCGTACTGCGCGCGCCGCTGGCTGGGCTGGCTGATCTGGTCACCCGCCACAAAGTGCAAAGCCCGGCGGTGATCGTGATCGGCGAAGTCACCGCAGACAACCAGACCGAACAACTGCGCGCGCTGGCGCTGGAGGCAACCAAGTGAAGATATTGACCGGCAATGACCTGAAAAGCGGGGCCGTGACCTGGTGGAGCGGGGTCGAATGGTCGCTCCACGTCGAGGACGCGGTGGACGTTGGCGACAAC
>JALQYK010000004.1 GCA_023254115.1 Polynucleobacter sp.
CATGTGTTACACCTAACAACGAAGATGGAAGTGGTGTGTTCGGTCGTTTAGCTCAGAGAAAATATGTTGTAACTGCTCTAAAAGCGTTTATAGATTCTAATACAACAATAAGAGATACTGATACAGTAAACTTTAATCTAATAGCTTGGAGCTGAGATGCCTAATATTCTAAATAATCTATAAATATCAATGATTTAGATTATTTGTGTTCTAGTACTCAACTGGTATCGGGTCAATGCTGCGCCACATGTACCAAGTGGCTACAGTCCTCCAAGGCTCCCAATTAGCAGCTACCTCTCTAGCCTCATGCCTGGTCACGGGCTCACCACTGAAGTACGCCAATGAGATGCCTTTGATGAGACCAATGTCATCCAATGGCAAAACGTTGGGTCTCATCAAGTAAAAGATTAAGAACATTTCTGCAGTCCAGCGACCAATACCTCTAATGGCAGTGAGTTCCGCAATGACAGTTTCGTCATCCAAGAGATCCCATTTGGCACTACTTAAACCACCGTTCTCAAAGTGATTGGCCAAGTCTTGCATGTACTCTACTTTGCGTTGCGATAAGCCTGCTTCTCTTAATTGAGTAGGTTCTAGTTTTAGAACAGCCTTGGCTGTAAATTTTTTCGTGAGCGCCGTGGTTCTATCCCAAACCGATTGCGCCGCCTTCACAGAAATTTGTTGCCCCACAATGGCTCTTGCCAAAGTCTGAAACGGATCACCTCGCGTGGTTAAGAACTCCGCCTTGGGATACTTGGGGATTAACTTACGCATGATGCGATCATGCTTCATAAGTTCCGCACAAGCTGACTCCCAATAGTCAGGCGCCATCATTTCTTGTATTTCTTGTGGCGCTGATTGGGCTTGTGCCATTAGGCACGTCTCCAAAGAGTCACGCCACCTGGCTTGTCTTCCAGAACAATGCCTTGGGCCAACAAGTCTTGACGAATCTGATCAGCCTTAGCAAAGTCTTTGGCCTGCTTGGCATCAGCTCTAGCTTTGATTGCTGCCTCAATCTCTTGGGCATCACTGTTTGCTGCAGCACTGCCACCACCTGCTTGTAAGAACTCTTGTGGCGCGCGCTGTAGCAAACCTAACATTTTTGATAGTTGTTTAAGTTCTCTAGCTAGGTCGCGCTTATCATCACCTTCAGCTTTGTTGATCTCACCAGCCAACTCAAACAAGATCGCTATCGCTTCAGGCGTATTGAAGTCATCGTTCATCACTTGGGCAAAACGAGTTCTCCAAGTGCTAGGCTTACCGTAAGTCGGAATGTCTTCAACAGTTGATAACGCGTTATACAAACGCGTTAAACCTTGCTTCGCCTCTTCTAGGTGCGCATCACTGTAGTTCAATGGGCTGCGATAGTGTGCCTTCAAGATAAAGAATCTAACCACCTCTGGGTCAAACTCTTTGAGTACTTCACGAATGGTGAAGAAGTTACCCAAAGACTTAGACATCTTCTCTTCGTTCACACGCACAAAACCATTGTGCATCCATGTGTTCACAAAGGGCTTACCAGTCTCTTTCTCAAACGCACCTTCACTTTGAGCAATCTCGTTCTCGTGGTGCGGGAACTGTAAATCTGCGCCACCCCCATGAATATCAAAATGTGTGCCCAAGAGTTGGCAACTCATGGCTGAGCACTCGATATGCCAACCTGGTCGACCCACACCCCATGGTGACTCCCACTTGGTGTCAGCAGGCTCATCAGCCTTAGCTGACTTCCATAATACGAAGTCAAGTGGATCCTGTTTGCTATTCGCTACCGCCACTCGCTCACCAGCTCTTAGATCATCCAAGGATTTACCAGAGAGACGTCCGTAATTTTTGAAGTTTCTGACAGCAAAGTTCACATCACCATCATCTGCCTGATAGGCATAGTTGTTGTTCATCAAACGCGTGATGATGTCTTGCATTTGTGGCACATGCTCTGTGGCACGCGGCTCATAAGTTGGGCGCTCGATACCCAGCGCATCAGCATCTTCATGCATGGCGTCAATAAAACGCTGCGTGAGCTCTTTGATGGTTTCTTTGTTCTCTACAGCACGCTTGATAATTTTGTCATCAATGTCAGTGATGTTACGTACATAAGTTACTTCCATGCCAGAAGCTCGTAACCAACGCTGCACCATATCAAACACAACCATGACTCTGGCATGCCCAATGTGGCAAAAGTCATATACCGTCATACCGCATACATAAAGTCTAACTTTGCCATGTTCGATAGGCACAAAGGTTTCTTTACGACGGGTTAAGGTATTAAATATTTGCAACATAAATAGATGAATATTCTGTAAATGTGGCAGGCATTGATAAGAAACTTACCTTCCTCGCCACGATTTGTTAGACTGACTGTCGAGTATAGCTAATTCGAGCCAATAACCCTTTTAAAATCATGTTCTCATTTCCACAACGGGCAAGCCTTATGACATTGCAGTTCAACCCTCGCTCTCATGCTTTCAAGGCAGGTTTAATTAGTCTTATGTGTGTATTCAGTGCCCCAAGCATGGCTCAAGTACTGAATGCCCCTGGCACCGTTCAAAATAATACGATTGGCAATCCTCAAAAAAATAGCCGCTCAGCCATTGCTGCCAAGGCTGACCCATCTCCTTTTGATGACAACCCATCAGCCGTGCAATCTGCCCAAATGCAACCATCACTGGCTACGCCTTTTATTGTGTTGCAACGGGTGCCAGAACCAAAGAATAAAAATGCTATCCCAGAAGCAATTTATAAACTCATCAGCGATAAGAAGTTTCCAGAAGCGATCACTGCGATTGATAAAGAATTAGCCAGCAACCCAAGAAACATCCAGTTACGCTTTATCCGTTCACGCGTTGCTATTGAAATGGGCCAAATCGATATCGCCAGAAAAACTTTGGAAGAGATCACGCAACAATTTCCAGAGTTACCAGAGCCTTATAACAATCTAGCAGTCCTAGAGGCGCAAAAAGGTAACTTAGAGCAAGCCAAAGATTACTTAGAGCTAGCCCTCAAGGTTCAACCAACCTTCCCTACAGCGCTTGAAAACTTAGGCGATGTTTACACTCGTTTAGCAGCTCGCTCTTATGGCAAAGCTTTACAACTAGACAAGCGCTTGATTGAGAGTCGCCGTAAGATGAAATTGGCTGAGGACATATTGAAGTAACTGTAGCTTTAGATTAAGTTCTAGCTTTAGTTCTTCAAAACGGGCGTAGCCTTGATATTGAATTTCGTCGTTGGCTAAAACAAAACCCGTGAGTGTAAAAAA
>JALQYK010000005.1 GCA_023254115.1 Polynucleobacter sp.
CGTGTTGGAGAAAGATCAAGACCACGCTTACAAATCTCTTCAAACTCTTCACGGTTGTAGGCAATACCACCACCTGAACCACCCATCGTGAATGATGGGCGAATAATTACTGGGTACCCTGCGCCACCAGTTTCAGTAGCAATCTGCTGCTGCACTGCATGTGCTTCTTCCAACGAATGAGCAATGCCAGACTTAGCAGAACCCAAGCCAATCTTAGTCATCGCCTCTTTGAATTTTTGGCGATCCTCAGCTTTATCGATTGCCTCTGGAGAAGCACCAATCAACTCGCAACCATATTTCTTCAAAACACCATGTCTGTGCAAATCAAGCGCACAGTTCAAAGCTGTCTGACCACCCATGGTTGGCAAAATGGCATCTGGTTTTTCTTTAGCAATGATGCGCTCTACAACTTCCCATGTAATTGGCTCGATGTATGTCACATCCGCCATTTCTGGGTCAGTCATGATGGTCGCAGGATTGCTGTTAACCAAAATAACTTTGTAACCTTCTGAACGCAAAGCTTTACAAGCTTGTGCACCAGAGTAGTCGAATTCGCAAGCTTGTCCAATGACGATTGGACCTGCGCCAATAATTAAAATACTTTTTATGTCGGTACGCTTAGGCATTCGTCAATCTCACATCAATTTAATAAAGCGATCAAACAGGTAGGCAATATCATGCGGTCCTGGCGAAGCTTCTGGGTGACCTTGGAAACAAAAAGCTGGCTTATCTGTCCAAGCCAAACCTTGTAATGAACCGTCAAACAAAGACACGTGCGTTGGTCTTACATTCGCTGGCAATGTTGCTGCATCCACAGCAAAGCCGTGGTTTTGTGAAGTAATCACAACGCGACCGTCATCCAAATCTTTCACAGGATGATTGGCGCCATGATGACCGAATTTCATTTTGAGAGTTTTAGCACCTGATGCCAAACCCATGATCTGATGACCTAAACAAATACCAAATGTTGGAATGCCTTTATCAATAAAAGTTTTTGCTGCGGCAATCGCATAATCACAAGGCTCTGGATCTCCAGGGCCATTTGATAAGAACACGCCATCTGGTTTCATGGCCAATACATCAGCTGCAGGAGTCTTTGCTGGCACTACAGTAATTTTGCAACCACGCTCTGTCAACATACGCAAAATATTGCGCTTCACACCAAAGTCATAAGCCACCACATGCTTGAGTGGCTTCTCTAATGTCTTAAAGCCTGGCTTGCCGTTCACTGCATTCAAGCCCCACTCACCTTCTGTCCACTCGTATGCCGCTGAAGTAGTTACGACTTGAGCCAAATCTAAACCAGCCATACCTGGGAAGCCTTTGGCTGCCGCTAATGCCTTCTCAGTCAAAGCTTGAATCGTGTCGCCCACCTTGCCTGCAACAATCGCACCTGGTTGTGCACCTTTGTCACGCAAAATGCGCGTCAATTTACGCGTATCAATACCAGCAATACCAACCACGTTTTCGCCAGTTAAATACTCTGTCAGAGTTTTCTCAGATCTGAAATTAGATGCAATCAAAGACAAATCTTTGATGATCAAACCAGCCGCATATATTTTTGTCGATTCGCAATCTTGCTGATTCACACCCACATTACCAATGTGTGGGTATGTCAAAGTAACCAATTGGCGGGTGTAACTTGGATCAGTGAGGATTTCTTGATAACCAGTTAACGCTGTATTGAAAACAACCTCACCAGCTGATTGACCAACTGCGCCAATGCTGTAACCAGAAAAAATGGTTCCATCGGCTAGTGCCAAAACTGCTGGGGGTAAAGAAGGAATTAGTGGCAGCAAAGGTATTCTCCAAAGCCCTGCTGCCATCCGACACATCCCTCATCCGGAAAAGACACCTCCGGTCTGAGAATTTTCGGG
>JALQYK010000019.1 GCA_023254115.1 Polynucleobacter sp.
AGTAGAAAAAAATGTAAATGTAAAATGTACTAAACAACAGTAAATTACGATTATAAGTACACTTTGAATAATCCAAAATAAATTTTTCATGTTCTGTTTTTTAGATAAATTTGAGTAATTTCATTTTTTAGTTTATTGTAGTCATTTAAAGAAAAGTACCAGTGCCCACTGTCATAAGCCTTGAAGTTAGAAATCTCCCCTCTAACCCAGACATTACCGATATGGGCATCTAAAACCCCAGCAATGGTGCGGTTTAGGTCCCCAACACCGATAATCTGCCTTGATATTTCTGTCATTTTTTACCGTCAAATTCGTATTTATAAGGGTCTTAGCCTAAAAACTATCCACAAGCCTAATTTAGTCCTAGACAAAATTACATAAAAACTGCTTAGATCCAATAACTATCGTGCAAGATACTGATTTATATAAATTTAATTAAAATCAATATTTTTAAAAAATCATAGCTCAACGAAGAATCAATGGCTTAGAAAGCATCTTAAAGAAAGTTTTTCACAGAGTTATCCACAACCTTGATGTTTGTTTTTAATCATTGAGCTCTGAGCACTTAGAACCTTCGTTTAAAGTATAGGGTATGTATAGCATCCTAATCGCCGCCGGCTGGCCTGTATGGCCTCTTTTATTGACCTCTATCGTGGCTTTAGCCATTTTGATTGAACGAATTTGGTTCTTACAGGCAAAACGTATAGCACCCCCTCATTTAGTTGATGGCGCTATCCAGTTAGCAGATTCGGGAGCATTGAAAAATCCACAAAGCGCTCAACAGGCCACCGATACGCTAGCTAGTGCGGCACCTCTGGGCAGTATTTTGTCAGCAGCTTTACTAGCAAAAGCAAACACCTCAGACGAAGAGAAGATTGTTGAGGCGATGCAAGAAGCAGCAACCGAGGTAACTATTTTGCTAGAACGCTACATGGGCGCACTCGCAACCATTGCAACAATTGCACCATTGCTAGGTTTATTTGGCACAGTGGTTGGCATGATTGAAATTTTCGGCAGTCAACAAGGCACTGGTGCTAATCCTCAACAATTAGCCCATGGCATCTCAATAGCGCTCTACAACACCGCCTTTGGTTTACTGATTGCCATACCTGCCTACGCCGGATGGCGTGGCTTAAAAGCCATGATTGAAAAACGTCAACGTGAGTGCGAAGTAGCAGCAAAAAAATTACTGCGTCATTTAGTGAAGTGATTCAACTTAAATGCTATTTAACAGTATTCGCAAAAAAAGTTTTTTTAATGGTGCCTCAGCCACTAATAATCAAACTGCGCCTGAAATTAATTTAATTCCTTTCATTGATGTGTTGTTGGTGATTTTGATTTTTTTAATGATCTCAACAACGTTCACACGCTATCAAGAACTATCCATCACCTTGCCAAGTGCAGAGGGAGCAGCAGCAAAAGGGAAACCTAGAGATATTTCAGTGGCAATTTCTTCTGATGGTCGCGTTGCGATTGACGGCAAACGTATTTCACTTGATCAATTAACTAATGCTCTAACAGCATCTGCTAAAAATACCGGTGGAGAAAACGGACCCAATGTCATCATTGCTGCGGATGGCAAGGCTCCTCATCAATCAGTCATGCTGGTGATGGAAGCGGCACGCAACGCAAATTTACCTAATGTCGTTTTTGCAACTCAATCTAAAAACAAGTAATCAAGCCCATGAGTGCCCACCACACACTAACTCAAGCACCTCAATACTGGGAAAAGAAAAATCTCAAATCTTTAGCGCTTTGGCCGTTATCAAAACTATTTGGAATCGCTAGCTCTATCAGAAGATTTTTATACGATTTAGGCATTATCAAAAGTCTTGCACTACCTGTGCCGGTTGTAATTGTTGGCAATATTCGAGTAGGTGGCACAGGCAAAACGCCTACAGTGTTGGCTATAGCAAAAATACTTCAAGCCAAAGGCTTTCGTCCAGGGATTATCTCTAGAGGCTATAAAGGCTCTCATCAAGAAGCCACCGAAGTAACCGCCTCATCATCGCCAAGCATTGTTGGAGATGAACCTTGTTATATGGCAGGACAACTTCAAGACTTGAACATACCTATTTTTGTTCACCCAAACAGAGTCAGCGCAGGACAACAACTACTCCAACAATATCCACATGTAAATGTGATCATTAGCGATGATGGCTTGCAACATTACAAGCTAGGACGTTGGCCTGCGCGCGAGGGTGGCCACGATATTGAATTAGTTATTCGTGATGCAAGAGGTGAAGGCAATCAATTTTTACTGCCTGCAGGTCCTCTCAGAGAAAGTGCAAGTCGCCCACGTGACTTCACCTTTAATTTAGGCCTCAAAGAATCTACCGGGCCTTACTTTCAGGATGCTCCTTCTTTTGATTTAGACATCAAGATTGGCAATATCTACCAACTCAAAGAGCCATCTCGTCAAATGTCTTTAACTGCTATCAGCGATTTATTGGATAACCGAGCTCCAAGCAAACAACATTTACTGGCTGCTGCAGGTCTTGGCAATCCAAAAAAGTTTTTTCAGTTACTTAAAGATGTTGGTCTTG
>JALQYK010000042.1 GCA_023254115.1 Polynucleobacter sp.
AATGAAAGAGAGTTAGTTGGGTTGCCGCCATTTTCATATCAAGCTCTGATTCATGCAGAACATAAAACAATAATTGCTGCGATTGACATGTTAAAAGAGGCCGTTAACTTTTCAAAAGCTGATCAAAATTGGCCGAAAAGCATCTCACTAAGTGATGTTATACCCAGGGCAATGGTACGAGTTGCTGGAAAAGAGCGTGCTCAGGTCTTAATTGAAAGCGGTAGTCGTCAGTCGTTACAACTGGCAATTCAAGTGATGCAACATTACCTAACAGAGCAAAACACAAAAAGAAAAGGGGTCGGCTGGTATATCGAGCGCGACCCCATATTGATCTAATAAATCTTTAGATTACGCGTATTCAGCAATTGGAACGCACGTACAGAAAAGATTTCTGTCACCGTAGACATTGTCTGCTCTACCAACTGGTGGCCAGTATTTATTTTTTCTCAAGCGACCAACAGGATGAGCGGCCTCCTCTCGGCTATATGAATGATTCCAATTATTAGCCAAAACCACCTCAGCTGTGTGCGGAGCATTCTTCAAAGGATTGTCATCCTTATCATAAGCACCGTTAACAACTTTTTTGATTTCTTCTGCGATGGTAGTCATTGCTTCAATAAAGCGGTCTAATTCAAATTTAGATTCACTTTCTGTTGGCTCAATCATTAATGTGCCAGGCACTGGAAAGCTCATAGTTGGCGCATGGAAACCAAAATCCATTAATCGTTTAGCAACGTCCTCATTACTGATACCCGACTCTTTTTGTTGTGGTCGCAGATCCAGAATACATTCATGTGCAACCAAGCCAGCATTGCCTTTGTATAAAACAGGGAAGTAGCCCTCTAGTTTTTTAGCAACGTAGTTGGCAGAAAGAATCGCTGTTTCTGTGGCTTTAGCAAGGCCGGCAGAGCCCATCATGGCAACGTACATCCATGAGATAGGCAAAATAGAAGCTGAACCAAATGGAGATGCACTAATACGCATCCAATCTAAATCATTCCACTTAGAGGCTGTACCTGCCGTAAATGAGCATGGTAAAAATTTAGCTAAGTGGGAGCGAACGGCCACCGGCCCAACACCTGGCCCGCCGCCACCGTGAGGAATACAGAAAGTTTTGTGTAGGTTGAGATGGCTAACGTCACCGCCAAAATGGCCTGGTGCTGCTGTGCCAACCAAAGCGTTCATGTTGGCGCCATCGATATAAACTTGACCGCCGTGTTGGTGAATGATGTCGCATAATTCTTGAACGCCCTCTTCAAACACGCCATGAGTACTTGGGTAAGTAATCATGATTGCTGCTAAATTATTTGAGTGCTCTTCTGCTTTTGCTTTTAGGTCAACCAAGTCAACGTTACCATTAGCATCACAATTAACTACGACCACTTGCATACCAGCCATTTGCGCCGACGCAGGATTCGTTCCGTGCGCTGAAGATGGAATAAGACAGATATTTCTGTGACCTTCGCCACGAGACTCATGGTAGGCATGTATTACCAATAGACCTGCGTACTCACCTTGAGATCCAGCATTTGGTTGTAAAGAAACTGCATCGTAACCAGTAGCCGCACACATCATCCGCTCGGTGTCTTCAATTAGCTTTGCGTAGCCAGCCCATTGCGATTCCGGTGCTAATGGATGTATTTGAGAAAAGCTTGGCCATGTGACTGGCATCATTTCGCTAGTAGCATTAAGTTTCATTGTGCAAGAGCCCAATGGAATCATGGTTCTGTCTAGCGCTAAATCTTTATCAGCCAAACTACGGAGGTAGCGAAGCATTTCGTGTTCTGAGTGATAACGATTAAAAGTTGGATGTGTTAAGTATTCGCTGGTTCGAATTAGCGAATTTGGAACTGCATTTGTAACTGTTGCATCGAGAGCATCAATGTCTAATGCGCCCTTTCCGCCAAAAATAGACCACAATAAATTAAGTTCATTGCGGCTAGTGGTCTCGTCAATAGAGATACCAACATGTTGATCATCAATGAATCTTAAATTGCACTCTGATGCTTCAGCAGCTTTATGAATTTTTGCTGCATCACTTGTCTTGATAGTGAGAGTGTCAAACCAATGTTGGTTAACAATTTCAAACCCAAGCTTTTTAAGGGCTAAGGCAATAATGCTCGTTTGACGGTGAACCTTAAGCGCAATTTTCTTTAAACCGCTAGGACCATGGTAGACCGCATACATGCTTGCCATTACTGCGAGTAAAACTTGAGCAGTACAAATATTTGAAGTGGCTTTTTCGCGGCGTATGTGTTGCTCTCGAGTTTGAAGCGCCAAACGGTAAGCCGGCTGACCTTGTGCATCAACAGTTACACCAACTAAGCGTCCAGGCATACTTCTTTTTAGAGCATCTTTTGTAGCTAAATAGCCAGCAGATGGCCCACCAAAGCCTAGTGGAACGCCAAAGCGTTGTGCGCTGCCAATTGCAACATCTGCGCCCCACTCACCCGGTGGAGTTAAAAGAGTTAGTGCTAATAAGTCAGCCGCTGCAATTAACAAACCACCTTTGGCATGAATTGCTTCGGCAATTTTTAAATAAGTATTTTTTTCTTCAATAGACCCATCAACTCCCGGATATTGAACAAGAACGGCAAATGCATCAACTGTTAGGGCGTCATTTAGATTACCAACTTGAATGTTGATGTTTAAAGGTTTTGCGCGCGTTTTGATTACTGCCAAAGTTTGAGGGAGTACATCATTGGCAACAAAAAATGTTGTCGATTTTGATTTGCAGGTTCTGAGTGCTAATGTCATTGCCTCAGCTGCTGCCGTACCCTCATCAAGCATCGAGGCATTGGCTATATCCATGCCTGTTAAATCAATCAACATTTGCTGAAAGTTAACGATGGCCTCTAGACGACCTTGAGAAATTTCTGGTTGATAAGGCGTATATGCGGTGTACCAGGCAGGGTTTTCAAGAATATTTCTCTGAATCACTCCAGGTGTAATGTTGTTGTAATAGCCTTGACCAATAAAAGATTTAAAAACTTTATTCTGATTGGCAATACTTGCTAACAACTCTAGAGCTTCAGTTTCGCTTTTTGCATCACTATAAGCGCCAAGGGGTAGCTTATCTTTACTGCGAATTTTGTTTGGAATAACAGAATTGATTAAATCTTCACGCTGGGTAAATCCCAAAAAATTCAACATAGATGCTTCATCATTAGATGATGGGCCAATGTGGCGCCCCAAGAAAGCATCGTGATTTTCTAGAGTGGTCAAAGAGCTTTTCATTATTTATGCACCAATATTTTTGCCATAAGCTTCTGCAGTTAGCAAGCCATCAACTTTGCTAATGTCAGCAGGTTTGATTTTGAATAGCCAGGAATCATATGCATCAGAGTTGACTGCTTCTGGAGTTGCTGTAACGGCATCGTTAATTGCAATAACTTCGCCTGCAACCGGCGCATAGATATCGCTGGCAGCTTTTACAGACTCAACAACTGCACAAGCATCCCCAGCGTTAAAACTTTTACCCACTTCTGGCAACTCTAAGAAAACAATGTCACCTAATGCTTCTTGAGCGTGATCAGTAATGCCAACGGTGATGGTGCCATCAGCTTCTTTGCGAATCCATTCATGTGATTCTGTGTAGTGTAGGTTTTGAGGGATATTCATAGGTTTCTCCAAAAATTAAACCAAGGCTTTGCCATGGCGTACGAAAGGGGCTTTTACAACAATAGCGTTAAGTTCTTTGTCGCGAATAACAACTTGGACAATATCGCCAACTTCGCTATTAATTGGCAATTTTGCTAGTGCAATAGATTTTTGTAGGGATGGGCTAAATGTACCGCTGGTAATTTCACCTTGCCCCTTAGTTGATTTAACAATTTGATGGGCACGCAAGACACCTTTGTCTTGTAGGATTAATCCCATAAACACAAATTGTTGAGGCGTTTTTTCGAGAGCGGATCTACCAATAAAATCTCTATCTGTAGATCTATCAATGGTCCAAGATAAGCCAACGTCTAATGGGCTAGTTTGATCATTCATATCTTGACCATACAGATTCATGCCTGCCTCGAGTCGTAATGTATCTCTCGCGCCTAGACCCGCAGGCTGGGCACCGGTGTTGACGAGTAGATCCCATGCTTTAGCAGTGTTTGCTAGAGGTATTAATAATTCAGCGCCATCTTCACCGGTATAACCAGTTCTAGCAATCATGATTTCGCCCAAGGACGTTTCTACGCATGCCGCATGAAAAACTTTTAATTCGCTGGCCGCATTCGCTAGTTCTGGAATAGCTTGTTTAATTAAATTCAATGCATTGGGTCCCTGAACAGCAATCATGCCCTGGGGGTTCTGACTATTATTTAAATCCGCCCTACGAGGAATTAATTTGACGTCGCCAAAAGCACTTGCTTGCTTTGTGAGCCATTCAAGATCTGTGTGAGCAGTTGCTGCATTAATAACCAGCCTGAAATTTGGATCCAACCTATAAACAATCAGATCATCAATTACTCCAGCGTGCTCGTTCAATAGGCATCCGTATAGAGCTTGACCATTATTTTTTAGTTTGTTGACGTTATTGGCAACTACTTTCTCTAAGAAAGATTTGGCATCTTTACCAATTACATCTACCGCAGCCATATGTGACACGTCAAAAATACCGCAATTTGTTCGTGTTGCAAGATGTTCTTCGATTTGCGAGCCGTAATTAACCGGCATTTCCCAGCCACCAAAGTCAACTAGCTTGGCGCCAGCATTTTTGTGAGTTTCAAAAAGAATAGTACGTTTTAGATTTGTAGGGACAGCCGACATCCAAACTCCTTAAAGGAATTGATGCCCCCCTGTCCTGTTACCTGAGAGATTGAGGTACGCAAACCTTTTGAGTACCTTTAGCCCCTTCGGTGGGCAATTCAATGCCGCTCTCCAGAGTGTAAATATCGACGGTCCATTTGCCTGAGCGTTCATGGGCATTGCGCCTTCGGCGTTGGGTAAACCAAACTCTCCCATCGATGCAATATTGTACCTAAGGTCTCCTCATCCACCAAAAATCCTTTTTTGCACATTATTGGTGCAAAAAGTGCCAAATTGATGAACTGGGGCAATTCATAATCCATACGTTTGTTAAAGCCTTACATGGAGAAGCTTTATGGAAAATTTTAAAACTGGTGTAGATGCCCTTTTTATTATGACTGGCGCCATTATGGTGCTTGCTATGCACGCAGGATTTGCATTTTTAGAACTTGGAACAGTTCGTAAAAAAAACCAAGTAAATGCTCTCGTAAAAATATTGATCGATTTTGCGGTTTCTACGATTGCATACTTTTTTATTGGTTACAGCATTGCATACGGCGTTAATTTCTTTGCTAGCGCAGAGGTATTGGCTCAAAAAAATGGTTTTGAGTTGGTTAAATTCTTCTTTTTGCTGACCTTCGCTGCGGCAATTCCAGCAATTATTTCTGGGGGTATTGCAGAGCGCGCAAAATTTAATCCTCAGTTAATTGCCACATTTATTTTGGTTGGTTTTGTATACCCAATCTTTGAAGGCATGGTTTGGAATCAACAATTTGGTTATCAGGCTTGGATCAAGGCATTAACTGGTGAGGAGTTCCATGACTTTGCCGGCTCTGTGGTGGTTCATGCTGTGGGCGGTTGGATTGCCTTGCCGGCTGTAATTTTGTTGGGCGCTCGCCATGGTCGCTATACAAAAGATGGTCGAATTTCAGCCCATCCACCCTCAAACATCCCATTTTTAGCCCTTGGCGCTTGGGTTCTGGCGGTGGGTTGGTTTGGATTTAATGTAATGAGTGCCCAAACAGTTGATAAGCTAAGTGGCTTGGTGGCAATGAACTCATTGATGGCGATGGTTGGTGGAACCTTGGTTGCATGGTTATTGGGTAAAAATGACCCAGGGTTCAGCTATAACGGGCCTTTGGCTGGTTTGGTAGCAGTTTGTGCTGGCTCAGATTTGATGCATCCAATGGGCGCATTGATTGTTGGTGGCGCAGCAGGAGGTTTATTTGTTGTGATGTTTACACTTGTGCAAAACCGTTGGAAGATTGACGATGTATTGGGTGTTTGGCCCCTACACGGTTTGTGCGGTGCTTTGGGTGGTATAGCAGCAGGCATATTTGGACAAAAAGCATTAGGTGGTTTGGGTGGCGTTAGTTTTTCAGCCCAATTAATCGGCACACTTACCGGCGTTGCTTTTGCAGCAATAGCAGGACTTGTTGTTTATGGTGTACTCAAGACGGTTTTGGGTTTGCGTTTGAGCCAAGAAGAAGAGTTTGATGGTGCTGACTTAGCTATTCACAGAATTACAGCCACACCTGATCGCGAATCTAACTGGTAATTTTTTAATTTATTTGGATAATCGGAACTATGACTTTAAAAGTACTCATAGTTCCGGTAACGCCCTTTGAGCAAAACTGCTCAATATTGATATGTGAAGAAACGAATCGCGCTGCGATTGTTGATCCTGGTGGCGACATTCCTAAAATATTGGATGTATTAAATAAGTCAGGCGCCACACCAGAAAAAATTCTCTTAACGCATGGCCATATAGATCATTGTGCTGGGGCGGTTGCCTTAGCCAAGGAATTAAACGTTGAGATTGAGGGGCCACACAAAGATGAGGCATTTTGGTTAGATCAATTACCGCTTCAAAGCCAGCGTTTTGGATTCCCCAAGGCCGATGCCTTTGTGCCCAATAAGTGGTTAGATGATGAAGATGTTGTGAGTGTTGGCAAAGTCTTGTTAACCGTTAAACACTGCCCGGGCCATACCCCGGGACATGTGGTTTTTTATAGTCCCCAAGATCATTTGGCAATTGTTGGAGATGTCTTGTTTGCGGGCTCCATCGGACGCACAGATTTTCCGCGTGGCAATCATGCAGATTTAGTTGCCGCCATTAGAGATAAATTATTCCCACTGGGTGACGATATAGCCTTTGTCCCTGGACACGGACCGATGTCTACATTTGGTGATGAAAGAAAGAACAACCCCTATGTTGGGGATGGTGCGTATTAGGCCTTTGCTGAGCCTGTACGGTGTGTTCTGTTATACAAACAACTAGCGCAAATCCAACGTTGTTTACGATTGCTTGTAGGTATCCATGTACCACCTTCAAGGGGCTTTTCTCTGCTGCAAGAAGAGCAAAATTTCATGACTCTTGTATTGCTTTCCAAGGTGGTTGGTGGCGTAGACATATGAACTTCTCTATTAGTATTAGCCGTTTATTTTAACGGCTTTTTAAAAAACGCCCTTTCGGGCGTCTTTTTGTCTCTATTTAACTTAAAACTACTTTTATTGAATCAGCTGTTTTGTTGCCCTCGAAATCAAGCCAGCACTTGTTTTCTGTGTCGTAGAGCTTACAAAGTTTGGCTGTCTCAAAGTACCAAGCCCAAGAGAACTTTTGCACAATAATCCGGCCCGGCAACATGGTTTCTAGCTTTGATTGAGCTTGCTTCAATTGATATAGGGGTACGCTCATATCAACGTGATGAGCAGTATGTTCCATGATGTGGTGCATCCAAGCACCCCACTTGAATGGGAATACTAAATGAACTGTTGTTGATACAAATGGTTGAGCGCGTAGCCATTCAGACTTATCTGAATACCAAGAAACACTTGGATGGGTGTGATGCACATAAACCACAAAACCAATCATGGCATTCCAGAAAATGAAAGGAATAACAAAGCCCATCACAATGGTAAGTAAAACAGATTGATCAGTAGCAAGTGCCGCATAAATTAATGCAGCGTTCCAGATCACCGCAAACACTGAAACTAAAACGTTATCCCATAAGAATGCTGGGCGAGTTGCAGGCATGTTTTTCTTATTTGGGAAAAACATTTTTTTCCACCAAATTTCTAGGAAGTAATAAAGGGCTGGGCCCCAACCGCTTCTGTAGTGGCGCTCAAGAGTCTTTTGACCATCAGTAAGGTTGTTATATTCCTCAAGCGATAGTGGCGCCCATACAAAGTCAAAACCTTTTAAATTTGTTTGGCCGTGGTGAACTACGTTATGACCAACTTCCCATAAGCTGTATGGTGTAAGAGATGGTAAAAATGCTAGGCGACCCAATAATTTGTTCAAGCCTCTGTGAGGTGTAAAGCTTTGATGACAGGCGTCATGACCAAGAATAAAAATGCGGCCAATCATGAATCCTGAGAATAGAGCTAAAAAAAGCTTTACTAAAAAAGATTCGAAGTAAACGGTACCGACTATGCCGGCTGTCAAAATAATCGTGTCAAGTAACTGTAAAGCGATTGCTTTAACAACAACTCTTTCTGTTAGTGGCGTTAGCCAAGATCTAATTACCTTTCGGTGTGGAATTGGCTGACCAACTGGTATCGGTTGATCAATGTTTAATTCAGCTGTATTTGATGACATGGCGACCTTTTATAGCGCGGAATTCAAGATAGCGGTATTTTAAGGGTTTTTAGGCAAGTTTGCCTTGTTTCATGGCTATTTATTGAGCTAGGTCATGGTGCGACCGACAGGAATCGAACCTGTATCGAGAGCTTCGGAAACTCTAATTCTATCCATTGAACTACGGTCGCAATATGTAAGATTGTAAGGCTGACAATGATTATCCTCGCTATAATGTCGCGAGCTAGATAAAAAGGGAAATCCGAAATGAGTGAAGAACACGGAAATTTGATCAAATCTCCTAAGCAGTTGGTTGTAATGGTTTTTGCGAGCTTTTTTGTGCCATTAATCATTATTGCCCTATTAATGGTTTATGTTGGTAGCGGTAAAAAACCAGGTGCCAATCCGGATGCAGCAGCTGAAGCTGCCAATCAATTAATCAAACCAGTAGCCTTGTTAGACTTTAAGGATGCTTCGGGCCCGAAAGTATTTAAAACAGGTGAAGAAGTTTATAAACAAGCTTGCGCCTCATGCCACGCCTCTGGCGCGGCTGGAGCCCCGAAGTTTGGTGATGCGGGTGGTTGGTCTGCTCGTTTAGGCCGTGGTTATGACGGTTTACTAAGTTCTTTAGTAAAGGGTAAAGGTGCTATGCCAGCTCGTGGGGGCACAAATCCTGATGATATTTCTGATTATGAGTTAGGTAGAGCTGTTGTTTATTTAGCTGCTTCTGCCGGTGGCAAGTTCGCAGAGCCTAAGGCACCAGAATTGCCTAAGGCTGCTGAGGAAAAGAAATAACTTTTCTTGCATAATTAAAAACCCCCGAATTCGGGGGTTTTTTTATGATTGCTTTAACTCCAATAGATGTTTATAGGCGTCTTTTTTCGGCATTCCGGTTACTTTAGAGATTATTTCTGATAAATCTTTGTGCCCTATTTCAGTATCAATCGCATTAATCCAGGCTAAGGTTGTTTCATCAAATTCCGATTCAACTGGCTTTTTGGGCGAGGCCTCAATTCCAAGAACGTACTCACCCTGCCAAGATTTAACTTGATTCAACCATTGGGTGATTTCATCAGAATTAAGAATCGTTATTTCTTCAAAAATTTTGGTGAGTTCTTTTGCAATAAATATTCGCTGTGTTGCGGCAGTTTTTGCGGCAAGAGCTTTTAGTGTGGCTTCAATTCTGTGGGGCGCCTCGTAAAAAAAGCTGGCAACGTTTGAGTTAACTGCAAAGTTAATTACCGCATCTCGTTGGGTTGCCTTGGCAGGCAAGAAGCCTAGAAATTGAAATGAACCATCACCATTGTTTAGAAAATCACCCGAAGCAGATATTGCTGTAATAACTGCACTTGGACCAGGTAAAGGTATAGCCAAAAAGCCAGCTTGCCTTACCTCATCACAAAGAGTGGCGCCCGGATCTGATATTCCGGGTGAGCCCGCATCAGAGATGTAAGCCCACCTCTCACCCTGTGCCAGCTTATTAATGATGTGTTGGCTGGCTGACTTTTCATTATGTTCATGCACGGCGTACAAAGGCTTTGAAATTCCATACGCATTTAATAGCGCGCTACTGTGACGCTTATCCTCACACGCAATACCGTCGACTTGCATAAGAATATGTAAGGCTCTAATGGTGATATCTGCCAGGTTTCCAATTGGGGTTGCAACAAGATATAAGGCACCAGTTGGAAAGTTTTGACCTTGTGCGTATTTAAAGAAATCCATTCTGCTACCCGTTTTATTGGGCCAAATTAATTGAGTAAAACTGATGATGCATCAAACATCGTGCGCTTGCAATTTTCAGGTCAATTTGACGTAAGATGTCGCTAGTGCTGCTTTCTTGGGGGCATAATCTAGGCATGAATATGGATACCAAAAATAAATTAGGGCAACGCATACAAAATCACTTTGAAGATAGCATTGCTACAAAGCAAAAAGCTGCAGAGGTGTTGCCTACAAAAATCATTGATGCAATTAATTTGATGTATTTGGCTTTAATGTCAGGTAAAAAAATCTTGGCTTGCGGTAATGGAGGCTCTGCGGCTGATGCGCAGCATTTTGCTGCAGAGTTGGTCGGTCGTTTTGAGCGTGAGAGGCGCGAACTCCCCGCCATTGCCTTAACAACTGACTCCTCTATTTTGACTGCGATTGGTAATGATTACAGCTACGATGTGATCTTCAGTAAGCAGGTAAATGCTTTGGGTCAGGCTGGCGATATTTTGTTGGGTATATCTACATCAGGCAACTCTGGAAATGTGATTGCTGCAATAGAAAGTGCGCATGCCAAGGGTATGAAAGTAGTTGCATTTACAGGTAAAGACGGCGGGAAAATTAGTGGCCTTTTAAAAGATGGCGATGTCCATTTGTGTGTGCCTGCAGATAGAACTGCTCGTATACAAGAAACCCATTTGCTTTTGTTACATTGTTTATGTGACGGCATAGATCATTTAATGCTTGATTAAAGATGAGGAAGAAATGAATAAGAATTTAAGGCGTCAAATGATGAAGTTGATGGCTGCTTCATTAACCGTGACTGCATTTGCTGGTTGCTTCCCTCTTGTTGCCGGAGGCATGGCTGGTGGTGCTTTAGTGATTGCTGACAGAAGAAACCCTGGTACGCAATCTATTGATAGAGGCATACAGCTAGAGGCTGAAAGTTTTTTAATTAAAAAATATGGTGATAACGTTCACGTTAATGTCAGCGTATTTAATCGCCGCGTTTTGTTAACTGGTGAAACTAGAACAGAACAACTAAAGTCAGAAGTTGCAAATAGCGTTAAGGCAATGAAGAATGTCTCTGATGTTTTTAACGAGTTGGTTGCTGCTCCGTTAAGTGGATTAAGTGCGCGCACCAATGATGCTTACTTAACAACAAGAATTAAAGGCGCTTTCTTGGCGGATAAAAATGTGCCATCAAATTCCATGAAAGTCGTCACTGAGGCGGGCAAAGTTTATTTGATGGGTATCGTTACTGAGGCAGAGGCTAACGTGGCAGTTAATATTGCTCGAGAAGTTCCAGGTGTTAAGCAAGTAACAAAAGTATTCGATTTGATTTCTGAGGCGGATAAGCGCCGCTTAGATGGTGCGAATAAATAAAAGCTGACTGCCATTAATAAAAAAGCTCAGAAGTTTCTGAGCTTTTTTATTTGGTAGATAGTGCAAACGATCTAATTTGAGAAATTAAAAATTTAGAGTGCTGAATATTTTTTTTGACCGCGTAATCAATGTCAGCAGCTTGTGCGTGAACAGCCTCTGCAACAATACTGCTGTTGTTTGGTTTGGCTAGTTTTAGATACGCATCTGCCTCGCCATATGAAAACTCGATTTCCATGCCAGCTTTTTCAGCGATGTGCATCATCACTTTATTTCTAGATAAGCAGTGAACGTAGAGAATTTCAATATTAGTGTTTCGTGCATGTGTTGCCGCGCGTTTAAAGAGCGCTGAGCCAATACCCATGCCACGCCCTTCTGTGTTCACTGAAACACCAAATTCAGCAGTTCTATTGGTGGCTTGTTTTAGTGCGGGGTAAGCTAAGTGTGCGCATGCGATTAAATTAAGCTGTTTATCAAATACCCCAAAAACAGAATCATTTGAAAAATCGATGTTTGCAACGTAGTTATTAATAACGTCATCGCTTGTATGCAGGCCAAACCTTAGGCTTCTATCCGCATCGGATAGTGCTAAAAGATGCAGGCGAATTTTTTCCCTGTGTCCTGGGTGTAACTCCCTGACCAAAATATTAGGTAATTTAAGTGTTTTAGCTATTTCAAACATGTTGCCCCTTAAGTATTGCGGTGCAGTATTAATTTTAGGCTGAGAATTAGCGAAAAACTAGGTAAATTTAAGGGTTTACCCTAATATTTTTATATCCCTATGTTTTTAAAGACAAATATTTCTGAGTTTAGTAATAAATAAATTTTTTTTGAGGAAATTAGTAAATATTTCTGCAAAAGGTGTTGACATGTTGTTTTAGGTCAGGCATAGTCTCATTTCTCTGCTGAATGCGTTTTGAAATAAACAAAAAGCAAACAGCCTTCTTTAAAAAGTAGTCAACCGATAAATGTGGGTACTGAGAAAAGACATCCAGTCCTTCGGGACAGATATAAGCAGTACTCACAAAACAGTAAATTTGGTTCCGGTCGAAAGACTGGAGTCGATTCTGAATGAGTGAGCGACGATGCAGTAATGCATCACAGGAATTAAACTGAAGAGTTTGATCCTGGCTCAGATTGAACGCTGGCGGCATGCCTTACACATGCAAGTCGAACGGCAGCACGGGTGCTTGCACCTGGTGGCGAGTGGCGAACGGGTGAGTAATATATCGGAACGTACCTTATTGTGGGGGATAACGCAGCGAAAGCTGTGCTAATACCGCATAATCCCTAAGGGGGAAAGCGGGGGACCGTAAGGCCTCGCGCAATTAGAGCGGCCGATACCTGATTAGCTAGTTGGTGAGGTAAAGGCTCACCAAGGCAACGATCAGTAGCTGGTCTGAGAGGACGATCAGCCACACTGGGACTGAGACACGGCCCAGACTCCTACGGGAGGCAGCAGTGGGGAATTTTGGACAATGGGGGCAACCCTGATCCAGCAATGCCGCGTGAGTGAAGAAGGCC
>JALQYK010000094.1 GCA_023254115.1 Polynucleobacter sp.
CACGTATTTTGCAAAACAAACCAAACAAGAAATTTATTACGGCAGAATTTTTTGCGAATTAAATGCCTTTAAAGAAACTGCCCGAGAGTTTTTTAGACAAGGTGGCAAGGGGTTAAACATCACTGTGCCATTCAAGTTGGAAGCTTATGAGCTGGCTCAGAAAAAAACAGAGATAGCAAAAGCAGCAAAAGCAGCAAATGTTCTTTGGTTAAAAGATGGCGAATTGTGGTGTGACAACACAGATGGTGTAGGTCTGACAAGAGATTTGCAGCGCCTATTAAGAAATCAACAGACATCTTTAAGAAATGCCAAGGTCTTGATTCTTGGAGCTGGCGGTGCAGCGCAGGGTGTGATTGAGCCCCTAATCGCAGAGAAGGTTGGAGTAATCACCATTGCAAATCGCACTTTTGCAAAAGCACAACTACTGGTCGAGCAATTTAAACAATCAGCAGCGGCATCTCAAGTAGTTCTCCAGGCGATTGATATACAGAAGCTTGGTGAGGGGCATCAAACTTTTGATCTAATTATTAATGCCACCGCAACTGGATTGGGTGATACATCGCCTATTTCTAAAGAGCTCTTAAAGGTAATTTCAAATTCAAAAACACTCGCTTATGACATGGTTTATGGCAAAGAAACCCGCTTCATGCAAGATGCGAGAGAGCTTGGCCTAAGAGCGAGTGATGGTCTGGGTATGTTGGTAGAGCAAGCCGCTCTTGCTTTTGAAACTTGGCTTGATCTTAAAGATGCTGATAGCACTTTGGATATTGATGGTGCGATTGCGGCTGTGCGAGCCACTTACTAAGAATTAATCAAAGACGAACCAAGAGCAAATCAATGTCTTTATGAGATATCTACGTTATTTCATCTCTGTATTTCTTTTGTCAATTTTGGCGCTTCAAGCCTTTTTCTTTTTGCAAATTTTGGTTTGGCGTTGGGTTAATCCATCAGTCACAGCGTTTCAGTTGGCTGAGCGTTATCGATTATGTGGCTGGAGTATTCCATCCATCCATTCTTGTGGAATCAAACAAGAATGGATTGAATTTAAAAAAATATCGCCTTACTTAAAGCGCGCCATTACCATCAGCGAGGACAGCGATTTTTATCGTCATGCGGGTTTTGAACCTCAAGCCATGAAAGATGCTTGGGATAGAAATCAAAAAAACAGCAAGCATTTACGTGGTGGCTCAACCATTACTCAGCAATTGGCTAAAAACCTGTTTTTGTCGGGCGAAAAAAATTACGTGCGCAAGGTGCAAGAGTTGGCCATTACTGCGATGTTAGAAATCACCTTACCTAAAAATCGTATTTTTGAGATTTATCTTAATAGTGTGGAGTGGGGTGAAGGGGTGTTTGGCATTGCAGCCGCTTCGCAACATTACTTTGCCATCAAGCCCAATCAACTATCTATGGAAGAGGCAGCCTCTTTAGCGGCGGCTTTACCCGCACCCAAGTGCTATGACAAAGTTCAGTATTGCTCTAAAGCCAGAGTTAATTTCCCAGCCAGGATTGACTTTATTCTAGAGAGAATGAATAAATAACAGGCTATAAATGTTATTTATATATAACATTTATAGAGGAGTCATACTCAATTACATCATAATTTCTTGATTTTCTGCTCATAATGTTCTATAAATAGAACATTATGAGTCACAATTCTCAAGCTCAGTCGATTGGTCAGGCGATACGTCAACAACGTAAGTTGATGGGGTATACCCAAGATCAAGTTGCTCAATCGCTAAATGTGCGTCGTCAAACTATTGCAGACTTAGAGAATGGCAAGAACGTCGGCAGTCATTTGCTTTTGGGTACGCTCAGTTACCTTGGCTTAAATTTTGAAATATCACCAACCAAGCTATATCCAGAATCGATTGACCGTCAGTCAAATCTCGTTAAGGAATCACAACAATCTCTACAGATATCCAATGAATTTGATTTCCCATACGATTGGTCAAATCCAGGCGGTATGTCAGATGATGTCTTGATAATGAAAGTGTTAAAAAGATTGCGCTTTGCAGATATTGTTCGTTTATGTAAACGCTTTGGGGTAGATCGCATCGATCAAGAAATTAAGTCAAATTTTTACGATGATGTGCGTGATGATTTGTCGGAGATCATGGAAACGATTCATGAGGCTTTAGCCAGAAAAGTGACCTGATATGGGTGACCTAAATAAGCTGCATCAAGAAGTTTTGCCACCAAACACTTTGAACTTATTCAAGGAGTTTCAGTCATATGCTGGTTTGATTCAAGAGTTGCGTCTTGATCAACAGCTCTGTTTAGTTGGTGGTACAGCCTTAGCTTTACAAATTGGTCATAGAAAAAGCAATGATCTAGATTTGGCATGCTTTGACAAGAAATTGCCCAATAACGTAATTGATCAATTTTTATTGGAGTTAAAAAAAACTCATCAGGTGAGAGAGCTTAATTCTGTAGCTCAGATTTCGCAGTTCAAGATTCAGACTGGTCTTAATCTTTTAGACTACGTGAGAGACTTTAATGTCGACCAAGTTAAGGTGACATTTTTAAGTCTTGGTGAGAATGCCAAACAACAAGCGTTTTATAAGACGGCCTCAAAAATCAGCAAATGTTGGGTCTTTCCATTGTTGGGAACTGATGGGCTTGAAGTAGCAAAAACACTTGTTATGAAGGCTAGGGTTAGATCAAGAGATCTATATGATTTGATGATATTGATGCGCGATCATGGGTACACACTTAAGTCCTTGATCAATAATCTACAGATTTATTTATTAAACGATGACCTTGAGTACTATCGAGCAGTACTGACTGGAAAGATACCCTTAGATCGTGATGATGAAGGGTTGTTGCCTGTTGATGTGAATATGACGATGGATCATATATATCGGTTCTTTAAGCAGCAATTTAAGTCCTATGACTTAGAGATTGCATCTATATTATTTAATCAGCAGTAGCTCTAACAATCGTTTTAGAGAAAACTCACACGCTTGTTGACGTACTTCTTGGCGATTGCCGGTGAATAATTTTGTCTCGCTATAAATGGCATCATTGGCTAATACCCAAGCAAAGCAAACAGTGCCCACCGGCTTTTCAATGCTGCCACCTGTTGGCCCTGCAATACCAGTAATTGAAAGAGCAACTTCAGCGTGACTACTTTTCTTGGTGCCAATAGCCATGGCTCTCGCAACTTGATCACTCACTGCGCCGTGCTGTGCAATTAATTCTGGTGATACGCGGATGTCCTCAGATTTTGCAGAATTGCTATAAGTCACATAGCCACGTTCAAACCAATCGCTAGATCCTGCTAATTCTGTGATGGTGGCAGCCACTAAACCACCAGTACAGGATTCTGCTGTACTCAAACGCCAGTGTTTCTTGAGTAGCTCGCTTGCTAATTGAGTGACGAGATTTTGAATACTCAAATGAGTCATGACTCTTACCCAATGCGTGATGCAATGGCAATCACAAATAAGGTTGCCACAGCTGCGGCAATATCATCAATCATCACGCCAAAACCACGCACTACCCATGACGGAATTTTTTTTGGTTGATCTAAGCGCTCAACACTGGGTTGCCATGTTTTGAAGTAGCGATCAATCGATTTGATGGGACCAGGTTTGACAGCATCAAAAAATCTAAATAACAAAAATGCGCCGACTTGCCCCCAAATATCTGTTGGCATCACCATGAAGAGAATCAGCCAAAAAGCTATGAATTCATCCCACACAATGCCACCATGATCAGGCACGCCTAATTCTTCGCCTACCTTGCCGCAAATCCAAATGCCAGCGACTGCACCCAATCCTATCATCCAAGCAATCACATGACTGTCTAATAAAGCTTGTAGTACCAAATAGATGGCCCATGCGTACAAAGTGCCAACTGTGCCGGGAGCTTTGATGGATAAGCCAGAGCCAAAGCCAAAGGCCAGAGCTCTCTCAGGTCGTGCCCAAATCCAAGATGATTGAGGAATGATTTTCATTAAATCAGTGAATGACTTCTTTAAGCTTTGGCTGCGCGTAGTGCATCGCGTGTAGCGATTGCAACTTGGCGCGCGGCATTAGCAAATTTACTATCTTGACTCGCATACAAAATGGCGCGAGAAGAATTGATAATCATGCCGGTACCTGGTGAACCCTGAACGGTACCAGCCTTAACGGTTGATGGAATATCGCCTCCTTGAGCGCCAATACCCGGAATCAATAAAGGCATTTCACCAACGATTTCTCGCACCTTGGCAATCTCATCGGGGAAGGTAGCTCCCACCACTAAGCCTAATTGACCGGTCTTATTCCAACGGTTTGCCGCCAAGCGAGCCACACGTTGATAGAGTTGTTCTTTTGCCACATTGTTTTCTTCATTAACTTCTAAAAACTGCAAATCTGATCCACCTGGATTAGAGGTGCGGCACAAAACAATCACGCCCTTATCGGCATACTTTAAATAGGGCTCAATTGAATCAAATCCCATGTATGGGTTGACTGTCACTGCGTCAGCTTTGTAACGCTCGAAGGCTTCAATGGCATATTGTTCAGCCGTGCTGCCAATATCCCCACGTTTAGAGTCCAGAATCACTGGTACTTGTGGATGCTGGCGATGAATATGGTCAATCAATTGCTCTAACTAGGTTACGATATAATCCAAATAATGGTTGACATTTGTCAAACCACCATTTATAACTTTTAATCCATTCATTCAACCAACTGTCGCCCTTTTTTAATTCTTCACCGTTTAATTTGACTACTTTTTCTAT
>JALQYK010000012.1 GCA_023254115.1 Polynucleobacter sp.
GCCAAACCGATCAAACGCAGGAATGTCCCAACGTCCTATCCAATCGGCCACTTGGTCAAACTCCTCCGCCGTCTGGCTGTCCTGCTCCACAAAGACGGGGCTCTTGGCATACTGATCGCCCGCCAAGGCAACCATCGCCTGCCACTTATCCCACATTGCCAGATTCTTAACCGCTGCTATCAGAGGGTTCATTTGTTACGTCCTTCGTAAGTACTTCCACAGCTCCTAGCTTCAGCTTCTCCCGGGCCTCCTGGATGGCCTTCATCGCATCCTCCAAGCTAGGCGCGGCGCTCTTGTGCTCCACCACCACCTAGTCAATTTTTGCCGGGTTTTGATTGAGCCATGGCCCAGACTCACTTAATAGCGGAACCATAAAAACAACATATGGGGGGTGTTGCTTGAAGCCTTCGGTTGCAATTTCTTGTGATTTTTGATGAATTAAAGGGTGGGTAATTTGCTCTAGGGCTAATTTTGCTTTTGAATCGTTAAAGACAAGAGTGCGCATTTTGCCTCTATCTAGAGATCCATCAGGTTGTAAAAAGTCTTCACCAAATTGAGATTTGATGGTTGGCATGGCTAAACCATTTTTTCCAGTGATTTCGTGCGCAATTAAATCTGTATCGATGATGAGTGCGCCCAATCTTTGAAGATGTGCAGCTACAGCATTTTTCCCGCAGCCAATACCGCCCGTTAAGCCAACTCTTAGTATGCGCTGAAGGGGGCGATGTGGTTGTTGAGTATTAGCCATGTCAGTGTGATGATGCCACCAAGTGCAATAAAAGGTCCAAACGGAAAAGCATGTGATGAATCTTGATGATGTACTTTAAGCCAAATATAGCCGCCAAGTAAACCAGATCCAGATGCAATCATCAAGATAAACGGCAAACTTTGCCAGCCAAAGCATGCCCCTAGGCCAGCTAACAGCTTTGCATCACCCATGCCCACACCATGTATTTTTTTAATTCTTAGATAGACTTGATTTATTAGATAAAGGCTTAAGTAGCCACTCATGCAGCCAATCAAAGCTGAAGATGTATCTGTCCAACCCAACCCGAATAGACTGTTTGCAATCAATCCATAAGCTGATAAAGAGATAGTAATAGCATCAGGCAGTTGAAATGTTTTTAAATCAATCCAAGCCAAAATAACTAATGAAATAACGACAAAAATGATTGAAATAATTTCTATCAAAGAATTCATTAATGTGGTTGATAGATTCGAACAGTTTTAATGATTTGATCGTCAACCTGAATAATTTCCATCACAACATCATCAATCTTGACGCTGACGTTGTTATCTGGAATATCTTCTAGCGTTTCGATAAGTAAGCCATTTAACGTTTTAGGACCATCTGTTGGCAGATTTAAGTTAAGCAGTCGATTCAAGTCTCTTAAGCTAGATGATCCATCGGCGATGTATGTGCCATCTGCTAGCCATTTTGTTTTGATGGCTAGATCAGGTAGCGAAGTAGTGAACTCACCAATCAACTCCTCGAGAATATCTTCAATGGTAACTAAGCCCTGAACAATTCCATATTCATCAACAACTAAGCCAATACGCTCTTGATTCTCTTGGAAGAATTGAAGTTGTTGTAAAACTGGTGTTCCACTTGGAATGAAATAGGGTTCACTGAGAAGATCTCTAAAGTTTTTATGTTCCAGTTCTTCATCACCCAACAAGCTCAGAGCTTTGCGTACTGCTAGGATGCCAATAATTTTGTCTGAGTCTTCATCGCATACAGGTAATTTATTGTGATAGCAGGTCTCTAATTGATGAATAACATCATCAATTGGTTTTGAAAAATCTAAAACCTCCATTCGTGCTCTTGGAGTCATCACGTCATCAACCTGAATGCTTTCCAAGTTAAATAGGTTCACTAAGATGCTGCGATGTTTATTGGGAATGAAGTGAGTTGACTCAAGCACCACGGAGCGAAGTTCTTCGGGTGTCATTTGTTGATTGTTATTAGATTTAGTATCCACCCTGAATATTTTTAATAGACCAGTTACAAACAAATTAATTAGTAACATGGCTGGCTTTAAGATCACAATCAGAGGTTTGATGATCCAGCTCGTAACAATAGAAATCTTTTCTGGGTACGTGGCGCCTATTACTTTAGGCGTGATTTCGCAAAAAATAATGATCAATACTGCAGTGATGCCTGTGCTAATCGATAGAACAGAGCCATTGTTGCCAAACGCATGAATAGCAATTGCTGTGAGCAAGACTGGAACTACAGTATTGACAACGTTATTGCCAATTAGGATGACAGAGAGCAACTCTTCTGTTTTACCCAAAAGGTCTAATGTGTTTTTCGCGCCACGATGACCTCTATTGGCTAAGTGTCTAATTCTGTGACGATTGGCTGCCATCATGCTTGTCTCTGTGATAGAGAAAAATGCTGAGATAGCAAGTAACAAAATAACTAGAGCTAACTGCGCCCACCACGGCCAATCATTAAGCCAATAATCCATGAATGCTTTCCAAAGCAAAGAACATGAGAGTGACTATAGCAAACTCATATGAATTTGCATGGGAATAACGTTACAAAATAGGGTAATAAATGCTGAAAGTTTTGTAAGAAGTTTCTTACATATGATCTCAATAACCACTCTAATAAGAATAGTTCTCATCTATGATAAAGTTTTCACCAATGCTTAATTAAGCATTTCTGACACAAGCAAGCCCCTTTAGTTGCCAGCCAGTGTATTAAATTGAGAGGCTGTTGTGTCATCGAGTAAAACTCTTTATTGGGCGCTAGTTATTGCAAATGGCGCATTTCCCACAATGTCGCTTGCGTCGAACTTAGGCGCAGCGCAGTACGCAGAATTAAAATCTTTAGAGCCTATTTCGGTAATTGCAACAAAAGGAGATCGCTTAATCTCCGATGTGCCTCACTCTGTGACATTAATTGATAGTAATGAAATTAGTCGCAGAAATAGTAAAGATATTAAAGAGCTATTTAGTCAAGATCTGGATGTCGAAGTTAGATCTCAGAGTGCGCGGTTTGGTATTGCTTCTGGTGTTGGTCGTACAGGACAAGAGAGCATCAACATAAGAGGTTTAGAGGGCAATCGAGTTTTGATGATGATTGATGGTATACGTATGCCACATTCATTTGACTACTCTTCAGCATCAGTTGGTCGTGGTGATTATGTTGAGCTGGAGGGTATTGGTCAGATAGAAATTCTAAAGGGACCGTCATCGGCTCAATATGGCAGTGATGGTTTAGCTGCAGCGGTGAACTTCAAAACTATCACCATTAATGATTTACTAAAAGGACGAGAAAACTCTACAGTCATTAAGGCTGGTTACCGTTCAGTCAATCAGTCAGCAACCGGCTCTTTGCATCTGGCTAGAAAAGGGTTGGACTGGAGTGCTTTATTAGTTTCATCATATACATCAACTTCTGAGATGAGCAACCAAGGAGTAATTAACACCTTGGATGCTAATCGAACTAAACCCAATCCTGAAGATAACTATCAAACATATTTATTGGCTAAAGTGGAGAAGCAATTAAGTGCCAGTCAAAAAATGTTGTTGACTCTAGAGGATGTTGGTAAGCATCGTCGGACAAATTTATATACAGCAAGAACAAATGATGTTTTTGACCATCAAGCAAAAGATCGTCTAAAGCGTCAGCGTATTTCGTTAGATTTTGTCACCGAAAAAACTGTGTTTGGGTTTGAGGATGAGTCATCGATGAAGTTATGGCTTCAGCAAGCTGAGGTTAATCAACTATCGATGGAAGATCGTCAATTAGATAGAAGTAGGGACAATAATCTTTCTGATAATTCTGTTGGAATTAATGTTAATTGGGTGAATTATCAAGATGGAATAATTTCACGCAAGTGGACTTATGGGTTTGATGTTCAACAATCAAAAGTTACACAAGCAGTTAAAAGGTCTGGGGATTACAACGATGTGCTGAAGTATTTTCCTGATACTCAAAGAAATCTAACTGGACTTTATGGGCAGTTAGAGATAGATGACAATAGTTACAGCATCATTCCAGCAATTCGTTTTGACCGTTATCAATTTAAGTCTTCTCAAGCTGGATATGGCTTACCGGTAGTAAATTTAAGTGATTCAGCCTTATCTCCTAGTATCTCTGGCATTTGGAAATGGCGGGCATATGCAAAACCTTATATTAGTTGGTCGCAAGGGTTTCGCGCGCCCACACAAGATCAAGTCAATAATGGGTTTACCAATCTGAGGCATGGCTATACAAGCGTTGGGAATCCAAACCTGCAATCAGAGAAAGCAAATAGTATTGAGTTAGGTATCAAAGGTAGATGGCAGCAATCGCGATATACGATTGCTGGGTACAGTAATCAATACAAGGATTTTATTGAGCAACAAGTAGTTGGAGGATCCGCTAGAACAGGTGATCCATTGATTTATCAATATCTAAATCGTAGCCAGGCAAAAATACAGGGTTTGGATGTCAGGTTCGAGACCTTATTTAAGCGTAATTGGACCCTAACTTCTGGATGGGTTTATTCCAAGGGGCGGGCTACATCAACTAATGCCCAATACCAACCGATAGACACAATTCAGCCTATGCGAGCATCTTTGGGGTTGAGTTACAGGCGTCAAGATTGGAGCTTTAATGGCCAATGGTTACATACCTGGTCTAAAAAACCATCAGATGTAGGTACCGTCACCGATACGCAAACCAGAATGCAGGTTGCTCAATATGTTTCACCATCATATTCAGTATTCAATTTAAGAGCTCAGTGGCAGCCAAGGAAAGATTTAAAAGTAAATTTTGGAATTAATAACTTATTTGATAAAAAATACTGGCGGTGGTCTGATGTGAGGGGTATTGCGGCTGCGTCTCCAGTGCTCGAGTCCTATACCGCTCCATGTCGAAACATATCCCTTGGGTTGAGGTATGACTTATGACAATTACTCGAAGAAATTTTTCAAGTGTTGCTTTAGGTCTTGGTTTGTATAGCTTACTGAAGCCGACTTATTCAAATGAAAATCAAGGGGCTAATCTTAGAATTGTTTCATTGGGTGGGGCCATTACTGAGATCATTTATGAATTAAACCTACAAAAATACTTGGTAGGAGTTGATGCAACATCTAACTACCCGACAGAAACTAATAGATATCCAAGAGTTGGCTATGCGCGAACTTTATCTGTGGAAGGAGTTTTGTCCCTAAATCCTACACATATATTAGCTACAGAAGAAGTGGGCCCGCCTGCATTTATTCGCTCAATGAAAAGCAATAAAAAAATTAATTTTGAAATATTAGATTCTGAATATAGCTTTAATGGGTTAATCAAAAGAATTCAAAGGATTGCCGCTTTGGGGGGTGCCGGGCCTGACAAAGAAAAGCTAATTAGGAAATTAAATCAATCGTGGAAAGAGGCGTATTTAGATCATCGTATTGTTGATCAGCAACCCAAAGTCCTATTCCTGTTATCGCATCAGGCATCTCGAATATTGGTAAGTGGTCGAGATACGGGTGCCGCCGCAATGATTCATTACGCAGGTGGCTTAAATGCTATGAGTTCCTATGTCGGATACAAGCCATTAAATATTGAAGCTTTGATTCAAGCAAACCCAGATGTTATTTTGATGACCAACCAAACTGTTAGCTTGTTAGGTGGCATACAAGGATTATTAAAAAACCGTTCTTTAGACTCTGTCGCAGCGATAAGAAATCATCGACTCATATCTATAGATGCTAATCAGCTACTTGGCTTTGGCCCGCGTATGCCTCAAACGGTTCTTGATCTAAGAAGGGTATTGGTTGCTTAATAATACAAATGCCCCACTAGGTGTCATTGGTTTGTCATGCATATGCATGCTTGCCGTTGTTGCTTCAATTGTCATAGGCCCAGTTGAAATTTCTTGGTATGAGATATATGCCGTGTTAGATGGAAGTCTTGATACATCTAGATCACTGGATGTCTTGATCGAGATTCGATTGCCGCGCGCACTCTCAGCTTTGGCTATAGGCGCGACATTGGGTTTATCTGGAGCTTTAACGCAAGCCCTGTTTAGAAATCCCTTGGCAGACCCGGCATTACTTGGAATTACGAGCGGAGCCGCACTGGCTATTGCCATTGTGATGGTATTCGCATCCGTGTTTAATGAACTCATTGAGTTATCTGAGGCAATTCAATATTGGTTGTACCCAATTGCAGCATTTTTTGGTGCTGTGTTCATGTGTCATATTTTGTTGTTGCTCTCAAGAGTGATGTCTTTAGTGTCAATATCTAGCCTCTTGTTGTGTGGACTTGCTTTAAACGCATTGGCTTCGGCGGTCATTGGGCTATGTATTTATGTGGCCAATGATCAACAATTACGAAGTTTTACATTTTGGACTCTAGGGACCCTATCGGGTGCCAGTTGGAGTTACTTGTGGATATTGATGATTAGTCTAGTGGTTGGGCTTATTACAGCATTAAGTTTGGCTTCAAAACTGAATGCTTTAGCCATGGGGGATCATGTAGCACAGCATTTAGGTCTTGAGTTATCTCAAATCAAAGTTGTGACCATCTTGTGCATTGCTCTTCTTTGCGGTGCATGTGTTGCAGTTAGTGGTGTTATCGGTTTTATTAGTCTGATTGCTCCGCAAATTGTGAGAGTTTTATTTGGTGCAGATCATCGCACTGTATTGCCTATTTCAATGTTGACTGGAGCAGTTTTATTAATAGTTGCTGATACGCTAGCTAAAAACTTAGTATCTCCAACTGAAATTCCAGTTGGTATTTTTACTTCTCTTATAGGCGCACCATATTTCTTATATCTATTAAATAAAAAGAATCATTAAGTCTTGGATTAAGAAATGATTAATTCTCTTTCTCATGACAGCTATCTTCAAATTTTAGGACTTAAGAAAACTTGGTACATCGACCAAGTTTCTGATAAGTCTGATAGGTCAGGTATTTACATTGCTGAGCTAAATGTACAAAAGGGTGATCGTATTGCAGTGCTTGGCCCTAGCGGGTCAGGTAAGTCTACTTTTTTAAAAGTACTGGCCAAAGATATAGAAGTTGATAGTGGAAAAATTTATTTTTTAGAAAAGCTAATCGACAACTGGTCTTATCAAGAGCTTAGTTTCTATCGAGCCGTTCTGCCACAGTCACAAGAAATTGGCTTTGATTTTTCAGTTGATTTAATTGTTGGACTTGGATGCATCAATCAGACAAATTTGTCTGAGCTTGAAGTCCAAAAATTAATCAAAAATTCTCTCAATAGTGCTATGGCATCTCATCTATTGGGGCGTTCGTATATTACTTTGTCTGGTGGAGAAAAGGCTCGCATACAGTTAGCAAGAATTTTTGCCCAAATGTGGGATGTAAGCGATGGTCTTTTGTTAGTGGATGAGCCTTTTGCTGCCTTGGATCCATATTTGCAAATTGCCTTACTTTCGAACTTATGTGATTTTGCTAGAGATCGGGCTTTGACTGTCGTTGCTATCTTGCATGATGTAAATCACGCTTTACATTATTTTGATCGGGGTATTTTTATCAAAGAAGGCCGGATAAATTTTGATAAACCAATGGATAAAGTTAACCGTATAGATTTAGAAAATCTATACGGAATAAAATTTTTAGAATTAAAGACAGATGATGGAGAGAAATATTTTTTCCCTCAAGAGGCAGGTCAATTATGTTGATCGCTTGAGAGAATAATCACATAAGTCAATTAAGCTCTGAGTGGCTTCATTTTTGGGGAAGCAGGCTAGTGCATCTTTAGCCAATTGAGCTTCCCGTTTTGCTGTTTCTTCTGTATATGTGATTGCATTTGACGCCATGATGGCTTCATACACTTGTTGGAACATGTCCTCTGGCAACTCATCAGCTTGCTCAATAGCATGACGCACTAATTTCTTTTGCTCGGTAGTGCCATGATCAAGCAAATAAATAAGCGGCAAGGTTGGTTTGCCTTCTCTTAAATCATCGCCTGCGTTCTTGCCCATCTGCTCAGCGCTAGCGGTGTAATCCAAAATGTCATCTACTAATTGGAATGTTGAACCAATGTGTCTGCCATAGGCTTCAGCTGCAGCATATTGTTCTGGCGTAGCTTTGGCCAGCAGTGCGCCTAATGCTGCAGATGCCTCGAATAATTTGCCTGTTTTGTAATGAATTACTTGCATATAACGTTCTTCATTCACATCAGGGTCATGCATGTTCATCAGTTGCAACACTTCGCCTTCAGCAATTGTGTTGGTGGCATCAGCCAGAATTTGCATGATTTTTAGTTCATTAGGAGCCACCATCATTTGGAAAGCTCTTGAATATAAAAAATCGCCAACTAAAACACTCGCGGCGTTCCCAAATGCTGCGTTGGCGGTTGCTCGACCACGACGCAAATGAGACTCGTCGACCACATCATCATGAAGCAAAGTCGCTGTATGAATAAATTCAACAACTGCCGCCATGTCTAAGTGATGTTGAACTCGTGCACCATTAGTAATAGCCTGACTGGTTAACAGCAATAATGCTGGTCGAATTCTTTTTCCGCCTGCTTCAATAATGTAGGCAGATATTTGATTAATAAGAGCAACTTCTGAACTCAAACAATCTCTAATAACCCCGTTAAGGGCCTGCATATCCCCTGAAATAGGGCTGAGAATTGTTTGTAAGTTAGTGCTCATTAACATTTAATCTTGAGTAATTTCTAATTAACTGCAGTTTAACTCATTGAATTAATTAAGTTTTATTATAAAAACTATTAATAAATCGACTACAGAGACGTCAATTCTACTTTTTGACTAGAAATTAAGCTAGGGCTATAATCTATGGCTCTACTCGACATGGGGTCGGGTAGTTATTTAATAGAAAGATTTCAATATGTACGCGGTCATAAAAACCGGTGGCAAACAATACAAAGTTGCTGCTGGCGAAAAATTGAAAATAGAACAGATACCAGCGGATGTAGGCAGCGAAATCACTCTTGACCAAGTTCTCGCCGTAGGCGAAGGCGAATCACTAAAGTTTGGTGAGCCATTGGTTAGTGGTGCAGCTGTTAAAGCCACTGTTATTTCTCAAGGTCGTCATGACAAAGTGAAGATTTTTAAGATGCGTCGACGCAAGCACTATCAAAAGCGTCAAGGTCATCGTCAGAACTTTACTGAAATTTTGATTAACACCATCAAGGCCTAATAGGCAGAGGCGGAGTAGAAAATGGCACAGAAAAAAGGCGGCGGTTCAACACGTAACGGCCGTGACTCAGAGTCAAAACGATTAGGCGTTAAAGTTTATGGCGGTCAAGCCATCAATGCAGGCGGCATCATTGTTCGCCAACGCGGTACACGCGTTCACCCAGGTGTGAACGTTGGTTGTGGTAAAGATCACACATTGTTCGCATTGGTAGATGGTCATGTTCAATTTGGCGTTAAAGGTGCAGATAAGAAATCTTTCGTTTCTGTACTTCCGAGCGCTTAATTAGCCTTAACTGAGATAACGAAGAACATTCAGAACTCAGCATAAGGCCTCGCCAAATAGCGAGGCCTTTTTTATTGGATCTTATGAAATTTATCGACGAAGCCCGTATTGAAGTAGTTGCAGGCCATGGTGGTTCTGGCAGTGCTTCTATGCGTCGCGAAAAATTTATTGAATTTGGCGGTCCTGACGGCGGAGATGGCGGTCGGGGCGGTAGCGTATACGCAATCGCAGATAGAAATATCAATACTTTGGTTGATTACCGCTTTGCGAAAAAACACTTGGCTCAGAATGGTGAGCCTGGTCGTGGTTCAGACTGTTACGGCAAAGCTGGTGAAGATATTGAGTTACGCATGCCAGTTGGCACAATCATTCATGACATGGATACCAATGAGGTGATTGCTGACTTGACGTATCACGGCCAAAGATTATGTTTAGCTAAGGGCGGTGCAGGCGGTTGGGGCAACTTACATTTCAAGAGCAGTACCAATCGTGCACCAAGACAAAAGACCAGTGGATTGCCTGGTGAAGAACATAAGCTCAGATTAGAGTTAAAAGTATTGGCTGATGTTGGTTTATTAGGCATGCCAAATGCTGGTAAATCAACATTGATTACAGCAGTATCCAATGCGCGTCCAAAAATTGCGGATTACCCATTTACGACCTTGCATCCTAATTTGGGTGTTGTCAGAGTCGGAGCAGAGCGTAGTTTTGTGATTGCTGACATTCCTGGTTTGATTGAAGGTGCAGCAGAAGGCGCAGGCTTAGGCCATCGCTTTTTAAGACACTTGCAACGTACTAATTTGTTGTTGCATCTGGTCGATATGGCACCGTTTGATGAAAATGTTGATATTGTTGGTGAAGCAAAAGCGATTGTGAATGAGCTTAAAAAGTATGACGAGTCTTTATATGACAAGCCACGTTGGTTGGTCTTAAATAAAGTCGACATGATTGCTGAAGAAGATCGTGCTGCAAAAGTAAAAGCATTCATTAAAGCGTATGGTTGGAAGGGGCCTGTGTTTGAGATCTCTGCTTTAACAGGTGAGGGATGTCAACAACTTTGTTACGCAATTCAAAAAGATTTAGATGCAAAGCGTCAAGAGCGTGATGAGGCTGAAGAGCATGAGGCGGATGTACGTTTTCAGAGTAATGAAGCTGACGACGAAGAAATTAACGACTAACTATATAAAGTTATAGGAGCAGTTGGTGAGTAGAGCAATACAAGATGCCCAGTGCATTGTGATTAAGGTAGGTTCGACATTGGTAACTAATCGTGGCCAAGGACTTGATCATGAGGCGATTGGACGTTGGGCTGCTCAAATGGCTGAACTGCGTTCTATGGGCAAGCAAGTAGTGATGGTTAGCTCGGGAGCAATTGCTGAAGGCGTGCAACGCTTGGGTTGGTCAAAAAGACCAACAGATATACACGAGCTACAAGCTGCTGCTGCAGTTGGTCAAATGGGCTTGGTGCAAGTATATGAAACATCGTTTGCAAAGTACGGTATCCGTACAGCGCAGGTATTGTTGACTAATGCAGACTTGGCGGATGAGCAGCGCTACCAAAATGCACGCATGACATTATTAACATTACTCAAACATGGCGTCGTGCCAATCATCAATGAAAACGATACAGTTGTGACTGATGAAATTAAATTTGGTGATAACGATACATTGGGTGCTTTAGTAACGAATTTAATTGAAGCGAATGCTTTAGTTATTTTGACTGACCAGGGCGGGTTATATAGTGCTGATCCTCGCAAAGATCCTCATGCAACATTAATTCAAGATGCTGTAGCGGGTGATGCCCAATTGGAGGCTATGGCTGGTGGTGCTGGTAGTGATATTGGCACTGGTGGCATGTTGACCAAAGTATTGGCGGCGAAATTGGCAGCTAAGTCTGGGGCAAGTACTGTGATTGCTTCTGGCTTGGAAGCCAATGTTTTAGTGCGCCTAGCTAAAGGCGAGTCAATTGGTTCTCAATTGACTGCTAAAAAATAAAATCAATCAACCGTTAAGGTTTTAAAAAAGGAATAATTTCTTTCGCACTTCTGCGAGGAATTGAGTTTTCACAAAATGCGTCTTGTATTAACGCTGAGTGATAGCGGTTATAGCTATTGCTTCTAACTGCTTGCCAACGGCTGTTAGGTGATTTGACCCACTGGTCATCTTTTTGCATGGTTGCATATAAACGCCACTCATGAGTTTCACAGCGGATACCCTCGTAAGTCACTTGCTTAGCACCTGTGGGGCTGGTAATAACAATGACGTAACGAATTACTTCATCTTTGCCAAAAGCAATTGAATTGGCATCAATGGCAAAAGTGAGGGGTGTGTTTGGTGACACATAAAAAGGTTTTAAATCTTTTGATGGCGGCGCAGTTGGAATCTTAACTTGAGTCTCTTCCCAAAAGCGTGGGGCATCTGGATCATTTTCATCAGCAGGGTCTGCCGTTCTGTATTGGGCAGCTGTGCTCAAGCTAATCATGGCTAGAGACCACAAAAGATATTTCATCAAATTTATATATGGTCGATTAGTGATCAAGAGTTCTCCGAATCTTTTTTCGCATCATGCGGGTTTGATCTGTATAGGTCCAATGGGGAACCCCACGGCATCATCATCATTCTTGGTCCACGCGCAATGTATCTAGCCAACTCTGATAGAGCTAATTCATAAACCTCGCGCTTGAAATCAATCACAACATCCAATGGAATCCAATAGGGGCTCCAGCGCCAAGCGTCGAATTCTGGATGGTCAGTAGCTCTTAGGCAAACGTCACTATCACGACCTACCATGCGTAATAAAAACCAAATTTGTTTTTGACCTCGGTATGCTTGACGCGTTGTGCGACGGCTGGATGAAGAATTAGATCGACGCAGGAACTCAGCTGGCACGTCATAACGCAGCCATTCACGAGTACGTCCAATAATTTGAACGTGTTGCGGCTCTAAACCGATCTCCTCATGCAACTCACGATACATCGCTTGCTCTGGGTTTTCACCGTGTTGAATGCCGCCTTGCGGGAACTGCCAAGAATGTTGGCCAACACGTTTCCCCCAAAATACTTCGTTACGTTGATTGAGTAGAACGATGCCGACGTTGGGTCTATATCCCTCTCTGTCGAGCATATTCGTGCCCTAATCCTTTAATCCTTTAAAATCAATAAATTGATTATAGCTATATAGCTAACCCATATATTTTATAAAGTGAACCATGAAAGCATCTCAGTTTTTTATTAGAACCCTAAAAGAAGCCCCAGCTGACGCAGAAATCGTCTCTCATAAGCTCATGATGCGCGCTGGCATGATCCGCAAACTGGGAGCTGGTATATATAACTATATGCCCATGGGTTTAAAGGTTATCCGCAAAGTTGAAGGCATTATCCGTGAAGAAATGGATAAGGCTGGTGCAGTTGAATTGTTAATGCCAGTGGTTCAGCCAGCTGAACTTTGGCAAGAAACGGGCCGTTGGGACAAAATGGGCCCTGAACTATTGCGCATCAAAGATCGTCATGAGCGCGACTTTTTGATTCAACCAACTTCTGAAGAAGTGGTGACTGATATTGCTCGTCATGAAATCAAAAGTTACAAGCAGTTGCCAGTGAACTTCTATCAAATTCAGACTAAATTCCGTGATGAACGTCGTCCTCGTTTTGGCATCATGCGTGGCCGTGAGTTTTGTATGAAAGATGCATATTCTTTTGACCGCGATGTTGAAGGTATGAAGATTTCATATGCCAAGATGTTTGAAGCTTACACACGTATTTTTAAGCGTTTAGGCCTTAACTTCAGAGCAGTTAATGCAGACAATGGCGCTATTGGTGGTACAGGTAGCCAAGAGTTTCATGTCATTGCTGAAACTGGTGAGGATGCAATTGCGTATTGTCCAACATCAGACTATGCAGCCAATATAGAAACTGCTGAGGCTTTGTCGCTCATAGCTAAGCGTGCTGCACCAACTCAAGAGATGGCTGTGGTACCAACTCCAGGACAAAGCAAGTGTGAGGATCTTGCCAAATTCTTAAAATTTGTGTATGTAGCTCAATAGCTATTTTTCTGTTTAATTCTCGAACATTATATAAATCTGCTGTGGCATTTATAATAGCTAATATAAGAGAGGTAATAGCAAATATTACATATGTAGTTATAACAACGTCTTTTATTTTAATTATTACGTTATTTATCAAGTTAGACTGATCAAGGAGATCGCTCCAAAATTCTAGATATAATGCTAAAAATACTTTTATAATACGCCCAGATAGGTTTTTTTTATGTAGAATTTCAGCATATTTTTTGCTTTTATACCCTATTAGTTTGCTAATACCAGGTAG
>JALQYK010000037.1 GCA_023254115.1 Polynucleobacter sp.
GATACAAAAACTTCAAATACTAAAATACTTTTTTTATAAAGAATTAGGGTTTGGCCCAAATCGTAATGACTATTACGACCCAAACAATTCTTATCTACACAGTGTGATTGAAACAAGAAGAGGTATTCCGATTTCATTGGCCTTGATATTTATGGAGCTTGGCCAACAAATTGGATTAAATATCAAAGGGGTCTCATTCCCCAATCACTTCATGATGCGCTTGTCACTGCCTCAAGGCGAAGTGATCATGGACCCTCTTACTGGCACCTCTTTATCTAAACAAGAATTGCAAGAAATGCTAGATCCTTACTTGGATGCACAAGGATATCGCGGTGAATATCAATTACCTCTGAGTGCCTTTTTAAGAAGCTCTAGTTCAAGAGAAATTCTGTCTCGATTCTTAAGGAATCTGAAAGCCATCTACACCCAGCAAGAACGTTGGGAAAGATTGTTAGGAATTCAACAACGCCTCGTTATTTTGTTGCCAGACGCCATTGAAGAAGTTAGAGACAGAGGTTTAGCTCTTGCTCAACTCGATTACATCAGACCGGCTATTGAAGACATGCAAAGGTATATAGATAGCTCAACAGAAGCCAGCGATATAGACGAGATCAAGGCGCAAATCGCACAACTCGAACAACAACACCGTCTGCACTAAAAGTATTTTTTATGAGACCGGTGATTGCCGCCCTTCCTGATACCCTCATTAGCCAAATTGCAGCTGGTGAAGTTGTTGAACGCCCAGCCTCAGTAGTTAAAGAAGTTTTAGAAAATGCGATTGACGCAGGGGCTCAGGCAATTACTATTCGACTAGAAGAAGGCGGCTGCCAAAGGATTTCCATCCAGGATGATGGTTTTGGAATTGAGCATCAACAATTAAATTTAGCTGTTTTACGCCATGCAACGAGCAAAATTAAGTCTCTGAGCGATCTTGAATCAGTTGCATCTTTAGGATTTCGTGGTGAAGCACTAGCTTCCATTGCTTCAGTCTCGAGACTTTCCATCACGACACGGACCCCCGAAGATGATCATGCTTGGCAGATTCAAGTTAATGGCGGTCAAACTGTTGGTGATGTTAGTCCATCATCTGGCAACGTTGGCACCACCATCGACGTTCAAGATTTATATTTCAACACACCTGCCAGAAGAAAATTTTTAAAAAGCGCTAGTACAGAGTTAGGTCATTGCCTTGATGTGGTGAGACGTATTGCTTTATCCAGGCCAGACATTGGTTTTGCCATTTGGCATAATGGCAAAGTGATTGAACGTTGGTCAGCGGGCAATATTGAGCAAAGAGTGGACGCCATCCTAGGACAAGAATTCCACGAATCCAGGATCGCACTAGAAAGCACCTCTGGCGTTTTATCTTTACGAGGCTTCATCAGTAAACCAACTGCCAGCAGAGCCAGAGCAGATCAACAATATAGTTTCGTTAATGGTCGATTTATCAGAGACAAAGTGATTCAGCACGCTATTCGTAGTGCGTACCAAGATGTACTGCACGGCGATCGACAGCCTATGATTGTGCTATCTCTAGAAATTGATCCCCAACTTGTTGATGTCAACGTACATCCTGCTAAAACTGAAGTTCGCTTTAGAGAGGGTGGCGCAGTTCATCAGTTTGTTTACAAAGCTATACAAAATGCTTTAAGCACGGGCGGTGGTGAACACATACATGAGAATACCGAGTTTGTAAGACCTCATACTTTTACTAGTATTAGTAGCCCGCCCGCTTGGGCTGGTGAAGCAGGTAATCAATTTTTACCCCTCAATCAAAATAGCAAACATGACATTGATCGACTCTTTACTCAGATCAATGCCAACACCATCACCCACTCACCAGAGCAAGACTCTGATTTGCCATTGGGACATGCCTTGGCGCAAATTCATGGCATCTATATCTTGGCTCAAAATAAGCATGGGCTTGTATTAATAGACATGCATGCCGCTCATGAGCGCGTCTTATATGAGAAGTTAAAAGAAGATTTATCTACGGGTATCAAAATACAACAATTGCTAGTACCAATTGTGATGCATGCCACAGAACTTGAGATAGGCAAAGCTGAAGAGCACCGTCAAACGCTGGCTCAACTCGGTTTTGATTTAGCAACACTCTCCCCCACTCAATTGGCAATCAGAACAATTCCAAGCTTGTTGCAAAAATCTGACCCCGTGATGCTATTAAGAAATCTACTGAATGATTTGGACCTCACTGGTTCTAAAGCAGTCTTAGATGCAGCTCAACACGAGCGCTTAGCCACACAAGCTTGTCATGCAGCAGTTAGAGCGCATCGACTATTAACGCTCACTGAAATGGATGCACTGCTACGTCAAATGGAGCAAACGCAAAGAGCAGATCAGTGCAACCACGGCAGACCAACCTGGGTGCAATTAACAATCCAGGATTTGGATAAATTATTTTTGCGCGGTCGATAAGAGCACATGTTTGAGAAAGCCGTTATCTCAATTGTGGGCCCTACAGCAAGTGGCAAAAGTGCGATGGCGATGCAAGTCGCAAGACAAGCTAAAAAACTAGGTAAAACCATTGAGATCATCAGCATGGATTCGGCGCTGGTATACAAAGGCATGGATATTGGCACCGCGAAACCTAGCGTTAGTGAAATGGCAGAAGTCGCGCACCACGGTATCAATATCGCTGAACCAGAAGCACCCTACTCTGCAGCTAAATTTGCTAAAGATGCTAAGCAGTGGGTCAAAGAAATCCAAGACAGAAATAATATTCCGCTAATTGTTGGCGGCACCATGCTCTATTGGCGTGCCTTAGCTCATGGCTTATCTGAAATGCCAGCAGCATCACCTGAAATTAGGGCTCAAATTGAAGAACAAGCCAAAGAACTTGGTTGGGCTGCCATTCATGATCAACTAGCCAAGGTAGACCCTGCTAGCGCTGCTAGACTGGAAAAAAATGATGCTCAACGCGTACAAAGAGCTCTAGAAATCTACCTACAAAGTGGTAAACCAATGTCTGAATGGCTAAGTGAACAACCCAAAGACTCTGGTAGAGGTGATGGTGATATACCGCTTAATTTACGCTTAATCTCAATTGAACCATCTGACAGACCTGTATTACATGAGCGCATTGCAAAACGCTTTGACATCATGGTTGAGCAAGGCTTTCTAGAAGAGATGAAAGTGTTGCATAAGAATCCCCTACTGCACCCAGATTTACCATCGATGAGAGCGGTTGGTTATCGCCAAGGGTGGGATTTTTTAGATGGAAAAATTAACTTTGAAGAATTTAAAGGTCAAGCAATTGCTGCGACTCGTCAATTAGCTAAACGACAGTTAACTTGGTTGCGTGGAATTTCTGACAGAGAAGTATTTGATCCTCTGAACGAGGCAGACCTGCATCGATGTGAGCAAGTGTGCCTTGCTCACTATCAACTCACTTAAGTAGCTTAAATAACGATTGTTTGGTGAGCACCAGCCGGTCTAGCAACAATCTCGCCCAACTGATAAACAGTTTCACCGGTTGACTCCAACTGCGCTTTGGCAGAAGCAGCATCAGCAGCATTAACAATCACCACCATGCCGACGCCACAGTTAAATACACGGTGCATCTCTGCATCCTCAACGCCGCCTTCTTTTTGCAGCCATTGGAATAGTTTCGGTAATTGCCAAGCGTCGCGATGCAACACTGCCTGAGTATTTTCAGGCAAGACACGAGGTACGTTTTCTACCAAGCCACCGCCTGTGATGTGAGCCATGCCTTTAACGGTCATCTTAGCCATCAAAGCCAACATTGATTTGACATAAATACGTGTTGGCGCCATGACTACATCACTCATGCTTTGACCATGAAAATCGTCAGTGGCTTTTGCACCAGCACGATCGATGATTTTACGGATCAAAGAATAACCATTTGAATGGGCACCACTAGAAGCCAAGCCCAAAATAACATCGCCTGGAGCGATTGTTGAACCATCAATCATGGTTGATTTTTCAACAGCACCCACAGCAAAACCAGCAAGGTCATACTCACCCTCTGGATACATACCTGGCATCTCAGCTGTTTCACCACCAATCAATGCACATCCCGCTAATTCACAACCTTTAGCAATACCGCCCACCACTGTTGCAGCAGTATCCACAGACAATTTTCCACAAGCGAAATAATCCAAGAAAAATAATGGCTCGGCACCTTGGACCAAAATGTCATTCACACTCATTGCAACCAAATCTTGGCCCACTGTGTCGTGACGATTCCAATCAAAAGCTAACTTGAGCTTTGTACCAACGCCATCAGTACCAGAGACCAATACAGGCTCTTTATAGCGCTTAGGCACCTCAAATAAAGCTCCAAAACCGCCAATACCAGCCAATACGCCGTCGCGCATCGTCTTTTTGGCCATTGGCTTAATGCGCTCAACTAAGGCATCACCAGCCTCCATATCGACACCCGCGTCGCGGTATGAAAGGCCTTGAGATTTAGAAGAATTTTGATCAGACATAGCTATAAATGTATTTGAATCAGTAGAATCCTAGAATTCTAGTGGATACGCTAAACCTATGGCCTCTTTATTAACAACTTTCTTGGCAGCTTTTATCCTGGCTTATGTCTTAAGGCCAGTATTTACCTGCTTTCTAGCCCTAAGGGCCGGCAAAACGTTGTCTGCAGCATTAACGGTTCTAATCGGCTTTTTGGGTATTTTGGGGTTAATTCTTTTATTTATAAGCGTTTTGCAAAGAGAATTACCAGCTTTACGCCAACAATTACCGACTTGGCTAGAACTCACTCAAAAATCACTGCAACCATGGCTAGATACTCTGGCGATTAACTTTGATCTTAAAAAAATTCAAGAAATCATTCAAAGTCGCATTAGTGAGCAACTCTCAAATAATGCAGATGCCATAATCAGCTCCGGCTTATCAACGATCTTAAATTCAAGCCAAAGCATTCTTGGCAGTCTATTTGGATTAGTTCTGATAGTTTTTATTGTTTTTTATCTAGTTGGCCAATGGGATGAATTCTTTAAAAAATTAAGCCCTCTTATCCCCCCTCGTTGGTCACCTCTTGTAAAACAAATTCTTGTTGAGATTGATCAACTACTGTCTCAATATCTAAGAGGTCAGTTATTGGTCATCACCGTACTCTCTATTTATTACTCTGTAGGACTTTATTTACTCGGAATTACAGGAGCCCTTGCTTTAGGCTTGTTTACCGGTATCGCCATTTTTATTCCATACATTGGGTATGGAGTAGGCTTGATACTTGCTCTACTCTCAGTATTACTACAGGCAGAAACAGGGGGTAGCCTTTTAGCAGTCTTAACACTCTATATAGTAGGACAGGCAATTGAGAGCTTCATTTTGACGCCTAAATTGGTCGGAGAAAAAATTGGCTTACACCCAGTATTGGTTGTGTTTGCTTTAATTTTATTTGGCAGTTGGTTTGGATTTTTTGGCATTTTATTAGCCCTACCAATGAGTGCAATCATTCTGGTGCTTTGCAAGCATGCTGTGCAAGCCTACCAAAACAGTGCTTGGTATAACAATAACGATTAACCGTGACCAATCTACCGCCTCTACCTCGCCAAATTGCTCTTGATCTAGGCCATATACCTAAGCCTAGCTTAGATAATTTCATTGCTACAGGCAATGAAAATCTAAGTACTCTGCTTAAGAGTCTTCAAGACTCTTGGCAACAAACTGATGGCTCTACCGACCCACTTAGGGTTGATATGCGCATGATTCATGCATGGGGAGCCAGTGGATCAGGCAGAACACACATACTACAAGCGATGTATTTAAAAGGAATTGAGCAAGGTATTGATGCTTTCTTGCTCAACCAAGAAAGCACACCAGATGATTGGCGCATGGCTGGTAAAAAAATAGAAGACCAATCAAACTCTCCTGCCATTCTTTGCGTTGATGACATTGATCACTTAGATGAATTTGCGCAAGGCGCCCTATTTAGATTACATAACCTGATTAAAGATTCACTTAAGCAGTCTCTCATCACAACTAGCTTGTTACCACCAGCCAATTTAGAGTTAAGAGAAGACCTTAGAACTCGCTTAGCCTGGGGGCTTGTGTTTCAAATGCACGCTCTATCAGATGGCGAAAAACTTCAGGCTCTTCAACAAGCGGCTCTGGCAAGAGGTTTAAATTTATCAACAGAAGTAGCTCCATGGTTGCTAAGGCACTTTCACAGAGATATGCCAAGCCTCATGTCTTTGTTAGAAGCCCTCGACGCCTACTCACTAGAAACCAAAAGAGCTATCACTCTTCCCTTAGTAAAAGAAATGCTTGCTCACAAAAATTGAGCATAATGACAAGCAATGACACAACTTGCCTTATTCGATTTAGACCACACCCTTCTGCCGATTGATAGCGATCATGAATGGGGCCGCTTTTTAGTCAAAATTGGTGTTGTAGATGCCAACTACTACGCGGCTGAAAATGAGCGCTTTTATGCTGACTACAAAGCAGGTCGCCTAGATATTTATGCTTTTTTGGCTTTTGCCCTAAAACCACTCTCAGAACACCCTCGCCATCAACTGAACGAATGGCATGCGCAGTTCATGCACGAAGTGATTAAGCCAAATCTTCGTTCAAGTGCTTTTGATTTAGTAAAAAAACATCAGGATCAAAATGATGTCTGCTGTGTTGTGACCGCTACCAACAGTTTTGTAACTCGACCCATCGTTGAGGCATTTGGAATCAAACATCTCATCGCTACAGAACCAGAAGTATTGGGAGATCCAAACACTGGCAATTTTTCTGGAAAAGTTGCCGGCACACCGAACTTTAGAGAGGGTAAGGTAACTAGAGTTGAAAGCTGGCTATCTTCAGAAAAATTATCTTGGTCATCATTAGAAAGAAGTTACTTTTACTCGGACTCGATTAACGATTTACCCCTCATGGAAAAAGTAACTCAGCCGATTCCTACTAATCCAGATCAATCACTTCGCACTAAAGCGCTTGAAAATAACTGGCCAATTTTGGAGTTGTTCGCATGATTCGTCGTTTTATAGACAGAATCCTTAGCAAATCTCCTAAGCAAAAAGGTTTGAAGCACGGGCACACACTGAGCCCAAAAAAAATTATCAAGCGCTCACACCATATCGACCCTGAGTTACTGTCAAAAAATGCTGTAAAAGTGACTCATGTCTTACAAGAAGCCGGTTACGAGGCTTACATTGTGGGTGGTGCAGTTAGAGATTTACTTTTAGGCATTGCCCCAAAAGATTTTGATGTGGCAACAAATGCTACGCCCGAGCAAGTTCAAAAACTCTTTCGTCGCTCAAGATTAATTGGCCGGCGCTTTCAAATTGTTCACGTAACTTTTTATGGCAAAGAACGACCAGAAATCATCGAGGTGTCGACATTTAGAGCACATGTGCAAGCTGATGATGCTCATGTAGCAGCCAATGGTCGCATCTTGCGTGACAACGTTTGGGGCAGTCAAGCCGAAGACGCCACCCGCAGAGACTTTTCAATTAATGCCATGTACTACGATCCACAAACCGAGACAGTTTTGGATTACCACTCAGGTATGCAAGATATTCAGGCGAAGATTATTCGCATGATTGGAGAGCCGAGTCAACGCTACAGAGAAGATCCGGTGAGGATGTTAAGAGCGATTCGTTTCGCAGCCAAAACAGGTTTTTTAATTGAGGAAAACACGCTCAAACCCATTGAAAGCTTGGGCGATTTAATTCAGGATGTACCTAGCTCAAGGCTGTTTGACGAAATTCTCAAATTACTGATGTCAGGACATGCATGGGCTTCAATCGAAGGCTTACAAAAAGTTGGTCTGCATCACAAAATTCTGCCTCTAATTGAAGCCATATTGTCAGATGAAGATCGGACAGCATTTGTCAAAAAGTCACTTCAAAACACTGATGCACGTATCAAAAATGGCAAACCAGTATCTGGCGGTTTCTTATTTGCCACATTACTTTGGCATGATGTTCAAGAGACTTGGGGTAATTTTGAGAGCAACGGTATGCCAAGCATCCCAGCGCTTCATGCAGCTATTGATGAAATATTCAATCAACAAAAAGCTTTCTTGGGTATGCAACGACGTCACGAAGCAGATATGCGTGAAATCTGGGCAATGCAACCTCGCCTAGAAAAACGAGTCGGTCGCTACCCATATCGACTTATTGAAAGTCCAAAATTTAAAGCTGGCTACGATTTTCTTTTGTTGCGTTGCGAAACTGGGCAAGCTGATGCAGAGATTGGTCAATGGTGGACTGACTTCTGGCAAGGTGATGAACACCTAAGAGCAGACCTCATGTTGCAAGCAAAATCACTCAACCAAGAGACAAGCAGCAATCCCACAAAAAAGCGTCGCAGAAGAAATCGATCGCGCGTGGCAAAATCTAGCCCTGCCGAGCAAAATAATTAAAAAAAAGATAAAGTACGGTTATATTGAAAAGGGAGTTTCATGGCACTGGCCTTTATTGGTCTTGGTGGCAATATTGGTGATACAAAACAACTCATCAAAGATGCCATAGTTTGTTTAGCTCAAAATCCTGAGCTAAGGGTACTCACACGCAGTTGTATGTACCAAAGTGCCCCCGTCGATGCAGAAGGTCCTGATTTCATTAACGCCGTTATTTCACTTGAGACTGAACTGCCCCCAGAAGACTTATTAGCCATTTGTCAAAAAGTCGAGAACACTTTTGGTCGCGAAAGACCTTATATCAACGCACCTAGAACGATCGATCTTGATGTATTAGCCTACGACAATGTTTCTATCAACAATGATCGATTAACCATCCCCCATCCGCGCATGATTGAGCGATCATTCGTATTACTCCCTCTCTTAGAGATCGCTCCAGACATTGATCTACCAGGATTTGGTAAATTAACGAAATATATTCCTAATGTTGAACACCAACGCATTGAAAAGGTCAAAGGCTGCAACTGCCCTAGTCAACATATTTAAAGGCTGCAAAAATTATGAGTTACCTACAAGAAGCTGCTGCTAATCGAACGCCCATCACCATTGCAAAACTTCAAGCAATGCGCGATGCAGGTGAAAAGATTGCCGTTTTAACAGCCTACGATGCAAGCTTTGCCAACCTTATGGATCAGTCTGGGATTGATGTGATTTTGGTCGGCGACTCACTAGGTAACATCATTCAAGGACACACAAGCACGATTCCAGTCACCATTGAACAAATGGTTTATCACGTCAGCTGCGTAGCCAAAGGTAATCAATCAGCTTTTCTAATTGCTGATATGCCATTCGGAACCTATTCAACTCCTGAGCAAGCAATGGAAAATGCTGCCTCGCTCATGAGAGCAGGTGCCCACATGGTCAAACTGGAGGGTGGTTCATGGCTTGCTGAAACAGTACGATTCTTAGTTGAAAGAAGTGTTCCAGTATGTGCGCACTTAGGCTTACTACCCCAATCAGTTCACACCTTGGGCGGATTCAAAGTACAAGGCAAATCTACTGAAGCAGCAGAAATCTTAATCAAGGATGCACAAACTCTTGAAAAAGCTGGTGCACAACTTTTAGTACTAGAAGCGATTCCTTCAGAACTCGGCAAAAGAGCAACAGCATCGATCAAACTGCCAACTATTGGCATTGGCGCCGGCCCAGATTGCTCTGGTCAAGTATTGGTCATGCATGACATGCTAGGGGCATTCCCTGGCAGAAGTCCCAAGTTTGTTAAAAACTTCTTATTGGGACAAGAGTCGATAGAAGGCGCTTTTAAAAGCTATATCCAAGAAGTCAAAACCGGGAAATTTCCCGGTCCTGAACATTGCTTTAAGTCTTGATAATTTAGTAAAAAATTAGTTAAAAAAATCTTTTACTCGATCTAGCCAACCTTTTTGTTGTGGACTGTGCTTAGACCCACCAGACTTAAGGCTCTCATCAAACTTTCTTAAAAGATCTTTTTGAGTCTCATTCAACTTCACTGGCGTCTCAACCTGAACGTGAATATATAAATCACCAGGCAAAGCAGTCCTCAAACTCTTAATTCCTTTTGATCTTAATCTGAATACTCGACCACTTTGAGTTCCCTCAGGCACATCAAAGCTCGCCTTACCAGATAAAGTAGGAACTTCAATTTCGCCACCCAAAGCTGCATCAATAAATGAAATCGGCATTTCACAATGCAGATCTTCCCCTTCACGCTGGAACACTGGGTGTTCTTTAATGTGAACTTCCACATACAAATCACCACTTGGACCACCATTAACACCAGGCTCACCATTACCAGAAGAACGAATTCTCATGCCGTCATCAATACCAGCTGGAATTTTTACTTCTAGAGTTTTTTGAGATTTAATTTTTCCTGCGCCATGACATTTTTTGCAAGGCTTAGGAATGTATTTGCCCGATCCACTACAACGCGGGCAAGTTTGCTGCATAGAGAAAAAGCCCTGCGCAACCCTTACTTGACCAGCACCATGGCAGGTTGTGCAAGTTTCAACTTTTGAGCCAGGCTCTGCACCATCTCCACCACAACTATCGCAGTTAGACCAACTAGGAACACGAATTTGTGTTTCGTGACCATGCGCAGCTTCTTCAAGCGTGATTTCCATGCTGTAGCGTAAATCAGCACCACGATAAACCTGTGGACCGCCACGGCCACCGCGAGCACTGCCACCACCAAAAATATCTCCGAAGATATCGCCAAAAGCATCAGAAAAGCCGCCAAAACCTTGACCGCCACCACCAAAGCCGCCCATATTGGGATCGACTCCAGCATGACCATATTGATCATAGGCAGCGCGCTTCTGAGGGTCAGATAGCATCTCATAAGCCTCTTTGGCTTCTTTAAATTTACCCTCAGCTTCTTTGCTATCAGGATTACGGTCTGGGTGGTATTTCATTGCCAACTTCCGATAAGCTTTTTTAATCTCATCGTCAGTGGCATTCCGAGCTACCCCCAGAATGTCATAAAAGTCGCGCTTGTTAGCCAAAACTATTCCTTACTTCTTGTCGTTTACTTCCTTGAAATCAGCATCAACGACATTGTCGTCTTTAGGCTTTGCATTATCACCGCCAGCTTGTGCTGCTTGATTTTTTTCAGCCATCGCAGCATAAACTTTCTCGCCTAATTTTTGACTAACCTTACCTAACTCTTCAGTCTTAGCAGCGATTACTTCTTTGTCAGTGCCTTTTGTAGCTTCTTCCAAATCTTTAATTGCAGCCTCGATTTTCTCTTTTTCACCAGCCTCTAAAGATGCGCCATGCTCTTCTAAAGCCTTCTTAGTTGAATGACCCAAAGCTTCTGCAGTATTGCGTGCGTCAACCAACTCACGCAATTTACGATCTTCTTCAGCATTAACTTCCGCATCCTTAACCATGCGCTGGATCTCTTCCTCAGATAAACCTGAGTTAGCTTTAATGGTGATTTTATTTTCTTTACCAGTTGCTTTGTCTTTTGCGCCCACATGCAAAATACCGTTAGCATCAATGTCAAATGAAACTTCGATTTGTGGGGTGCCGCGTGCTGCTGGTGCAATACCTTCCAAATTGAACTCACCTAACACTTTATTAGCTGCAGCCATTTCACGCTCACCTTGGTAAACCTTGATGGTTACCGCAGGTTGGTTATCTTCTGCCGTAGAAAAAACTTGAGCATGTTTTGTTGGGATTGTGGTGTTCTTAGTAATCATCTTTGTCATCACGCCACCCAATGTCTCAATACCCAATGACAAAGGTGTTACATCTAACAACAATACGTCTGTACGATCGCCAGATAACACCGCACCCTGAATTGCCGCGCCAACAGCCACAGCTTCGTCTGGGTTCACATCTTTACGTGGCTCTTGACCAAAGAACTCTTTTACCTTTTCTTGCACTTTAGGCATACGAGTCATACCGCCAACCAAAATCACATCATGAATATCGCCAACAGATACACCCGCATCTTTAATAGCTGTGCGGCATGGGTCAATCGTACGACTAATCAAGTCATCAACTAATGACTCTAACTTTGCGCGAGTCATCTTGATGTTCAAGTGCTTGGGACCTGATGCATCAGCGGTAATGTATGGCAAATTGATATCTGACTGTTGGCTAGATGACAACTCAATCTTTGCCTTTTCAGCCGCTTCTTTTAGGCGTTGCAGAGCCAAAACATCTTTTGAAAGATCAACACCTTGCTCTTTTTTGAACTCATCAATGATGTAATCAATGATGCGTTGGTCGAAGTCTTCACCACCTAAGAATGTGTCACCGTTTGTTGACAACACTTCAAATTGTTTTTCGCCATCAACGTCAGCGATTTCAATAATTGATACGTCAAAGGTACCACCACCCAAGTCATACACAGCAATCTTGCGATCGCCTTTTTCTTGCTTATCCAAACCAAAGGCTAAAGCAGCAGCAGTTGGTTCGTTAATGATGCGCTTGACATCTAAACCAGCAATACGGCCTGCATCCTTAGTTGCTTGACGTTGGCTGTCATTAAAGTAAGCAGGAACAGTAATCACTGCCTCAGTCACTTCTTCACCCAAATAATCTTCCGCCGTTTTCTTCATTTTGCGAAGAACTTCTGCAGAAATTTGTGGGGGCGCCATTTTTTTACCACGCACCTCTACCCATGCGTCACCGTTATCGGCTTTTGCGATGGTGTAAGGCATCAAATCAATATCTTTTTGAACTTCTTTTTCTTCGAATTTACGACCAATTAAACGCTTCACTGCATACAAAGTGTTGCGAGGATTAGTCACAGATTGGCGTTTAGCAGGCGCGCCCACCAAAATCTCACCATCTTCCATGTAAGCGATGATGGACGGGGTTGTGCGTGCACCTTCTGCGTTTTCAATTACTTTTGGCGTATTGCCCTCTAAAACTGACACACATGAGTTTGTTGTACCTAAGTCAATACCAATAATCTTTGCCATGCTTAACTCCTAATAATTGTTTATATCCTTAATTTGGGGATTTATTCGGTTATTTCAAGCCCTAATTACTTAGGCTGACTAACCGTTACTAATGCAGGTCTCAAAACACGATCTGCAATCAAATAACCTTTTTGCAATACAGTCACAACCGTATTAGCTTCTTGCTCATGGGGCACCATAGCAATAGCTTGGTGACGGTGTGGATCAAACTTTTCTCCAATCGGATTAATTTCAATCACACGCCCTTTTTCTAGCGCAGAAATTAATTGCTTAAGAGTTAACTCAATACCCTCTTTCATCTTGGCTGAGTCAGAACCGCTATCTGTCAAAGCGGCATTAAGACTATCCAAAACAGGTAATAAGTTCTCAGCAAAACCCTCAATCGCGAATTTATGAGCCTTTGCCACTTCCTCCATTGAACGCCTGCGGGCATTCTCAACCTCTGCTTTAGCACGCAAAAACTGATCTTGGTGCTCTTGGATTTGGGCTTCTAGAGCAATAATTTTTTCTTCAGGAGTCAAAGGTGCAGCCGGCTCTTGGGTGGCATCTGCTACAGCAGTTTGCTCCACAGATTTCTCCAACTCATTGATTTCTTGAGTTTTTTCTTGATTATTATCTTGGGTCATAAGTCACTTATTTGTTCAATAAGTGCTCATATAGGGACAAAACAAGGGGTTTCAAGCCCTTGTTCTAAATTATTTTTTTGCAGCCAATTCTGTGGCTCGCTGAATACTCAACGCCAATGCCTCTGGCGACTCTGGCAACTGAGGCCAACCAGCAAGGTGATCAGCAGCAATCTCCGCCAGACCCGATATCCAAACTGGATTAGTATTTAAACAAGAAATGTAGTGATATTCACCACCACCCGCAGTCAAAAAGTCATCACGCACTTCCATCGCAATTTCTTCAAGCGTTTCCAAACAGTCAGCAGGAAACCCTGGGCAAAAAATATCTAAACGCTTTGTCTTCTTTTCACCAAGAGATTTAACAGTTGGCGCGGTGTATGGCTTTAACCACTCCGCCTTACCAAAACGTGACTGAAAGGTCACCATGGCTTGCTCTGAAGTCAAACCTAATGCCTCACGCAGTAAACGTCCTGTCTTATGACATTCGCAATGGTATGGATCACCCTTATCCAGAGTGCGCTTAGGCACACCATGAAAAGAAAATAATAATTTGTCGCCGCCTGCAAAATCAGGTCGTCCGTTTGTTTGCCAATATGACTCAACCTGTTCTTTCAGTGCATTAATGTACTCAGGGTGATCGTGATAATGCTTAACTAATCTCAACTCTGGCTGATTACGCCATTTACTAATGATTCTAAAAATCTCATCAAATGTTGATGCAGTAGTTGTGGCTGAGTATTGCGGATACAAAGGCAAGACCAACAATCGTTCCATCCCTGCTTTTTGCAAACGATCTAGTACCGACTCCAAACTTGGGTTGCCATAGCGCATAGCAAGATCCACCAAAACATCTTTGCCTTGGGCTAAGAATTTTTGCTCTAGAGCTTGAGATTGTTTTTTTGAGTAAACCAATAAAGGTGAGCCGCCATCAGGTCCATTTAACCAAATGCTGGCGTATTTTTTTGCTGACGCACCAGAGCGAATCGGCAAAATAATTAAATTAAGGATGCACCACCAAATTAATTTAGGAATCTCAACAACACGTGGGTCCGACAAGAATTGTTTTAAATATGGCTTTACAGCTGCGGCAGTAGGGGCATCAGGAGTTCCCAAATTAACCAACAGAACTGCTGTGCGCAAAGCTTGACGAGCTATAGCCATTAAAAATCCTTCACTTATTTTGAATACCGCTACTCAAAGCACTAGAAAGTAGTTTAGCCGTGATATCAACAATAGGTATGACGCGTTCATAAGCCATACGAGTTGGCCCAATCACACCCAAGGTGCCAACGACTAAACCATCGACCCTGTATGGGGCAGTAATCACCGCCATATCATCCATTGGAACCAAAGCACTTTCACCGCCAATAAACACTTGCACACCATCTGCCTGAGAAGACACATCCAACAATTGCAGTAAGCTAGTTTTCTCTTCAAACATTCCAAAAAGCTGCTTTAGCTTATGCATATCAGAAGATAAATCACCAACATTCAACAAACGTCTTTCACCAGAAATCACCACTCCAGAATCAGCGGTCATATTTTCAGAGCTAGCCTTTAGGGCAGCTTCCATCAATGAGGCAATTCCCGAACGCAAGCCCTCTAGCTCTTGCATTAAACGTTCTTTGACAGCATAAAAACTTAACCCAGCAAATTGACTATTTAAATAATTGCTTGCTTCAACCAACTCTGAAGAGCTGTAATCACGCTCAGTCAAAATGATTCTATTTTGTACGTCCCCATCTGGGGTTACCAATATCAGCAAGACCCTTTTTTCAGATAAGCGCAAAAATTCAATTTGCTTAAATACCTCTGAACGCCGTGGAGTTAAAACAATCCCAGCAAAATTAGACAAATTAGATAAAACTTGGGCAGCGGCAGTAACAACACGTTGCGGAGCATCAGCCTGAATCGCGTCCTGCGCTTCGTGAGCCACAACTTCCTCAATCGGCTGAACGGTAAGCATGGTATCTACAAACAGTCGATAACCTTTGGGGGTTGGAATACGCCCTGCCGAAGTATGAGGACTAGCCACAAACCCCATATCTTCCAAATCAGCCATAACGTTACGAATGGTCGCAGCCGATAAATCAAGTCCAGAAAACTTTGATAAAGCCCTAGAGCCAACTGGTTGTCCGTCGGCAATGTAGTGCTCAATCAGTGTTTTTAAGAGGCTTTTTGAACGTTCATCCATTATTTATTAATTGTAGGGCTATTAGGGCTATGGTTTAATCAACAACATGTCAAATCTTAAGACAAAATCGTCAAAGCATTTTAAAAAAATCGCCTTGGTAGGCAAATACCAAGCCGAAGGCTTCGCGCACATGCTTTTAAACCTTGCAAATATCCTAAAAAATCTAGGTTGCGAGGTTTTTTTGGAAGCAGAAACTGCCTCCAACACCACGATTTCTCAAATTCCGAGCATTCCCTCTAGCGATTTCCACGCAAATATCGACTTAGTGGTCGTTTTGGGTGGTGACGGAACAATGCTCGGTATTGCACGACAGATTGCAGGCCAAAATGTTCCATTAATTGGTATCAATATGGGCACCTTGGGCTACATGACTGACATACCGCTTCAAGACGTTGAACTGGTTTTAACCGAAATGATTAAAGGTCATTTCGAATCAGACGTTAGATATTTATTAGAAGCTGAAGTACTACGTAACAAACAGGTCATTGGCTCAGGATTGGCTCTTAATGATGTGGTGGTTAATCGCTCTGGCATTTCTGGAATGCTTGAGTTAACCGTGCACGTCAATAATCAGTTCATGTACAACCAACGTTCAGATGGATTAATTGTGGCAACGCCCACAGGCTCCACAGCCTATTCGATGTCAGCGGGCGGTCCGATTCTTCATCCATCAGTAGCTGGTGTGGTGCTCGCCCCCATTGCGCCACATGCTCTATCTAATCGCCCAATTGTTTTGCCAAATGATGCAACAATCATTATTGAACTTATTGGCGGCAAAGATGTTAGCGTTAACTTTGACATGCAATCTTTAACCCAACTTCAGATTGGCGATCAAATAAAAATTTGTCGCTCAAATAAAACAGTCACACTTCTTCATCCAGTTGATCACAGTGATTACAAGGCTCTTCGACAAAAGCTTCACTGGAATGAATATCCATCATCGTTTTAAATATGCTGCGCAGCCTAAATGTTCGTGACTTCGTCATTGTTGACGAACTTGATTTAGATTTAGACCATGGCTTCACAGTCTTAACTGGTGAAACCGGCGCAGGTAAGTCCATCCTATTAGATGCACTATCACTAGTTCTTGGTGAAAGAGCAGATCCTAGCCAAATCAGAGAAGGTAAGAGTAAAGCTGAAATTTCAGCACTTTTCTCTTTGGATGGCTCATTAAAAGAGCTAATTTCAAACTGGCTAGATGAACAAGGTTTTAATCTAGAAGACGATGGTGCAACTCTGATTCTCAAAAGAATCATCGAATCATCTGGTCGTAGTCGAGCATTCATTAATGGCAGCCTAGCCACTCTTAATCAAACAAAAGAATTAGGCAATCATTTAGTCGACATTCATGGTCAGCATGCCCATCAATTGCTACTAAAAACCGGAGCACAACGAGATCTTCTTGATCATCAAGCTCAACTGCAAGAGCAAGTTTTAACAGTCAGGGGTTTGTATCAAGTGTGGCAAACCGCAAAAAAACAACTAGAGCTTGCGAAAAGTGCTGGTGAGAGCCTACAAAAAGAACAAGAACGGCTGTCTTGGCAGCTTGAAGAACTGGATCAACTTGCACCCAAAGCAGGTGAATGGGCTGAAATTGATGTTGAGTATTCACGTCTAGCTAATGCTGCCAAGTTGATTGAAGGGTCACAAAATGCCCTAGCAATGCTAAGCGAGCAAGAAGGTAATGCTGAAGAACTTTTAGGGAAAGCCTTCACGGAAATCGAGGATTTAGCAAAACTTGATAGTCACCTTGAAGACGCCAAGATTTCACTCGAGTCAGCACAAATACAAATCAGCGAAGCAACACATAGTCTTAATCGCTACCTACAAAAGATTGACGTTGATCCAGACAGACTTGCTGAGGTTGAAGAGCGCCTGAAAGCTTTGCATAGCGCAGCAAAAAAATTCAAGGTAACACCTGAAGAATTACCAACTATTTGGCTCGATATCAAAGAAAAGGTTAATGCCATTAAGGATTCTCAAGATTTAGCAGCCCTTGAAAAGAATCTGCATGCCACCCAAACTGAATACAACAAAGCAGCAAAGTCATTGAGTCTCAATAGAAACAAAGCTGCGAAGATATTGGAAAAGCTAGTGACTGAAGCCATGCAAGATTTATCTATGGCAGGCGGTCAATTTGTCATCGGTATTGAGCCATTAGCTGAAGGCAATGCTTACGGTCTAGAAAATATTGAATTTTTAGTTGCTGGTCATCCTGGTGTTTCTCCAAAGCCATTATCAAAAGTAGCATCAGGTGGTGAGTTAGCGCGCATCAGCCTAGCTATTAGTGTAATCACTTCAGAAGCTAGCCAAATTCCAACTTTAATCTTTGATGAGGTTGATTCTGGCATTGGCGGTGCAGTTGCTGAAACTGTTGGAAAGCGCCTCAAAGAACTTGGTCAAGCCCACCAAGTGTTATGCGTTACTCATTTAGCTCAAGTTGCTGCACAGGGTCATCAACATTGGAAGGTTGAAAAACAGAGTTCGGACAACTCCACCACATCTACTATCACAAGTCTCAATCGACAAGAGCGTGTGGAGGAAATTGCACGCATGCTTGGTGGTACCGAGATTACCGATACCACCAGACGTCACGCAAGAGAGTTATTAGGTCAGTAAAACCTTTTGCCATAGCGTTGTTACTGCCAACCTAGCATCTTGCAAAGATGAATCCATCAGCTCTGGATGGATGCGAGTTTTATCAGCCCCATCCAATCGTATTCGATGTTGATACTCACGATAAAGTCGATACGCATTAGCCACAGATTTAGACAATTCCTCTGAAATTAACTTCTCTTCGGCTGCATAGCCCAGCAAAGCAATGTTGCCCCAATTACCCAGTAACTTAGGATGCTCAGCACTAAAACGAAGCACCAAGTACTGCACGATGAATTCAATATCAACCATACCTCCAGAATCATGTTTGATATCAAACATTCCAGAATCATTCGGATGACCATCACTTACTTTTTTACGCATAGAGAGAATTTCTTGCTTTAAAAGCCGTTCATCTCTTGCTTGCGCGAGTACCTCAGAACGAATCTCTTCAAACTTCTTCCCAATCATCACGTCACCAGCACAAAAACGTGCACGTGTTAAAGCTTGATGTTCCCAAAGCCATGCAGAGTTATCTCCCTCTCGCAATTGATAGCGTTTAAATGCATCTATGCTAGTCACTAGCAAGCCCGCTGCACCGTTTGGTCTTAAACGTGTATCAATCTCAAATAGAACTCCAGCGGAGGTTGATGCAGTGAGCCATGCAATCAATCTTCTAGCAAACATGGCGTATCGCTCAGAAGCACCTTGATCAGAATCTGGCGCATCGTATAAAAACACAATGTCTAAATCAGAGGCATACCCTAGCTCTTTGCCACCGAGCTTACCGTAGGCAATGACAGCAAAAGCTGGTGGAGTATTTGGATTTAAACCATACTTATTTGCAACGATTGGCCAAACCCTCTCCAGAGTAATTCCTAATATCAAATCTGCTAAAGCTGACAAACGATCACTAACCTTTTCAATTGGTAAAGGCTTATCTCTACCAATACCTAACTCAGCCAATAAGGTTAAAAATGTCTCGGTGTGATGTGTTTGCCTGAGAATATCCATAGCTAACTCAGCCTGATCACCATGCTCTGCAGCATCATCTAACAAAACGTTTATTTGAGACCGTAGTTTTGTCCAGTAAACATTTGGGTGATCTTCTGGGGAATATTGGCCAAAACCATTCAAAAGATCATCTAACAAGTGTGGGTGCTTGATTAAATAGTCAGCACCCCATTTTGATGCAGCCATTAAATCAATCAATCTACCCAAAATATGTGGGTACTCAATCAGCAACGCCAAATAAGATGCTCGCCTAGAAATTGAATCTAGCAGGTTCATCATGCGCACCATCACACGATCCGCTTGCTCTAGTGCCCAGCCTTGTAAACGAACATGCTCTGCAGATTGAGCCATCAACTGGATAAATCTTCTACGTGCAGTATCTGACAATGATCTCTGGCGAGCGCTACCGGCCCATGCAACCCACCTCTCAGACAACTCTACATAGTCAGTTGATGGCGACCAAATAGTCGAAGTCTCATTACTAGATTCAGCTTCTACGCCCTGCTGCTTTAAAACAAATGCGTTCTCAAATAAATTAGCCACATTGGCTCGATGTGAAGATAGTGCTTTTCTAAACTCATCTAGAGTTTGATGACCCATTGATAAAGCAATTCTCTTTTGTGATGAATCATCGCCTGGTAAATGGTGAGTTTGAGCATCTTCCCAATACTGCAAACGATGTTCTAACTTCCTCAAATAAAGGTAAGCATCTCTCAACTGCACAAGATCAGACTCACTGATGTAATTCCGCTCATGCACTGCCTTTAAGACCTCTAAAGTTGGCTTAATTCTTAAGCCTGGATCTTGACCACCGCGCACTAGCTGAAACATTTGCGCCATAAACTCAATCTCTCTGATGCCGCCACGACCCAGCTTGATGTCTGCAGCCCTCTCAGGATGAGCAATACTCCTTTTTTCTGCCTCTTGCTGAATTTGGGCATGCAATTCTCTAATCGCAGCTATCACGCCAAAATCCAAATAGCGTCTATATACAAAAGGTCTCACCAAATCCTGGAGACCTTTTAGCGATGTTGCATGAGCGGGATCAAGCTCTGTCGGATAAATCATGCGCCCCTTAATCCACGCATAACGCTCCCACTCACGGCCTTGAACACTGAAATACTCCTCGAGCATTCCCAGGCTACATACCAATGGCCCTGAATCACCATTAGGTCGCAAGCGCATATCAACCCTAAATACAAATCCCTCAGACTTTAATTCACTCAATAGAGCAATTAACTTTTTACCTAATCGGGCATACCACTCATGATGAGAAATACTTTTCACCCCACCTTGAGTATCCCCATCCTCCTCGTACAAAAAAACCAGATCAATATCAGATGAGACGTTTAACTCTTTTCCACCCAACTTCCCCATACCCACAACAATCAGCGGTAAAAACTGCCCATCTTTAGATTGGGGCTGCCCCACTAAAGGATACATATCCTTGTGCAAAGCACTAATGCCTATCGCAATCACTTTTTCTGCAAAGTAACTCATGGCCTCAGTGACTTCAGAAACATCGGCAAACCCACTCAGATCCCTTAAGGCCAACAAAAGCATCAATTTCTGCCGTGAAACCCTTAATTGAGCACCCAAAACCTCCAAATTGATAGGGTCTTGGCTTAGAACTTGGCTAGCTGGCTCAAGCAGTTTTTCAATAACAAGCGAGTTAATAGGGGTATTTATTCCACCTATCAAATCCTCTGCCCACAGCGGTTGAGCAGCCAACCAACGGCTAGCATAAGCAGAATGCTGATGAAGAACCGAAAGTCGGGAATCATTAATCGTCATAGGTATCATGTTATCGCTATCAATACCTTCTCGGCTACAGCATAATTACGAAAATGTCTTGGTTAAGTCTTTCTACCATCTTAAAAAAGGTTCGCGAACATTCAATGGACGCGGATCAACTCATTACATGGAAAAAAAGGCTTAAATATGCCAGCCTAGCTGTTGGCATATTGTTTATTGTCATACACATTACTGTTAGATTTTTTATGTGGCCACAAGTTGAGAACCACAAAGCCACCTTTGAAGAACTGGTCAGTCAAAATATTGGCGCCCAGTTAAAGATTGAGGAAATTAAAACTGACTGGAACTTTCTTTGGCCATCATTCAAAATTAAGAATATTGCCATTTATGACAGCACAGAAAAAAACTCTAGTCCTCGCCTAACCATTCCAGAACTCACCGGCAATGTTTCTTGGGAAAGTATTTGGACTTTTCAGCCACACTTTCATGATCTCAACTTTAATAATGCGACTATTTATGCGCACCGAAGACAAGATGGGAACTGGAATATAGGTGGAATCAAGTTAGACAAAAAATCTGCTGGATACAAATCAGCAAACTGGTTATTTGAGCAAGATAGCCTGAACATTAATGACGCGAAAATTATTTGGCTAGATCAACTCCATCAAAGCGCAGAACACCAAATCGAGATTCAATCATTGGTTCTCAAAAATACTTGGTATAAGCACCGCCTAGAGCTAGCAATAAAAACGCCATGGCACAAAGATCTAGCAAACATCACTGCCAAGTTTCGCCATAATGTTTTAGGTAACGCAGGTAATTGGGAAGATTGGAATGGTCGTATTGATTGGCAAATCAATGAAGTCAACCTGCAAAAAATCAATCAACTATTTGATACTTCAGTAAAAGTTTTAGACGGTAAACTTAGCAGCGAAGGGTACGCATACTTAGATAGCGGGTCACTTGATGGCGGTCAAACCAACATACAAGCGAGTCAATTACATTTTGAATGGGACAGAATTTCTAAACCATTAAAAATACAAAGCCTTAATAGTGAAATCAAACAAGATACTCAAGGCAAAAAAATGTCTTTGAGTGCCTCCTCACTTAAATGGCAAATCGATAAAACATCTCAAGCAACTGAGCTCAATGACATTACTGTGTATTGGGAAAAAGCCAAAGACATCGACTCAATCAAACATGCCGGGATTAAAGCTTCAGAAATTGACTTAGGTCTAGTAGAACAACTAGCTAGACAATTTCCGCTACCAAAAGACATTAGCGCTTTTATAAAGAATTACCAACCCGAAGGCCAACTAGAAGATTTGGATGCGAGCTGGAATGCAGACACAAGCCAGCTACCATTTGATATCTCTTTACCTGGATTTAATAAGTCGCATTACAAATTAGCATTTAAATTCTCAAAACTTTTCTTAAAACCTGAAAGAAAAGATTTTCTAGCAGTCTCAAATTTGAACGGAAAAATATATGCCACAGAGCTAGGCGGTGAAGTTAGCATCGCCGGCAAAAATACTTCATTTGTTCTACCTGGCATTCTAGAAAATGATCATCTAGCTCTTGATAAAGCTGATGGGCTGATTGAATGGACAAAAAATCAAGAGTCTTTTAAATACGTAGCAAAAAATATGCGTTTAGAAAATATTGACGCATCTGTCAATTTTGATGCTGAGTATCGCCCTCCCACAAAAAAGGGTGCTGAATTTCTGAGCATCAAGGGAAATATTGACCGCGCCGAAGTAAATAAAATTACACGCTACTTTCCATTGACTATGTCCAAGGATGCGCGTGCATACATCAGAGGTGCGCTGAAATCTGGATTGATTAGTAACGGCAACATTAACATCAGCGGCAACCCTGAGCATATTCCATTTGACACAAAACATCCGGGCATCTTTGACCTACATTTGCCGATTAAAAATGTTCAATACTCCCCAGCACCCAATGAAACAAAAAAGCAAGGGCAATGGTCAGACTTTACTAACGTAACAGGAGTTGTTGCCTTCAAAGGACCGCAATTGCAAGTAGACTTCAATCATGCAGTCTTTGAAAGCGTTAACTTAAAAGATATTCATGGCAGCATATTAAATGTCGTCAGCCCTAATGCTGTTCTAAAGATAAATGGCGAAGCATCTGGGTCAAGCGAAGATCTTCTGAAATACTACATACAAAGTCCGCCAGGCTTAAAGTTGCAAAAAACTGCAGAACAAATTAATTTAACTGGTAACGGCAAATTAAAAATTAATATCGATTTGCCATTAGCAAATACAGCAAAAACAACCATTCAGGGTAGCGTCTTCCTTGAAAAAAATCAGGCGACCATCAATAAAACGCTTGATGTTAGGGACATCACCGGTGAAATACTTTTTTCAGAAGACAATGTCTTAGGTAAAAACCTAAAAGCAAATTTATTGGGTGGCAACATTACTTTTGAAAGTGGTAGCAACCTACCATGGAAGAATTCTGACGGCATGAAAGTTCATGGTCAAGTCAAAATTCAGCAACTCATTGATGCACTCAATACTAACTCAGACGAACAAGTCAAAACACTTCAACAACAGTTAGATGGTTTGGCATCCTATGATGGATCTTTAGCTATCACTTCTGGTGGTTACAAACTAGATTTAGGACTGCAACTCAAAGACATGAGTTCAAGCTTCCCAGCCCCATTTAATAAAAAATTGGGTGAAACACTATCAGGAAAATTGACCCTTAATAACACCAAAGAAACCAACTCTGAAACAGTCGGTCAATTAAAAATCGGCAAATTGATTGATGCTAACTTTGCCTTTAAAGACAAATCAGATCTTCGCTTAGGCATTGGCATCAATACGCCTGGCTATGTGCCAAGCAAAGGAGTTACTAGTGCCATTGTTTTTGATAACCTAGACACTAGCATTTGGCAAAACTGGCTATCAAAAACCTTTCCAGAATCAACAAGCAATAAAAATCAAACGCAGAAAAAATCTACAATCCAACTAAACGCAGTCTCTGCATATATCAAAAATTTAAAGATTGCAGACCGAGATCTTAAGGACGTCAGCATCCTAGCAACACATGATGAGGATTTGTGGCATGCCAGCATTAACTCATCTCTAGCAGTCGGTTTAGTGCAGTGGCGCTCAGCGACTGCCGGTCTACCGCAAGGAAAACTAACTGCTCGTTTGCAAAAACTTACCATTGAAAATTCAAGCTCTGGCGAAACAATTACAAAAAGCATTAATCAACGTATCCAAAAAATTCCGGCTCTTGATATTCAATCAGATCAATTTATTCTCAATGGACAACCCTACGGAAAAATTGAGCTATTAGCTAATAATGACAAGAATGACTGGAAAATTGAAAAGCTGTCTTTAAAAACTGAAGATGCTGAAGTAAAAATTACTGGTCGATGGATTCTTCCAAAGCAAGCTAAAAAACTTGACTCAGGTAGAACAGAGCTTAATTTTGACCTTGATATTGATAACGCCGGCAAACTTTTATCTAAACTAGGCTTCCCAAAAGCGATTGACGATGGCTCAGGAAAGCTGGTTGGACAACTTAGCTGGGCTGATGCACCTTATAAATATGATCTGCAAACATTACAAGCAGACCTATCACTAGATATTGTTAAAGGTACCATCTTGCAGGTTGATCCAGGTCTTGGCAGACTTTTAGGAGTGCTTAGCTTTCAGGGTTTAACAAGAATCGCAACATTAGATATTGGTGGGGTATTAAAGCCAATCGTGACGCAGGGTACTCCATTTGACCGTATCACATCAAGGGGCACGATCAATAATGGTGTAGCCAATATTAAAGACCTCAATATGAAAGGCCCTCAAGGTAACGTTCGCTTGACTGGCCATGCAAATCTCTTGAACGAAACCCAAGATATGCGTATTACTGTCTCACCCAACTTTAATGCGGGCACAGCATCGCTTGGCTACACTTTCATTAATCCAATCATTGGATTAAGCACACTAGTGGGCCAATATTTAATAGCGGACGAAGTTAGCAAACTATTCCAACTAGACTACTTAGTACAAGGAACATGGGCAACACCTCAAATTATTGCTTTAGATAACAAAGGTAACCCGCTTGACGAAAAACAACTCAAAGAGATCAGGGATAAATCCTTACTTCGTCAGCAGCAAAGTCCCAATAAGAAATAAAATTGGCAAATGAATAACAAAGGCCAACTAAATATCGCCAGCATACAAATGGTTTCAACTAGTTCTGTTGAAAATAATTTGGATATCGCAGAAGATCTTGTGGCTAAAGCTAAAGCTGCTGGAGCAGATTTAGCAGTATTACCAGAATATTTTTGCCTCATGGGTCACTCCGACACCGATAAAGTAAAGGTTCGTGAAACCTTTGGCTCTGGACTTATACAAGACAGACTCAAGAAAATTGCTAGCAACCATCAAATTTATCTAGTTGCAGGAACTATTCCACTTAGCAGCGAACAACCCAATAAGGTCAGAAACACTAGCTTAGTTTTTGATTGCCAAGGCAAAGTGATTGCAAGGTACGACAAAATTCACTTATTTGGTTTCAAGCAAGGCGAGGAAGAGTACCAAGAATCAAACACCATTGAACCCGGCTCAAAACCTACAAGCTTTGAAATTCAGGTTAATAATGAAACTTGGAGATTTGGTGTCACTGTTTGTTATGACTTGAGATTTCCAGAACTTTATCGTGAAATTGGTATTGTTGACTGTCACATTCTTTCAGCAGCATTCACTTACACAACAGGCAAGTCACACTGGGAAATCTTACTAAGAGCCAGAGCCATTGAAAATCAATGCTATGTTTTAGCAAGCGCCCAAGGTGGCCGTCATGAAAACGGCAGAACAACTTGGGGGCAAAGTATGCTGATTGACCCATGGGGTGAGATTAAATCTGAATTAAAAGATGGTCAGGGATTTGTAATCGGGCAATTAGAAAAAAGCACAATTCATGAAATTCGAGCAAAATTACCTTCACTTCAACATCGGACACTCTGATTAAGCAATGAACTCACCTTTGGCATTAGAAAATCCACTTCAGCTTACTAGAGCTGATGCACTAAAAATTGCTAAAGACATTCTTTTGGCGCCAGCAGGGATTACAGAGCAAGATTTACAAAATACGCTATCTCATATGCATCAGCATCATCTAGATGATGCTGATTTATATTTCCAAAGAACTCACAACGAAGCCTGGAGTCTTGAAGAAGGCATTGTCAAATCTGGTAGCTTTAGCATTGATCAAGGCGTGGGCGTTAGAGCCGTCAGCCATGACAAAACTGCTTTTGCATATTCCGATGAAATCAGCGCTAGCGCATTAAAAAATGCGGCAGAAGCAACACGAGTGATTGGCCCAAATAACAATCAGACTTATATCAGCCCCAAGTGGGCAACGCCAGCAACTCATGCTTTGTATCAATCACTTAACCCTTTAGATAGCCTAGATGCAAAAGCAAAGATTGCATTACTAGAGGATATTGAAAGAAAGGCAAAAGCCAAAGATCCCCGTATTGTTCAAGTAATGGCAGGGCTTGCTGGCGAATTTGATGTAGTTCTTGTGGCGAGAGCTAATGGTGTTTTAGCTGCAGATATCAGACCCCTCGTGCGTGTATCAATCACGGTAATTGCCGAACAAAATGGTCGCCGCGAAGTCGGATCATCAGGCGGTGGCGGTAGATTTGATTATCACTTTTTTGTTACTGAAAAAATTGATCAATGGATTAATGAAGCCGTCAGATCTGCACTAGTTAATTTGGAATCAAGACCAGCTCCTGCGGGCCCTATGACTGTAGTGCTGGGTCCAGGTTGGCCGGGAGTTCTTCTGCATGAAGCAATTGGTCATGGTCTTGAAGGTGACTTTAACCGCAAGGGATCATCCGCCTTCTCTGGAAAAATTGGGCAAAGAGTCGCCGCCAAAGGTGTCACAGTTGTTGATGACGGCACAATCGCAGGACGTCGCGGCTCACTGTCAGTTGATGATGAAGGCAACCCAACACAATGCACCACGCTCATTGAAGACGGCATCCTTAAGGGATATATACAAGACAGTCTTAATGCCCGCCTCATGAAAATGCCAGTCACAGGCAACGCAAGACGCGAAAGCTACGCAGCTCTACCTATGCCTCGTATGACAAATACCTATATGCTAGGCGGCAAGGATGACCCTAATGAAATTGTTGCGAGCATTAAAAAAGGCTTGTATGCCGTTAACTTTGGCGGCGGACAAGTTGACATCACTAGCGGTAAATTTGTGTTTTCAGCATCAGAAGCTTACTGGGTTGAGAACGGCAAAATTCAATACCCTGTCAAAGGCGCAACCATTATCGGAAATGGCCCTGAATCCCTCAAAGATATCAGCATGATTGGTAATGACATGGACCTAGATAGCGGCATTGGAGTTTGCGGAAAAGATGGGCAAAGCGTTCCCGTAGGAGTCGGTCAACCCACCCTCAGAATCGATAATATGACTGTTGGCGGGACAGCCCAATAGCGAAAACCACAAAAACTGTGCTACATTAACCAAATGTCTGCAAATAACTTTTACTTCTTTTACTTTTGGTTCTCAGCCCTAGGCGGTCGAGAGGCAGAAATTCAAGCGTAAATTTCAAGCACTCAAAATAACCGCCGACGCTAACGGCGGTTTTTTTTTACACATATATGAATTTAGAAATAGCAAAAAGGGGTTAATGAAATGGTTGATAAAGCTCTTAGCAATCGAGATAGCTGGTATGCCAGTGTCGACAAAACATCTGAGACTGATGATGCGCGCATCCAAAATATTACGGTGTTGCCTCCACCAGAGCATTTGATTCGCTTTTTCCCAATTCAGGGCACGTCTGTTGAAAAGTTAATCAACAAAACACGTAAGAAAATACGTGAAATCATGCACAGAAAAGATGATCGACTATTAGTCATCATTGGCCCATGCTCTATCCACGACCCAAGCGCGGCGATTGACTACGCTACCAAACTTCTAGAGCAAAGAAAGAAGTATGAAGGGGAACTAGAAATTGTTATGCGCGTGTACTTCGAAAAGCCACGCACAACTGTGGGCTGGAAAGGTCTGATCAACGACCCATACCTAGATGAGAGCTACAGAATTGATGAAGGCCTTCGCATTGCGCGTCACTTATTAATTGAAATTAACCGTATGGGTATGCCAGCAGGTAGCGAATTCCTAGATGTTATCTCTCCGCAATACATTGGCGATTTAATTTCTTGGGGCGCTATTGGTGCAAGAACAACAGAAAGCCAAATCCACCGCGAACTAGCTTCTGGTATCTCAGCACCAATCGGATTTAAGAATGGCACCGACGGCAACATCAAAATTGCTACTGATGCCATCCAATCAGCTAGCAGACCTCATCATTTCTTATCAGTTCACAAAAATGGTCAAGTGGCTATTGTTGAAACAAAAGGCAATGAAGATTGTCACGTTATCTTACGTGGTGGCAAAACCACCAACTATGATGCAGAGAGTGTTGCCAAAGCTTGCACCGAACTTGAGGCAGCAAAACTACCAGGTACATTGATGGTTGACTGTTCACACGCTAACTCAAGCAAGCAACATGAGCGTCAAATCGAAGTGTCAAAAGATATTGCAGGCCAGTTAGCCGGTGGTTCGACACAAATTTTTGGTGTTATGGTGGAAAGTCACTTGTGCGCTGGAGCACAAAAGTTCACTCCAGGCAAAGACAATCCAAATGACCTTAAATATGCAACAAGTATTACTGATGCTTGCATTGGCTGGGATGACTCTTTGAATGTTCTAGAGATTCTTGCTGAAGGTGTAAGACAGCGCAGAAAAAAGAAGTAAGCAAATAAGCTATGGCAACTAAGACCCTTCGGGGTCTTTTTTGTGATGCCATAAAACATCAGAGCCACCAGCCTCTTTGTTTAAGACGCGTGCCAAAACAAATAACAAATCAGACAATCTATTGACGTATTGACGCGGCGTATCATGAATAGGCTCATGACGTCCCAGCTTCACAATTGATCTTTCTGCACGGCGACATACAGTTCGACATACATGCGCTTGAGCAGCAGCACGAGTGCCCCCAGGCAAAATGAATTCCTCTAATCTTGGCAAAATAGCATTGTATTTTTTAAGCCAGATATCTAGCTGAGCTACCTGCTCCTCTTTCAATAAGGTGTAGTTGGGAATACATAACTCCCCACCTAAATCGAACAAGTCATGCTGTATGGCTGAAAAAATATCCCTGAGCTCTATTGCAATGCTCTTTGGGATATCTTCAGTAATTAATACCCCAATTTCAGAGTTGAGCTCATCAACGTCTCCCATAGCGCAGATACGCAGATGATCTTTATCTACACGTTGACCATCCCCCAAACCAGTGGTTCCGGAATCGCCTGTTCTAGTCGCTATTTGCGTTAATCGATTGCCCATAAGACTGATTATAGGGAAATAGCTAGAATAGAGTTAAACCACAAGAAAATAGAGACTCATGAACACACTCACTGATAATCCGATTGCCGAAATAAAAAGCCGGCAAGCTCAGCTAGTAAAGGCTTTAAAGCCACTTTTACCAGAGCACGCCCTACTTTGGGAGCCAGAAGACACTATTCCTTATGAATGTGATGGTTTGGCGGCTTACCGTCAAATGCCTTTAGCTGTTGCCCTGCCCGAAACAGAAGCCCAGGCGGTTGCAGTCATCAAAGTTTGTCAAAATTTAGAGATTCCTATCGTTCCAAGAGGGGCGGGAACTGGTTTATCTGGCGGAGCAATGCCAATTGCTCAAGGATTGGTCCTATCCTTGGCTAAATTTAAAAAAATATTACACATAGACCCTGTTGCCAGAACAGCAGTTGTTCAACCCGGCGTTAGAAATCTAGCAATTTCTGAAGCAGTAGCTCATCATGGCTTGTACTACGCGCCAGACCCATCATCACAAATTGCCTGCTCGATTGGCGGCAATGTCAGCGAAAACTCTGGCGGGGTTCACTGTCTGAAATATGGCCTCACACTTCACAACATTTTAAAAGTCCGAGCCATCTTAATTTCTGGAGAAGTAGTGGAGTTCGGCAGTCTAGCTCCAGATGCTCCAGGATTAGATTTAATGTCAATTTTGGTGGGTAGCGAGGGCATGCTCGCAGTGATTACGGAGGTAGTGGTCAAATTAGTACCTAAACCTCAACTTGCTCAAGTCATCATGGCTAGTTTTGATGATGTTGAGAAAGGCGGCAACGCAGTTGCAGCGATCGTTGCTGCGGGCATCATACCTGCAGGCCTAGAAATGATGGATAAGGCCGCTACTAGAGCTGTTGAGGAGTTTGTCCACGCAGGATATGACATCAATGCTGAGGCTATTCTTCTATGCGAATCTGATGGCACCCCAGAAGAGGTGGCTGAAGAAATCGAAAGAATGACAGAAGTTCTAAAAAATAGCGGCGCCATCAGAATACAGGTGTCACAAAGTGAAGCGGAACGTCTTAAGTTTTGGAGTGGTCGCAAAAATGCGTTCCCTGCTGCAGGCCGAATCTCTGCAGACTATTACTGTATGGATGGCACAATCCCGCGTCAGCACATCGCCACCCTACTCAAGCGCATTCAAGATATGGAAAAAAAATATCAACTGCGTTGTATGAATGTTTTTCATGCAGGTGATGGCAACATGCACCCACTGATTTTGTTCAATGGCTCTGACGAGGATGAATGGCATCGTGCTGAAGCATTCGGCAGTGATATTTTGGAAACATGTGTAGAACTTGGCGGAACAATCACAGGCGAACATGGTGTGGGCATCGAAAAGATTAACTCGATGTGCGTTCAATTTAGCGAATCAGAAAGAGAACTCTTTTGGGGAGTAAAAGCCGCATTTGATCCAAAGAAACTTTTAAACCCTGATAAAGCAATTCCAACCCTTAATCGCTGCGCTGAGTATGGTCGGATGCGCATTACAGGTGGCGCTCTACCCCATCCAGAATTGGAGCGCTTCTAATGAGCCACTCATTTATTCAAGATACGCAAGAGATTATTCGTAACTCTATCGAATCAAAAGGTTTACTCAGAATCACAGGGTCAGGAACCAAAGATTGGTTCGGTGGAGAGCTCAAGGGGAATGCACTATCAACAAAAGGTTACCAAGGAATCATTAATTACCAACCTGACGAATTAGTAATCACCGTTAAATCTGGCACAACCATCAAAGAGGTTGAGTTAGCTCTTGATGAAAAAAATCAACAGTTCGCATTTGAACCACCTTACTTTGGTGAAAATGCCACCATTGGCGGCATGGTTTGTTCAGGGCTTGCTGGCCCAGGAAGAGTTAGCGCCGGAAGTTTGAGAGACTTTGTATTAGGTGCAAAGATCATGGATGGTCAAGGACAAGTGATGAACTTTGGCGGAACCGTGATGAAAAACGTTGCAGGATATGATGTCTCAAGATTGATGCCTGGATCACTAGGCACCTTGGCATTATTACTAGACGTCTCCATTAAAGTTTTACCAAAACCAGTGGCTACAGCCACACTTCGATTGGAGATTGAGCAAGATAAAGCTCTACACACCATGAATTTATTGGCTAGCCAACCTTGGCCAATCAATGCCAGTTGCTGGCAAGGTGAACAAAATGGGGTTTTACACATTCGATTAAGTGGCGCCAAAGCTGCCGTAGAGTCAGCTACCAATTCTTTTAAGAAAAACTTAGGTATGCAATTACTTGAGCCTGAAGAAGCTAAAAAGTTCTGGGCAACTCTTAAAGAGCACCAATCAGATTGGTTTAAATCAAGCAACGGCGAAGACTCAGCATTGTGGAGGTTTGCGGTCGCGCCAACATCTAAACCTCTCGAGCTTACTGGATCCACCCTCATTGAGTGGCACGGTGGACAACGCTGGTGGCAGGGTAAATTAGATGCGGCAACAGCAAAGGCAATAGCAGCTAAAGCGCACGGCCATGCAAGCATATTCAGGTCAAGCGAAAAAGATATCGCAATGCTTAGTTCACTGAATGACAACCCTTTAACAAAGGCCCTGGTACCGGTACAAGATCGTCTAAAAAAAGCCTTCGATCCACATGGCATTTTTGCTACAGGAAGGTTGGCCTAATATGCAAACAGAATTAGCTCCTCAATTTGCTGGTACTCCAGATGGCGTGATGGCCCAGAGCATTTTGAATAAATGTGTTCACTGTGGGTTTTGTACAGCAACTTGTCCAACATACCAAATACTTGGTGATGAATTAGATGGGCCACGAGGCCGGATCTACCTAATCAAACAAATTGCTGAAGGCAGACCCGCAACTGAAAAAACGCGCGAGCACTTAGATCGTTGTCTAACCTGTCGAAACTGCGAAAGCACATGTCCAAGTGGCGTCGATTACGGACACTTAGTTGATATTGGTCGCAAATGGGCAGAAGAACAAACTAGTCCAAGACCTCTCGTTGAGCGCCTTTTACGCAAAGCATTAGCTTTTGGTCTAACCAATAAAATTCTCTTTGAGAGTGCGATGCAACTTGGCAGAATTGTTAGGCCACTGCTACCAAAGGTCATTCAACAAAAAATACCACGTGGCAAAAAACCAGGTGTACGCCCTCCTAATAATCTTCACCACACCAAAATGTTAATGTTAGAGGGCTGCGTTCAACCCGGCATGCTACCCAATATCAACAGCGCCACCATTCGAGTGATGAGTCAATTAGGTATTGATGTTCTAGTTGCAGCCAAAGCAGGATGTTGTGGCGCACTAAAATATCATCTCAATGAGCAAGAAGCTGGCTTGGCAGATATGCGTAGGAATATTGATGCTTGGTGGCCATATGTTACGGGTGAAGCACCTGAATGCAATGGCCATAAAGTTGAAGCACTAATCATGAATGCATCCGGTTGCGGTGTCACGGTTAAAGAATACGGCCATATATTGCGCGACGATCCTCACTATGCAGAAAAAGCCAAAGTGATATCAGATCTTTGCAAAGATCTGATTGAGATACTGCCAAGTCACACACAGTCCTTAAAACAGCTAATTGGTGACAAGTCTAAGAAAGGTGTGGTCTATCACCCTCCTTGCACTTTGCAACATGGTCAAAAAATCAAAGGTCAGCTAGAAACTATGCTTGGGCAATTGGGTATTGCCACAAATACGTGCCAAGATAGTCATTTATGTTGTGGCTCAGCCGGAACCTACTCAATCTTGCAAGCCGATTTATCCAAACAACTTAAAGAACAAAAATTAAATCATCTTCAAAAAGCCGTTTCTGAGCATGAGGCAGATCGAATTGTGTCAGCAAATATTGGTTGCATTACACATTTACAAAATGAAAATACAACTGTTGAACACTGGATTGAACTGATTGATTCATTAATAGAGCAAAATGAGGGATATGTCCTTCATAAAAGCTAACTTAGAAAATATTAAAGAGCGTATCAATCAAGCCGCCAAGGCTTGTGGTCGCTCACCTGGTGATATTCAGCTTTTGGCCGTTTCTAAAACATTTCCTGCGGAAGATGTAAGAACTTGCTTTCAAAGTGGGCAGCGTGCCTTTGGGGAAAATTATGTCCAAGAGGGTGTGGCAAAAATTACATCACTTCAAGATTTACGAGCTGAAATTAAATGGCATTTCATTGGCCCACTACAAAGCAATAAATCTCGCGATGTTGCCGAAAATTTTGACTGGGTTCATAGCATCGACCGCCTAAAAATTGCTCAAAGATTAAATGATCAAAGACCATCTAACTTACCGCGATTAAATGTGTGCATACAAGTTAACATCAGCGGCGAATCGAGCAAAAGCGGTGTGCAAGCCAATGATCTCATTGAGCTTTGTAAGCATATATCTGGACTACCAAATCTTTTATTAAGAGGACTCATGAGCATTCCAGAGCCCACAGATGACGTAGTCCAACAAAAACAGGCTCATCACGAGCTACGCCAACTCCTTGAGATTTTGAAGTCAAGCGAGGAGCTTGATCAATCTAAAATGCAATTAGATACCCTCTCCATGGGCATGTCTTCAGATATTGAAGCTGCCATAGCAGAAGGTAGTACGATGGTACGTGTTGGGACAGCAATTTTTGGCAAGAGAACCTATTTATGAAGAACTTATCAACTCTAAAAATTAGCTTTATTGGTGGTGGCAATATGGCTAGCGCACTAATAGGCGGATTAATTAATAAAGGGGTTGCCGCAAAAAATATTTTTGTTGCTGACCCTTATGATCAAACCCGTCAACGTCTAGAGTCTGAGCTATCAGTTATTACTGCACAAAATGTTAAAAAATTAGCAGCACACATCGAATCATCTGACGTAATTGTGATGGCCGTAAAACCTCAACAATTCAAAGAAGCATCACTAGAACTTGCTGAAGTACTCAGTACTTTCAACATAAAACCCCTGTGTTTGAGTGTGGCAGCAGGAATTAGAACATCTGATATGGCAGCATGGCTAGGTCATACAAGATTAGTAAGGGCTATGCCTAATACGCCCGCATTAATTAGCCAAGGCATGACTGGTTTATACACAAATGCCAATACTGCAAAGAGCGATAAAGAATTAGCTGAAAATATTTGTCAGGCAGTTGGCAAGGTTGTGTGGGTTGATAACGAAAAACAGATGGATGACATCACCGCTGTATCAGGTAGCGGCCCTGCATATGTTTTTGCTTTTTTAGAGGCTTTGGAAAACGCTGGTATTGCTCAAGGACTAACACCTGCTCAAGCGCGTTTACTAGCTATACAAACCGTTCAAGGTGCTGCAAGTTTAGCTGCCCAATCTTCAGAACCACCATCAGTATTGCGCGAAAAAGTAACATCTAAAGGTGGCACGACATATGCCGCATTACAAGTACTTGAAAAAGAATCTTGGGCAGAGATCATGGCAAAAGCCATTAAGGCTGCGAGCGAGCGCGGCGCGGAGATGGGTGACGAATTTAGTCGTCAGTAATTTAAGAAAAAGCCAAGGCTAAAAATAAAGTTGCCCCTAACCAATTGTTTCTTTTGAACGCCAAAAAGCATTGCTCGGGAATTCTTTTTGATACCAATTGGTAGTAATAAAAAATTAGCGCCAAACCCAGAACCCAAAAAAACCAAAATAAACTCGACAAATCATGTCGTAGAGCAATCCAAGCAAAACTTGTCATAGTGATTGCATAGCAAATCATCATTACTAGAACATCATGCTTACCAAAGGTAATAGCGGACGTCTTGATGCCAATGGTTAAGTCATCCTCTCTATCAACCATGGCATATGCTGTGTCATAGGCTATAGCCCAAGCAATATTAGCAATGACCAGCAACCATGCATCAACAGGAATACTATTCTGCACCGCTGCATATGACATAGGTATTCCGAAGGAAAAAGCGATACCTAATATTGCTTGAGGGATTGAAAAAAATCTTTTTGTAAATGGGTAAATAGCTGCAATCAAAACAGCGGGAATAGATAAAAGCTTGGTAAAAAGATTGAGCGGAAGAATTAGTAAAAATGAAATTAGTGCCAGAAATGCAGCAACCAGTAAAGCCTCTTTAGGACTTACTCGACCCGCTGTAACGGGTCTATCTTTAGTTCTAGAAACATGCTTATCAAAGTCTCTATCTGCATAGTCATTAATGGCGCAACCTGCACTACGCATTAAAAAACAACCCATTGAAAAAATAAGCAGATGAGCCAATTGAGGATGCCCATTAGACGCCATCCATAAACCCCACAATGTCGGCCACAGAACTAATAATGTACCGATTGGTTTATCAAAACGAATGAGCGCTAAATAGTCTGAAAACTTTGAAGCCATTACAAGAACTCAACTCCCGATAAACCACAAGATTTAATAGCATCAGCCAATGCATGCATGGCAGCAGTTCTTGCATAACTTTTACGCCACGCCAAAACAACACGACGCTTTGGAATCGGGTTAGCAAATGGAATATATCTAATTAAACTATTCGGGCTATTTTGATCAACAATCGAAGTAATTGGCAAAATAGTAATTCCAATCCCACCTGCAACCATCTGCCTAATGGTCTCTAGCGATGAGCCTTCAAAGCTACTTAACTCACCCTCTTTTTGATGTCTTTGCATGTCAGGGCAAATATCAAGCACTTGATCTCTAAAGCAATGTCCTTGGCCCAATAATAGGGTTGTTTGCGACTGCAAATCAGCATGCTGAATCATCGCCAGACTTTCCCAAGGATGACCCTGAGGAACGGCCACCATGAAACCTTCATCATATAAAGGTAACACCTCTAGTCCACCTTGCGGGAAAGGCTCGGCAAGTATTGCAGCATCTATATCGCCCTGTTTCAAAAGCTCCAATAGTTTGACTGTGAAGTTTTCTTGCAAGTACAAAGGCATTTGTGGCAACAAGCTTCTGCTGTTGGCAATTAACTTAGGTAGCAAATAAGGGGCAATCGTGTAAATGCTGCCCAAACGCACTGGCCCAGATAAAGGATCTTGACCATGCTGAGCCAAATGCTTGATTACCTGAGCCTCCTCCAACACCTTTTGAGCCTGATGAATAATGCTCTGACCCAATGGAGTAATGGCTAACTCAGCACCAGATCTCTCAAAGATCTGAATGTTTAGCTCTTCCTCAAGCTTTTTAATTGCTACTGATAAAGTAGGTTGAGACACAAAGCAAGCATCAGCCGCACGACCAAAGTGTCGCTCTCTAGCCACAGCCACGATATAACGTAGTTCAGTTAATGTCATATTGAGAGGATATCAAGCTTTTAGATATTCAGCTCGACTACCTAACCATCTTGATAGATGCTGCTCGGCAATTTCCGGGTAATTCGATAACAAAGCCACAGAAAGTTGCTGTGTTTTTTCTATAAGCCACTGCTCTTTTTGTAAATCAATAAACCGCAACATCGCATCCCCTGACTGTTTAGAACCTAATAATTCTCCAGGACCTCGTAAGGCTAAATCTCGTTCAGCAATCAAAAATCCATCTTGGGTTTCTTTAAGGGTTTGCAATCGTTCTTTTGCAGCTAACGATAACTCTTGACCATATAACAAAATACATACAGACTCAGCTGATCCACGCCCAACTCGACCTCGCAACTGATGCAATTGTGCATAGCCAAATCTTTCAGCATGCTCAATGACCATTAATGAGGCATTAGGAACATCAACACCAACTTCTATGACTGTTGTAGCCACTAAGATTTGAATATCTCCAGAAACAAAACTTTGCATCACTGAATTTTTTTCTTGAGACTTCAACCTTCCATGCACTAAACCAATTTTGACATTTGGTAATGCCCTTACCAAAGCCTCATGTGTTTCGACAGCTGTCTTCAGTTGCAAGGTGTCCGATTCTTCAATGAGTGGGCATACCCAATATACCTGCCTGCCTTTAGCCAATTCTGCTAACAAGCCAGTAACAACCTCCTGCCGCCTCTCATTTTTAACCAACTTTGTCACAATAGGCCTTCTTCCTGGCGGCAACTCATCAATGACCGATACTTCTAAATCAGCATAAAAAGTCATAGCCAAAGTTCTAGGGATAGGCGTAGCTGACATCATTAATTGATGACAGTGAACTTCAACGTCATCAATTTTTTGCTGTAATTGCAAACGTTGCTTAACCCCAAAACGATGCTGCTCATCAATCACAGCAAACCCGAGCTTAGCAAATTCAACACCCTCCTGAATTAAGGCATGGGTGCCAATAACCAAGTGCGCACTACCACTAGCAATTTGCTCTTGAGCTTCCCTCTTTTCCTTTACCTTAAGTGATCCAGTTAACCATGCAATCTTCACACCTAGAGGTTCTAACCAAAGCTTCAACTTGCGATAATGTTGCTCGGCTAATATTTCTGTGGGAGCCATGATGGCAGCCTGGCACCCATGATCAATAGCATGCAGAGCTGCTAATGCAGCAATCACAGTCTTGCCACTTCCTACATCACCTTGCAACAAACGATTCATGGGATAGGCGCGACTCAAATCTTGAATAATTTCTTGCCAAACTTTTTTTTGAGCTTCAGTTAAATCAAATGGTAAAGATTTGATAAATTGACTCAAAACGCCCCCCTCAAGAGGTACTGAACTCATTGATACTGCTTGCCTCTTTAAACGTTTTTGCCTTGCCTGCTGCAACGATATCTGTTGAGCCAATAACTCTTCGAGTTGAACGCGACGCCAGGCTGGATGCGTTCTATTTTGTATAGACTCCAAATCATCAGATTTACTTGGCTGATGCAAAGTGTGTAAAGCCGAAATCAATGTAGGAATACTTAAACCAGGAAAAGTCTTCGCAATTAGCTCATTCGGCAAAAATTCTTTTAAGCTAATTTGTAAGTCTGGATCTTGAATGGCTTTGGCAATTGCCTTACGAATCACCGTTTGACTAACTCCTGCCACAGTAGAGTAAATAGGGGTCAATGTAGACGGCAGTGGCGCATCAGGTGTCACTGCTTTAACTACCGGGTGAACCATCTCCGGACCATAATATCCATCACGTACTTCCCCCCTTACACGCAAGTGAGTCCCCATCGACATTTGCTTTTGCTGGCTCGGGTAAAAGTTCAACCAACGTAAAAACAACTCTTGACCATCGTCATCTCTAATTTGAACTAGCAACTGACGACGCGGACGAAACATCACCTCTTGACGAATTACATACCCCTGAACTTGGTAGGTCAAACCACCAAATGACCCAATTGCCTCGGCAATGGTTGATAATTTGGTTTCATCTTCATAACGAATAGGTATATGGAGCGCACAATCCAAACTGGAGCGCAAACCTAGCTTATCAAGAGGGGATGAATTGGTTTTACCGGTCATTAATTAAATAGTAATGTTCCAATGGGACTGTAATGCGTCTTTCTGACTTTAACTACAACTTGCCACCTGAGTTAATCGCTCAACACCCCCTGCCAAACAGAAGCTCAAGCAGGTTATTAGTACTTAATCAAAATATTAATCAAGAGCCAATCATAGAAGATAAACAGTTTACCGACCTTCTTGAACTTCTTAAACCGAATGATTTACTCATTTTTAACGATACCAAAGTAATTCCGGCTCGACTTTTTGGTAAAAAAGAAAGTGGTGGAGCTGTTGAGGTTCTCTTAGAAAGAATTATCGACACAAAGAAAGCAATTGTTCAAATCAGAGCATCAAAATCTCCTAAACCAGGTAATCAGATATTGATCGGTAGTGTAGGTAACGGTTTTTCAATTGAAGTCATCGGTCGACAAGATCTCAACAGCCCTTTTTATGAAGTGGAATTTTCATCTGCCTGCATTCCTCTTCTTGAGAAATACGGTCAATTACCATTACCTCCTTACATCACCCACCAAGCAGATGATGATGACCAACAGAGATACCAAACAGTTGTGGCAAAAAACCCTGGTGCGGTAGCAGCGCCCACAGCAGGCCTTCACTTTGATGAGCGCTTACTAGAAAAAATCAAAGCCCAAGGAACTCAATACGCAACAATTACACTGCATGTGGGTGCAGGCACATTTACGCCTGTTCGCACAGAGGATTTATCCGAGCACAAAATGCATAGTGAGTGGTTCTCAATCCCCAGAGAAACTCAAGCCGCGATTGATAATGCTAAGCGCCTAGGCGGCAGCATCATTGCTGTGGGCACCACCAGTCTCAGAGCACTAGAATCGAGCGCGGAACTCGGGATCACAGAGGGTGAGACCAGATTATTTATTACGCCAGGTTATAAATTTAAAGTAATTGATAAGCTAATCACCAACTTTCATTTACCCTGCTCTACGTTATTAATGCTTGTGAGCGCTTTTGCTGGGGTTGAACCCATCAGAAAAGCTTATGATCATGCCATTTCACAACAATATCGCTTCTTTAGCTATGGCGATGCCATGTTTTTAACTCGTCAATGAAACCACTCAATTTCAAACTCATCAAAAAAGATAGTCGTACAAATGCCCGAAGAGGTGAAGTGAGTTTGCCGCATGGCAAAGTGCAGACACCCATATTTATGCCAGTAGGAACGTACGGCACAGTCAAAGGAATGACGCCCAGAGATTTGGAAGAAGCCCAAGCTCAGATCATTCTAGGAAACACCTTTCACCTATGGCTTAGACCTGGTCTTGAAGTCATTAATCAACACCATGGTTTACATGACTTTATGGGATGGAAAAAGCCAATTCTCACTGACTCTGGTGGATTTCAAGTATTTAGCTTAGGTGCGCTCAGAAAAATCACAGAAGAAGGTGTGGCATTTGCCTCACCAGTTAACGGCGATAAGTTATTCATGTCTCCTGAAATCTCCATGGAAATTCAGGCGGAGCTCAATAGTGATATTGCTATGCAGTTTGATGAGTGCACACCCTACGAAACAAACGGCATTCCAACCGATGAAAAAACCGTTAAAAACTCACTAGAGCTGTCACTTCGCTGGGGAGAAAGATCAATCAAGCGTTTTAGAGATCTCGATACTGGTAATGCTCTATTTGGAATTGTTCAAGGTGGGATGTTTGAGCATCTAAGAGATGTGTCACTAGATGGCGTTTCACAACAAGATTTCGACGGTATTGCCATTGGCGGTCTATCAGTCGGAGAGCCAAAGCCAGAATTTGAAAGAATCCTAAGTCATATTGGGCCCAAACTTCCTGAACATAAGCCTCACTATCTTATGGGTGTAGGCACACCAGAGGACTTGGTACTAGGAGTTAGTCAAGGTATTGATATGTTTGACTGTGTCATGCCAACACGCAACGCCAGAAATGGTTGGCTATTTACGCGTTTTGGTGACTTAAAACTAAGAAATGCATCATTTAAAACAGATATCAGACCATTAGATCCAACTTGTAGCTGCTACACATGCCGCAACTTCTCTAGGTCATATTTACATCATTTACAAAAAGCTAACGAGATTTTAGGGTCGCAATTAAATACGATTCATAACATCCACTACTACCTGAATCTAATGTCCGAAATACGCGAGGCCCTGGATCAGGACCAATTCCCTGAATTTATTAAGGAATTCCACCAAAATCGCGCCATAGGCGTGCTTGAAACTACAGGGTAAAATCCTAGTTTCTAATTGGAGGAAATAACATGTTTATTAGCAACGCATATGCGCAAGCCGCTGGAGCGGAAAGTGGCGGCATTATGGGCTTTTTGCCATTAATTTTGATGTTTGCGGTGTTGTATTTTGTCATGATTCGTCCGCAAATGAAGCGCCAAAAAGAACTCAAAAACATGCTAGAGGCATTGGCTGTTGGCGATGAAGTTGTGACTGTTGGCGGCCTAATGGGCAAAGTAACAAATCTTAAAGACCCATATGTAACAGTTGAACTACTCCCAGGTACAGAAGTAAAAATGCAAAAAAGCGCAGTAACGGCTGTTTTGCCTAAAGGCACTATCAAAGCTATCTAAGAAAGATTTGGCATGAATCGTTACCCGCTGTGGAAATACCTAGTAATTGCTGTGGCTCTTTTAATTGGAGCCATTTATACCCTTCCTAATTTCTTTGGGGAGGCGCCAGCTGTACAAGTTTCAGCGGGTAAAGTGACTGTCAAAATTGACTTGAGTACACAAGAACGCATTACTCAAATTTTGAGTAATGCACAAATCCAGCCTAAAGGTATTCAATTTGAAAGAATTGGCGCTAACGGCACTATCAAGATCCGTTTAGATAGCACCGACAACCAATTAAAAGTAAAAGACACTTTACAAAAAGCACTCAACCCAGATAGTAATGACCCAAGTTATGTCATTGCTTTGAATTTGATTTCTAACACGCCAGCGTGGTTAGGCTCTATGGGTGCTATGCCGATGTATCTAGGCTTAGACCTAAGAGGTGGAGTCCACTTCTTACTTCAAGTTGATATGCGTGGCGCACTACAAAAGAAAATTGAAAGCCTAAGCGCCGATGCAAGATCACAGCTACGTGAAAAATCAATTCGTCACTCTGGCGTAGAACGTCAAAATGATTCAATCATCATTAAGTTTGCTAAAGAAGATGAAGCTTTAGCAGCAAGACTATTGCTTAATAAAAACATTCCTGACTTAGAGTTCAACTCACAAAAATCAGCGGATGGTTTTAAATTAGTTGGCGAATTTAAAGCTTCTGCCATTAAAGAAGTTCAAGAAAATGCAGTTAAGCAGAACATCACGACTCTACACAATCGCGTCAACGAATTAGGGGTTGCAGAACCCGTTATTCAGCAACAAGGTCAAGATCGCATCATCGTTCAACTACCTGGTGTGCAGGATACAGCTAGGGCAAAAGACATTATCGGCAGAACCGCAACTCTAGAGTCTCGCTTGGCTGATCCAGTTAAGACATACCTTCTGTCTGGCGAACTACCCCCTCCAGGATCGGATGTTTTTAAAACTGGCGATGGTCGCCAAGTTGTTTTTAAAAAATCAGTGATATTTAGTGGTGACAGAATTACTAGTGCGTCTGCAGGCTTTGATAACAATCAACGTCCATCTGTGAACATCACCTTAGACTCTGCTGGTGGCCGCGTAATGCAAGAAGTTACGCGTGAAAACATCGGTAAACCAATGGGTATGATCTTGTTTGAAAAAGGTCGCGGGGAAGTTTTGACAGTTGCGACTATTCAAAGCGAATTTGGATCAAAATTCCAAATTACTGGTCAACCAAGCACTGAGAGCGCGAATGACTTAGCTTTATTACTACGCGCAGGCTCACTTGCAGCACCGATGGAAATCATCGAAGAAAGAACAATTGGTCCAAGTTTGGGCGCTGACAATATCGCCAAAGGTTTCAATTCAGTTATTTATGGATTTTGCGCCATTGCAATCTTCATGATTGCCTATTACCTACTATTTGGCGCATTCTCAGTTATTGCTTTGGCAGTGAATTTATTTTTATTGGTTGCTATCCTCTCCATGCTGCAAGCCACCTTAACTTTGCCCGGTATTGCAGCTATGGCTCTAGCCTTAGGTATGGCAATTGACTCGAACGTTCTAATTAATGAACGTATACGTGAAGAACTACGCTCAGGTGCTAGTCCACAAGCAGCGATTGCCACAGGCTTTGAAAAAGCATGGGGAACCATTCTTGACTCAAACATCACCACACTAATTGCCGGTGTTGCGTTGCTTGCATTTGGCTCAGGCCCAGTCAGAGGCTTTGCTGTTGTTCATAGCTTAGGTATTTTGACTTCCATGTTCTCAGCAGTTTTCTTTGCTAGAGGTCTTGCCAATCTTTGGTATGGCCGTAAAAAGAAACTTGAAAAACTATCTATTGGCCAAGTTTGGCGCCCAACTGAATAAAAGGAATATTAGCCATGGAATTTTTCCGTATCCGTCGTGACATTCCCTTTATGCGCCATGCATTGGTGCTAAATGTCATATCAGCGTTGACATTTGTTGCCGCAATCTTCTTTTTGAGCACCAAAGGCTTACATCTATCAGTCGAATTCACAGGCGGCACTGTGATGGAGGTTAGCTATACACAAGCTGCTCCATTAAATTCAATTAGAGACGATTTAACCAAGTTGGGCTATCAAGATGTTCAAGTTCAAAACTTTGGTAGCTCTAAAGACGTTTTAATCCGTTTACCGCTACAAAAGGGGGCTGATGGCCAAGTTATTTCATCAGCACAACAAAGTGATCAAGTATTAACAACTTTAAAAGCCTCTCAAGATGACGTTAAATTAAAGCGTGTTGAATTTGTTGGGCCGCAAGTTGGTAAAGAATTGGCAACAGATGGCTTACTAGCACTTCTATTTGTTGTCCTAGGTATCGTTATTTATTTATCTATTCGCTTTGAGTGGAAATTCGCTCTTGCCGGCATCTTGGCTAACTTACATGACGTAGTAATCATTCTGGGATTCTTTGCGCTCTTTCAATGGGAATTCTCACTATCTGTTTTAGCAGCTGTTCTAGCAGTTTTAGGTTATTCAGTTAACGAATCAGTGGTTATTTTTGACCGTATTAGAGAAAACTTCCGCAAATACAGAAAGATGGAAGTTTCTGCAATTATTGATAATGCCATCACCAGCACCACTAGCCGCACAATCATTACTCATGGCAGCACACAAATGATGGTCTTAGCGATGCTTTTATTTGGCGGCCCCACTCTTTACTACTTTGCATTAGCCCTAACAATTGGTATTTTGTTTGGTATCTACTCATCTGTTTTCGTGGCTGCTGCTCTAGCCATGTGGTTTGGAATTAGACGTGAGGATTTGTTAACCCCAGAAACAAAAACAAATCCTAACGCTAGCAATAGTGATGATCCAAACTTTGGCGCTCAAGTTTAAATAGCAAACATTAAGGTATTAAAAAAGCGGGCAATGCCCGCTTTTTTATTTTTTAATGTAACTAGATTATTGAATAGCTGTTGCCATACCTTTAGTAGCTTTCTTTGATAGATTAAATTGAATGGCTGTAGCAACAATTGCAAATACCCAAGGCAACAATTTCAACACCCATGCATCTACTGAACTCAAGGTAGATACAAACAATGGCTCTTTAATTACCATTTGCACTGCCACAGCAAATAGAACAAAGCTGCCAACAAATACGGCATTAGGCCAACGATCTAGTATTTTTGTAACCATACTAGAACCAAAAATTACCACTGGGATGCTAATCAATAGACCCATGATGATGAACCACCAATTGCCATTAGCAGCCGCTGCAATGCCCAATGCATTATCAATGCCCATCACTGCATCTGCGATCACTATCGTGCTAATTGCGGACCAGAATGTATCTGCTGCTTTAACGTCTTCATGACTTTCTTGGAATGCCAGTTTCCAGCCGATCCAAACTAAGGCTATGCCACCCACCAATCTAAGCCCTGGAATCATCATTAAATATGTGATGATTGCTACAGAAACAAAACGAATTGCTATGGCACCAAAAGTACCCCAAAAAATTGCTTTTTTACGTAAATCAGGTGGCAAACGATTTGCAGCCATGCCAATAACAAGGGCATTGTCGCCAGCCAATACAAGATCAATCAAAATAATGGCAAGAACTGCCCAGACTGCATTTAGAGATAAAAAATCCACGGGAACACCCTCTTAAAAGTTGGTCTCGCCAAGAACCCATTCCCCTCATATACCGGACATATTCATGTCGTATTGACGATATACAAGACTCACATATGTGAGCTGGCTACTCCCCAATGGTTTGAAGAAATTCTATCGGAATATTTTTAGATTTGTACTAGACTAGATTTAACCCCTTAAGCATTAGGGGTACTTGATTAGTAACTTGCTTGAACAACACCTAATATTTTTTGAGTAGCTCCGGTGTGTTGATTAGCAAAATCCAGAGCATTGGTGCTCATGGCTTCTTTGAGCTCATGATTTAGAAAAAGTAATCCGATTGCTTGACTCAAGCCATCAACACCATCAACCCTCAACCCAGCCTCCGCATCAATCACATCAATACTAGCTTGTTGGAAATTGAATGTATGCTGCCCCAAAATAATTGGTCTACCCAGTGCGCATGCCTCAATAAAATTTTGGCCACCCAACGGTTGCAAACTACCACCCATCACCACGAAATCAGATAGGGCGTAGTAAAAACTCATCTCACCCATTGAATCACCAAGCAAAATACCTTGTTGATTAATTGCTGCAGCCAAATCTGTGTTAGTTCCCAGCAAAGACCTTCGTGCCACCTGAGGAAAACTCTTGGTTAATGATGCATACACATCATCGAATCGTTGAGGATGTCTTGGAACAATCAATAAGCAAATATTTTTTAAATCGGAGTGATCTTGTTTGAGTTTTTGCCAAGCCGCAACAATTAACTCCTCCTCACCCTCACGTGTACTAGCGGCACAAACTATCTGCATACCTACATTTAATTCTTTTCTCAAACGTAATGCCTCATTAACCTGAGAAGAATTAGCCGCAACATCAAACTTCAAGTTACCAGTTACTAATACGTTATTTAAATGAAGTGATTGATAGCGCTTAGCATCCAAACTGGTTTGAGCCAATATTTTTGTAAAAGATTGATAAATGTATGTAGCAATCACACCAAAGCTAGCTGCTCTCTTAGCACTTCTATTAGATAACCTAGCATTCACTAGTAATGTGGGCACCTTATGACGTTTGGCAGATAGAACAAGCGTTGGCCAAACCTCTGTTTCCATGATTAAGCCAATCTTAGGAGAAAAATATCGATAAAAGGCATTCACTGCCCATGAGACATCGTAGGGCAAATACACTTGTTGCAAACAACCAGATTTCAAATGTTGTTCAAATATTTGCTGCCCCGTCGCTCGTCCAGTAGGTGTCATGTGAGTCAACAAAATTGTTTTACCACTAGCAATTAATGCCTCGACAAGTGGTGCCGCAGCTCTGGTTTCCCCAACAGAAACAGCATGAACCCAAATAAGGTTAGAAGTTTTTTTACAACTGTAAAACCCAAATCGCTCTGCCACATGCTGACGATAACCAGGTAATCTTCTACCCTTCCAATACAACCTAATTAATGCCACCGGTAATGCTAAATACCAAAGACATTCATAGAGCCACAATAGCAAACGAATCGAGATGCTCATCGTGACTCTAGTCTGATCAGTCATTATTTTTTCAAACGCTTAGCAAGCTCAACAGCTTTACCAATGTATGAAGCAGGGGTCATGTTTAATAGAGACTGTTTTGCGTCATCAGGTATTGCAAGACCTTGGATGAACGTCTTAAGACCCTCAGGTGTAATTCCCTTACCACGTGTTAATTCTTTTAATTGCTCGTAAGGGTTAGGAACACCATAACGACGCATCACGGTTTGAACTGGTTCAGCCAAAACTTCCCAGCAGTTATCCAAGTCTTCAGCCAAACGAGTTGGATTGGTTTCCAATTTACCCAAACCTCTCAAAACACTGTCATAAGCCAATAAGCTATGTCCCAGAGCAGTACCTAGATTACGTAAAACTGTTGAATCGGTTAAATCGCGCTGCCAACGAGATACCGGCAACTTCTCTGACAAATGCTTTAACAAAGCATTGGCAATACCTAAATTACCCTCTGAGTTCTCAAAGTCAATTGGGTTTACTTTATGCGGCATTGTTGATGAGCCAATCTCACCAGCTTTGGTTTTTTGTTTGAAATAACCAACAGAAATGTAACCCCAAATATCTCTATTCAAATCAAGCAAGATCGTATTGGCTCTGGCAACTGCATCAAACAACTCAGCCATGTAATCATGCGGTTCAATTTGAATCGTATATGGGTTAAATTGAAGCCCTAGGCGCTTCTCAACCACCTCTTTAGAAAAACTCTCCCAATCAACATCTGGGTAAGCCGACAAATGCGCGTTGTAGTTACCTACAGCGCCATTCATTTTTCCTAACAAAGGTACATTCTCAATATTGCGTACAGCGCGTTCTAAACGCATCGCTACGTTAGCCATTTCTTTACCTAAAGTCGTAGGTGATGCTGGCTGACCATGCGTTCTAGATAGCATAGGAATATCAGCATTTAAAACAGCTAAATTAGTTAAAGAAGCTAAAACTTCTTTTAACTTAGGCAAGATTACTTCTTCTCGAGCGCCTTTGAGCATTAAGCCATGTGAAGTATTGTTGATGTCCTCTGAAGTGCACGCAAAATGAATGAACTCACTCGCCTTTTCTAACTCAGCGTGACCAGCAACCTTTTCTTTCATCCAATACTCAACTGCTTTAACGTCATGATTTGTGACAGCCTCAATGGCTTTAATTCTTTGTGCATCAGCATCAGAAAAATCGGTCACAAGCTTTAATAAAACCGCTTCAGCGGCAGCACTAAAACTAGGAAAATCAGGTAACTTTGCTTGGGATAAAGCAATTAACCAATGAACCTCAACTTGAACACGCTGGCGCATAAACGCCGCTTCAGATAACCATGGGCGCAAACCATCAGTTTTACCTGCATAACGACCGTCTAATGGGGATAAGGCACTTAATGTTGATAATTGAGTAGTCACAGCTAAATCCTAAAAAAATCGCTTAAAACATGATTTTAGTCGTTCTAGACGAACTTCCCTAAATAGCTATACTAATGACATGAAATTAATTGGATCCCTCACTAGCCCATACGTCAGAAAGACTTTGATTGTCTTTACTGAAAAAAAGATTGAAGTGCCCTTAGTTGTCGAAGATGTTTGGTCAAAAACATCAGAAATCACTTCATCAAACCCCCTAGGCAAGGTGCCGTGCCTAGTCATGGATGATGGCGGAGCCATGTTTGATTCACGCGTGATTGTTGAATACGCTGATACGCTAAGCCCCGTTAATAAATTAATTCCACCAACAGGCAAAGACAGGGCAGCAGTCAAAACCTGGGAGGCACTGGCTGATGGCATTGTTGATGCGGCCATACTTGTAAGGCTAGAGCCAACCTGGCATCCAGGTAATCAAGCGAGTCAACCATGGATTGATCGCCAACTCGATAAAATCAACAATGGCTTAAAAGCCATGTCCGATGGTTTAAATGATCATGAGTGGTGCTTTGGTAATCAAATGAGCTTAGCTGATATCGCAGCCGGCTGTGCTTTAGGATATTTGTTATTTCGCTTTCCAAATATCAAATGGCAAGCTAGCTACCCTAATCTAGATAAGCTTTATCAAAAGCTTATGAAGCGCCCGTCTTTCATACAGACAAATCCGCCTCAGTAAAAATAGTAGCTGTTAATTAGTAATTATTCCGCCGCCTAGGCAACGGTCACCGCTATAAATAACAGCTGACTGCCCTGGCGTTACAGCCCACTGAGCTTCATCAAAGTTAAGCGTGAATAAATCTTCAGTCAAAGTTGTTAGTTGGCATGGAGCATCAACTTGTCTGTATCTAGTTTTGGCTGAGTAAGATCCTAAAGAAGGTGCAACATCAGACGTCCAACTAATTTGTGATGCACTTAGCAATGGGTTTAATAACCAAGGATGTTCGTGCCCTTGAACGATATACAAGGTGTTACTCTGAATATCTTTCTTAGCAACAAACCAAGGGTCGCCCGTACCATCCTTACTGCCACCCATACCAATACCTTTGCGCTGCCCCAAGGTATAAAACGCCAAGCCAACATGCTCGCCAACTGTTTTGCCATCTTCAGTTTTAATCGGACCAGGCTTATTCGGTAAGTAACGATTTAAAAACTCTCTAAATGGTCTCTCACCAATAAAACAAATACCTGTTGAATCTTTCTTGGCAGCATTAGGCAAACCAATTTTTTGAGCAATCTCGCGAATCACTGTTTTCCTAATGCCGCCCAAAGGAAAAATGACATGCTTTAACTGCTGCTGATTTAAGCGATACAAAAAATAGCTTTGATCTTTAGTCTCATCAATTGCTTTTAGCAAATGTACTTCATTGCCAACTCTGGCAGTTTTAGCATAGTGACCAGTAGCAATCGCCTCGGCACCCAAACTCATTGCATGATCTAAAAATGCTTTGAATTTAATTTCAGCATTACATAAAACATCTGGGTTTGGCGTTCTGCCTGCTGAATATTCTCTTAAAAATTCTGCGAAGACTCGATCTTTATATTCAGAAGCAAAATTAACGGCTTCCACATCAATACCAATTAAATCTGCTACCGAGACAACATCCAACCAATCTTGTCGCGAGGAACAATATTCGCTGTTGTCATCGTCTTCCCAATTTTTCATGAATAAACCGATGACTTTATAACCCTGCTGTTTCAAAATCCAAGCTGCGACAGAAGAGTCGACACCGCCAGACATACCAATCACTACCGTTGCCGGAGGCAATACGGGTGCGGCATCTAAAAAACTAGTGTCAAAAGCAGGGAAAGTCATAAAAATTGAGATCGAAGTTGCAAATTATAGCTAGCTAAAACAGCTAAATTAGGTAAAAAAACTCTAAAATTCGGGTTTTATCCGCTTAGAAATATCCCTAATTTAGGGTAATCTTAAACTTTTATATAACAACAGGGAGAAACCCATGCGCATTGGCGTGCCCTTAGAAACGCGGGCGAATGAAACGCGCGTTGCTGCAACACCTGAAACTGTGAAGAAATTCAT
>JALQYK010000080.1 GCA_023254115.1 Polynucleobacter sp.
CAAGGCGACATACTGGCACAAATTACTTCTACAGAGCTAACACAATCGCAATTAGCCTACTTAAAAGCTAGAAATGCCAGCGATCTCGCTGAGCGCGCAGCAGAACGTGCTCGCATCTTATATAAAGAGGATGTCATTGCACTTGCAGAAATGCAACGCAGAGAGTCTGAGGCAAGCAATGCCAAGGCTGAATTGAGAGCTTCTCAAGATCAATTGATTGTGCAAGGCATGAATAAAGCCAGTATTAACCGCTTAGCAAAAACTGGCGTGATTGAATCAATCAATAACGTCACAGCAACCATACCTGGCGAAGTCGTTGAAAGAAAAATCAATAAAGGGCAAGTGGTTCAACCATCTGATGCTCTTTACACAATTGCCAACTTAGACGTTTTGTGGGCTATCGCACAAGTCCCTGAGACAAATGCACCACTAATTAAAAAAGGGCAAAAGTCTGAGATTCAGGTGAGCGCATTAAACAATAAGAAAATCGAGTCTGAAGTTTCTTATGTGAGCTCCATCGTCAATCCAGAAACCAGAACTGTTGTAGTTCGCGCTGAAATTGACAATACCAATCGCCAATTAAAGCCAGGCATGTTGGCTACCATGTTGGTTGAAAGCGAGCCTGTAGATATTTTGACAGTTCCATCCGAGGCGATTGTGCGTGACGACAACACAGACCATGTGTTTATAAAAATCAACAATGAAACATTCAAAATGGTTCACGTGAAAGCGGGCCCGGAAGGAAAAGGTCAACGCCCTATCTATTCTGGAATTGAACCAGGGCAAGTGATTGTGATCAAAGGCGCCTACCACCTCAATACCGAACGCAAAAGACAGTTGAGCGGCGGTTAATATGATTGAAAAAATTGTCCGCCTAGCACTTCAACAACGTATCTTGGTTGCAGTTATTGCAACTGTGATGTTGTTTGTGGGGTTAATGGCTGTAAAAAAGCTATCTGTTGATGCTTTCCCAGATGTCACTAACGTACAAGTTCAGGTAGCAACCGAAGCTCCAGGAAAATCTCCAGAAGAAGTAGAACGCTTTGTGACTGTGCCAATTGAAATTGGCATGACAGGTCTACCTGGCCTAGTAGAAATGCGTTCACTAAACAGAAATGGCATATCTATTGTTACTTTGGTTTTTACTGAAAAAACAGATATCTATTTTGCAAGACAGTTGGTGATGGAGCGCTTACTAGAAGTCATGCCCAAGATGCCATTAGGCGTCTCTCCTGTGATGGCGCCCCCATCAACAGGTTTAGGTGAAATCTATCAATACACCATCGAACACCCAAGTGATGCGAATCGAGAAATACCTGTTGATGAATTGGTTGAACGTCGCCTAATCCAAGACTGGGTAGTTCGCCCCATGCTCAGGTCAATTCCTGGCGTGGCAGAAATCAATACTCAAGGTGGTTATGCCAAGCAGTACCATGTCTTAGTCAATCCTGATCGACTAAGACACTATCAAATTAACTTAGAAGATGTGTACAGTGCATTGGCCAGAAACAACGCCAACTCAGGTGGCGGACAGCTACCTGTTTATGCAGAAAGATATCTCATACGCGGTATTGGTTTAATTGAGAAACCAGACGATATTGGCCAGATTATTCTCAAAGAAGTTCGTGGCACACCTGTCTACGTAAAAAATGTGGCTGAAGTCACCATCGGCACAGAAATACGACAAGGTGCCATCATCAAGAATGGCACCACAGAAGCAGTTGCTGGCATTGTGCAAATGAATCGTGGCGCCAATGCCAGAGAGGTTGTTAATCGCGTCAAGGCAAAAGTTAAAGAAATTAATGAACGAAAACTCTTGCCAGAGGGCATGCAAATTGTTCCGTTCTATGACAGAACTGATTTAGTCAATGCAGCGATGTTCAACGTTGCCAAAGTGTTGATTGAAGGCATCATTTTGGTTGTGATCGTACTTTTTGTATTTTTAGGAGATGTTCGATCGTCATTGATTGTGGTGGCCACACTAGTGCTCACGCCCTTGATCACCTTCTTAACCATGAACCACTATGGAATTTCTGCCAATTTGATGTCTTTAGGTGGTCTAGCCATTGCCATTGGCATCATGGTCGATGGTTCGGTCGTCGTGGTTGAGAATACCTTTGCCAAACTGGGTGAGCGACTCAAACAAGGTGAATCAAAGAATCGTATTGTGCTAGAAGCCGCCACTGAAGTTGGCACCCCAGTACTGTTTGGCGTAGGCATCATTATTTTGGTATTCATGCCACTCTTAGGTTTAGAGGGTATGGAAGGAAAAATGTTCGCGCCTTTAGCACTCACCATTGCCATAGCACTGACCATTTCTTTAATTTTGTCATTCACACTCTCGCCAGTGATGTGCTCATACATCCTGCAAGGTGGTGCAGAGCATGACACCAAGCTAGTGGCAAAACTCAAAAAGCCATATATGCAGTGGCTTGATTGGTGCCTACAAAACCCCAAACTGGTGGTCAAGCGAGCACTCATCGGTTTAGCCGTGAGTTTGGTGGGGTTCGTATTACTTGGTAAATCTTTCATTCCGGTGATGCAAGAAGGTTCTATCACCCCTGTGATTGTGAGAGCTCCCAATATTTCTTTAGATGAGTCAATCAAGCTTGAGTTCGAAGCTTTAAAAAGAATCATGACTATTCAAGGGGTTGAAAAAGCTGTCTCACGACTTGGTCGCGGAGAATCTCCCGCAGACCCAGGACAGCCCAATGAATCTGATCCGATTGTGTCACTCAAACCACAAGGAGACAGAAAACTTTCACAAGAGGAAATCGCTAATCAGATTCGCGAAAAACTTAAGACTCTGCCAGGTATCGAGTTAGCCATCTCTCAGCCAATTGCAGCACGAGTAGATGAAATGGTCTCAGGCGTTAGGTCACAAGTAGCCGTTAAGATTTTTGGTGATGACCTAGAGCAATTAAAGAAATTAGGCGCGCAAATCGGCTTGATCCTTGCCAACACACAAGGAGGTACAGACTTACGCGTTGAGCAAGTCTCAGGTCAAAACTATTTAAACATCAAAATTGACCGAGACGCCATTGCAAGACATGGCATCAACGTTTCCGACGTTAATGACGTGATTGAAACAGCCATTGGAGGAAAAGAAGCAAGCATGGTATTTGAAGGGGAAAGAAGATTCCCCTTGGTATTACGCTACCCTGCCCCTTATCGCGAAAACGTGAGTGCTATTGAGAACATCACATTGCGATCCCCCAATGGCGCATTGGTTCTCATGAGAGACCTAGCCAAAATCAGCATTATTGATGGCCCATCTCAAATCTCCAGAGAGTCAGGCAAGCGTCGCCTAGTGATCGGCGTGAATGTCAACGGCCGAGACCTAGGTGGTTTTGTTAAAGAAGCACAAGAAAAAATCGCCAAAGAAGTTCCCTTGCCCAGTGGCTACACTTTGGATTGGGGTGGTCAATTTGAAAACATGCAACGCGCCATGTCACGCTTAATGATTATTATTCCTCTGACGATTCTGGCAATTTTCTTCTTGCTATTCATGCTATTCAAATCAATCAGATTAGCCGGTTTAATCATTCTAGTTCTGCCATTTGCCTCGATTGGCGGAGTGTTTGGTCTTCTGATTTCTGGTGAATATTTATCCGTTCCTGCTGCTGTAGGGTTTATCAACCTGTGGGGTATAGCAGTACTGAATGGCGTGGTACTAGTGTCATTCATTAAACAACTCAGAGAAGATGGCATGGGCTTGAAAGAAGCCTTGATTGAAGGTTGCACTCACCGCTTCAGACCTGTGATGATGACAGCTTGCGTGGCCATGTTAGCTCTTGTACCAATGCTAATTTCTAGCGGTCCAGGTTCAGAGGTCACCAGACCATTAGCTGTTGTAGTCATTTTTGGTCTGATCACATCAACCTCACTCACATTACTAGTCTTGCCAGTTCTTTATGGCTGGTTCGAAGAAAAGGAAATTGAAGCATGAAAGAAATCAAAGCCATCATTCGCCCCAATAAATTACCATTACTGCGTAATAAGCTCATGGAAACCCCAGGCTTTCCTGGTATGACTATTTCTAAAGCTGAGGGTTGTAGCGCGCCCAATAAGGTCAATAAAAGTAGCATCAAAGATGAATTAACTGACTACACGCAAAAGACCAGAATTGAAATTGTCTGCCCCGATGAGGTCGCAGACCAACTCATGGATGTAATTATTTATGTGTGCCAAACAGGTCAAATTGGGGATGGCATCGTTTGGATGACTACGATTGATAAAGCAAGCTTTATTGCTAAATCCAAATAATGCAGTAAATTAATTACTGATTTAGCTTTGTTTTTGTTTAGCTATTCTTTAGCTTTTGCTCTAGGTGATACACAGAAATAATCGTTTTGACGTCTGTGATTTTTCCTTCTGCAATCCATTGATGCATTTCATCTAGGGTTGCCGCAAACACATCTAAGAACTCACCCTCATCCAAAGATCTCTCGCCAGCAGATAGGCCTTTCGCCAAATAAATATCAATAAACTCAGTAGAGTATGAAATCACTGGGTGTATCCGCCCTAAGAATTCCCAGGTTGTAGCTGTATAACCGGTTTCTTCTAGCAATTCTCTTTGCGCACACAATAGCGGGTTCTCACCCACCTCTAATTTACCCGCCGGAATCTCAAGCATCGCAGAGTCTACTGGATACCTGAACTGCCTTTCTAATAGGATTCTGCCATCATCCAATATCGGCATAATCGCTACAGCACCTGGATGAATCAAATACTCACGAAATGTTTCATTGCCATCAGGCAATTTAACAATATCTTTTTTTAATTTCAAGAATTTACCTTGATAAACATCCTCAGAAGAAATCGGATGCTCACGCAAGTGATCATCTGTGACCGGCAAATCTGATAGATTTTTTTCTAACTTAGTCACAAGCAAAACGGTCATTGATGCGCATCGTTGCGATGCTTGACCAAAAAGCGCCACGTAAAGCCTGGGAATGCCGCCACAAGGAACAGGCAAACAGTTACAGCAAAGAATTCCCAACGCTTTGGAAAGACATTACCCATCATGCTTTCCAAGCTATAACCAAGTAAACCAACCACGGCATACCAAATGAGCATTTCTAACAAACACCAGCCAACGTGTTTTTGCTCAAGTGGTTTGATGAATAAAAATTTAGATGACGCAAAAGCCAAATTGGCCGCGACTAGCGCGACCAATATGAATAACCAAGATTCTAGGCTTAAGCCTGATGGAGACATAGTTAACTGAGCAATGTTTTAGACATGGCAGTTAAACAAAGTGCCATTAGTGTTGCAGGGTAAATGCCGCATACCAACACAAACAAACCATTTAATGTGAAAGTAGTTTTAGCAATTGCACCACCTTCAATAGCAGCAGTTTGCGTTGGTTCATCAAAGTACATGCACTTCACAACACGCAAGTAGTAGAAAGCACCAATCAACGAAGTCATCACCGCAATAATTGCGATATACAAGTGACCAGCATCTACCAAAGTCTCAAGAATTGAAAGTTTTGCAGCAAAACCCACTGTTGGAGGGATGCCCGCCAATGAGAACATCAAGATCAAGCCCATGAAAGCCATCCATGGGTTACGACGATTAAGACCTTTTAGATCATCCAATGTCTCACACTCATAACCTTGACGAGACAGAATCATCAACAAGCCAAAGGAACCCAAAGTTGTTAATACATAAGTCACCGCATAAAACAATGCTGCACTATATGCATGCTGATCAAAAATCGATAACATGCCCAGCATCATGAAACCCATATGTGAGATGGTTGAGTAAGCCAACATACGTTTCAAATTGGTTTGCATGATAGCTGTCAAATTACCCACAACTAACGATAGCACCGCTAAGATCATGATCATTGGCTGCCAATCAGCAGTTAATGGTAATAAACCACCCACCAATAAACGGAACAACAAGCCAAAGGCAGCCACTTTAGGAGCGCCAGCAATCATCAATGTGATAGCAGTTGGTGCGCCTTGGTACACGTCAGGCACCCACATGTGGAATGGTGCAGCACCTAATTTAAATGCCAAACCAGACACGATAAATACCACCGCAAAAGCAAGCACTAAACGATTGATACGCTCATCACTCACCGCTTTTAAGATCTCATCAAGATCTAAACTGCCAGTTGCGCCGTATAGCATTGACATACCGTAGAGCAAGAAACCTGATGCTAAAGCACCCAAGATGAAATATTTCATCGCAGCTTCCGTACCCACTTCAGAATCACGCTTCATAGCAACTAATGCATAGGTAGGCAAAGCTAACAACTCAAGACCCAAATACAAAGTCATTAAGTTAGAACCAGAAATCATCACGCATTGGCCAGTCAGAGCCAAGAGGGTCAACACAATGAAATCAACGCGGAACAGACCACGATCAATCAAGTATTGCTTAGAGTAAATCAAGCTAATGAAGACAGCTAAACAAGCTACTGATTTAAGAATGCTTGATAAAGCATCCACCATAAATAGGTTATTAAACGCGTGCACAGGTTGGTCAACTGCTTGCAAACCAAAAGCAGCGCTTAAGCCAATCAACAAAGCTAGCGTGATCTTATAAGCCAATGATGCGCCACGAGGAGCGTGGAAAATATCTTCGTCTGTTGCCTGTGGCTCATTCATAAAAGCGGTCAATAACAATAGGCAAGCTACTGTTATAAGAACCAACTCTGGCAACAAGGCAATGAGGTCAATCGATTGCATATATTTCTCTTTCCTCTTTCAGGATCAAAGCTTGCTAACTGCTACGTGCTTCAAAAGCTCGATAACAGAAACGTGCATCACATCTGTGAATGGTTTTGGATATACACCCATGCCAATAGTGAAAATGGCCAAGATGCTCATAATTAAAAATTCACGCTTATTAATGTCCGTTAGTTCTGCAACATGCTGATTAGCTACTTCACCAAAGAACACGCGCTTAGTCATCCATAACGAATAAGCAGCACCCAAAATTAGGGCGGTAGCTGCCAAGATGCCAATCACAAAATCGTAATCAACAGCAGCCAAAATGACCATGAACTCACCCACGAAGCCTGACGTTGCTGGTAAACCGCAATTAGCCATTGCAAACAACACCGCAAACGCTGCAAATTTAGGCATGGTGTTCACAACGCCACCGTAATCAGCAATTTGACGTGAGTGCATACGGTCATACAAGACGCCAATACTCAAGAACATGGCACCAGAAATGAAACCGTGAGAAATCATCTGCACAATCGCACCTTCAACACCCATTGGGTTGAAGATGAAGAAGCCTAAAGTCACAAAGCCCATGTGAGCAATTGATGAATAAGCCACCAATTTCTTCATATCAGCCTGAACAAGTGCCACCAAACCAATATAGATCACAGCTACCAGTGATAGCGCGATAACTGCAGGAGCTAAGTATTGACTAGCGTCTGGAGCGATTGGCAATGAGAATCTCAAGAAGCCATAAGCACCCAACTTCAACATAATCGCTGCCAACACCACAGAACCACCAGTAGGCGCCTCTACGTGAGCATCTGGCAACCAAGTATGCACCGGCCACATTGGCACCTTTACAGCAAAAGCCATAAAGAATGCGCCAAAAATTAATACTTGTTCAACAATATCTAACTTAGCTTTGTGCCACGCCAAAATGCTAAATGTGTCTGTCACGTTGTACAAATACAAAATTGCAATCAATGTCAGTAATGAACCCAACAATGTATAAAGGAAGAACTTAAACGCTGCGTACACACGATTTGGGCCACCCCATACACCAATGATGATGTACATCGGAATCAGCGTTGCCTCAAAGAAGACATAGAACAACAAACCGTCTAATGCAGCAAATACGCCAATCATCAAGCCAGATAGAATCAGGAATGCAGCCATGTACTGAGCAACGTTCTCAGTGATCACTTCCCAAGCAGCCATCACCACAATCACGGTGATAAATGCTGTAAGAACTACAAACCACATAGAGATACCATCAACACCTAGGTAGTAGTTAATGTCATAACGTGGCACCCAAGTTACCTGCTCCACAAATTGCATTGCTGCAGTGGTTGTATCAAATCCAGTAATCAATGGAATAGTGGCTGACAAACTGATCAAAGAACCAATCAATGCCATCACTCGAACATAGCCTTTGCTATTGTCCGAACCCGTGAACAAAATAATTAGGCCGAAAATAATCGGCAACCAAATTGAATAAGAAAGAATCATGTCGTGGCGCTCTATCTGTTGTTTTATTTAATGGAGCCTAAATGGGTATACAAAATCCAGCCGATCAAACCAATCAAGCCAAGAATCATTGCAAAGGCATAGTGATAAATGTATCCAGACTGCACTTGACGAACAGTTGCTGAGAACCAAGCCACCACTCTCGTGCTGCCGTTAACAACCAAACCATCAATCAAACCTTGGTCAGCACCCTTCCATAAGCCTGTGCCCAATACGCGAGCACCTTTGGCAAATACAGCTTGGTTAAGATCGTCCAAGAAGTATTTGTCGTCTAAGATAGCTTTCACTGGAGCAAGTACTCTTGCGAAGAACGCTGGAATCTGTGGCAACCATAGGTAGAACACCGCAGCCGTCACAACACCACCAAGCGCCAAGTAAAGCACTGGACTGTGTAATGAGTGTGCAGCCATTGCTACTGGACCATGGAACGCTTCTGCAAGCTCTTTCATCGAGTGATGTTTAACAACATCAACAAAAATGGCATTACCGAAGAAGTCACCAAATAGCATTGGGCCAATCGTGAAGTAACCAACAATCACTGATGGGATCGCCAATAAGACCAATGGCAAAGTAACAACCCATGGTGATTCATGTGGTTTTTGACCAGGTGCTAAACCATGATGGTGATCATCGTGATGGTCGTCATGCGCATCATGACCATGATCGTCATGAGCTTGACCAAAACGCTCTTTACCGTGGAACACCAAGAAGTACATACGGAATGAGTAGAACGCTGTAATGAATACACCCGCCATCACTGCAAAGTAAGCAAAGCCTGAACCATAGATGTGGCTCTCTGCTACCGCTTCAATGATCGAGTCTTTTGAATAGAAACCTGAAAAGAATGGCGTACCAATCAAAGCCAATGATCCAAGCAATGATGTGAGCCATGTAATTGGCATGTACTTCCACAAACCACCCATGTTGCGCATGTCTTGATCATGATGCATACCCATGATCACGCTACCAGCACCCAAGAACAACAAGGCTTTGAAGAATGCATGTGTCATCAAGTGAAATACTGCAATTGGGTAAGCAGATACGCCCAAAGCAACTGTCATGTAACCCAACTGAGACAGTGTTGAGTAGGCAACCACGCGTTTGATATCGTTTTGCACAATGCCCAAGAAACCCATGAACAAAGCTGTGATGGAGCCGATGATCAACACAAATGACAAGGCTGTATCTGTTAACTCAAATAATGGTGACATACGGCTCACCATGAAGATACCTGCTGTCACCATCGTTGCCGCGTGAATCAACGCAGAAATAGGCGTTGGGCCTTCCATAGAGTCTGGCAACCAAACATGCAATGGGAATTGAGCTGATTTACCCATCGCGCCGATGAATAAACAAATACAAGCAACTGTTAATAGATTCCAGTCAGTGCCAGGCAAAACTTGCTGCACCAATACATCTTTTTGTGCAAACACACCGTCATAGCTCATGCTACCGCTATAAGCCAATAACAAGCCAATGCCTAAGATGAAACCAAAGTCACCTACACGGTTAACCAAGAAAGCCTTCATGTTGGCAAAGATCGCTGTTGGACGTGTATACCAGAAACCAATCAATAAGTAAGACACCAAGCCAACCGCTTCCCAACCAAAAAATAGTTGCAAGAAGTTGTTACTCATCACCAACATCAACATAGAGAAGGTGAATAGAGAGATATACGCAAAGAAACGTGAGTAACCTTCGTCTTCAGCCATGTAACCGATGGTGTAGATATGAACCATCAACGACACAAATGTCACCACCACCATCATCATGGCAGTTAATGGGTCAACCAAGAAGCCCACTTCTAGGCTTAACTCACCCAATTGCATCCATGTATAGATCGTCTCGTTAAAGCGTGCGCCAGCCAATACATCGTTTAAAACCATGAAAGACAGCACGCAAGCAATTGCAACACCCAAAATGGTTGCCGTGTGAGCTGCAGCTCTACCAATCAAGTTACCAAAAAACTTGGTGCCAAATAAACCAGCAATCGTTGCACCAACCAATGGTGCCAACGGAATTGCTAGAAGTAGAAGAGGATTTAGAGTTGGAGTAGTCATATATATCTCTGTTAGCCCTTCAGTTGTCCAAGATCTTCAGCATGAATCGTGTCAAGCTTGCGGAACATGGTGACCAAAATAGCCAAACCAATCGCTGCTTCTGCGGCAGCCACAGTCAAAATGAAAAACACAAAAACTTGACCAGCCATGTCACCCAAGTAATGGGAGAAAGCTACAAAGTTCAAGTTAACCGCTAAAAGCATTAATTCAATTGACATCAAAAGAACGATCAAGTTCTTACGATTCAAGAAAATACCCACAATGCCTGTGGCAAATAGGATGGCGCCTAGCACTAAGTAATGAGCCAAGGTAATAGTCATATATTGATCCTTTTTCCCTATTCCCTATTAGTCTTTAGTTGCTGTTGTATCAGCATTCATTGTTGAGACCATACGCACACGATCTTCTTTGCGCGTACGAATTTGCTCAGCAATATCTTGGGTTTTTGTATCTTTGCGACGACGCAGTGTCAAAGCCACTGAAGCAATGATTGCCACCAACAAAATCACGCCGGCCACTTCAAAGCTAAACAAATATTCTGTGTACAACAAAGTACCTAAAGCTTTGGTGTTGTTCGCTGCAACTTCTGGGCTTAGCGCTTGAACTGGTTGTGCTGTACCGATAAAGCCACGAATCAACACAATCGACATTTCAGCAACAATCACCGCACCTACCAACGAAGCCACTGGCATGAATTGTTTAAAGCCCTTACGCATGTGATCTAGATCGAGATCTAGCATCATCACCACGAACAGGAAGAGCACCATCACAGCACCCACATAAACCAAGACCAACAAGATGGCTAAGAATTCTGCATGCAACAGCATCCAGATACCTGCGGCTGTAAAGAATGACAGCACCAAGAACAAAGCAGCATGTACTGGATTGCGCGCTGTAATCACACGCAAAGCAGCAATCACCAGAATTGCCGAGAAGATGTAAAAAAGAAGTGTTTTAGGTTCTAGCATCATTTGTATTTAGCATCCGCTGATTTATTGGCTGCGATTTCATTCTCGTAACGATCACCAACCGCTAACAACATGTCTTTTGTGAAATACAAGTCACCACGCTTTTCGCCGTGGTACTCATGAATATGAGTCTCAACAATCGCATCAACTGGACAAGCTTCTTCGCAGAAACCACAGAAAATGCACTTAGTTAAATCAATGTCATAACGAGTAGTACGACGTGAACCATCTTCACGCTGATCAGATTCAATTGAAATCGCCATCGCTGGGCAAACTGCTTCGCACAACTTACAGGCGATACAACGTTCTTCACCATTTGGATAGCGACGCAATGCATGCAAACCACGGAAACGTGGTGACATTGGAGTTTTTTCTTCTGGATACTGAACAGTAATTTTTGGTTTAAACAAATACTTACCAGTCAGCGCCAAGCCTTGAAAGAGTTCTTTCAATAAGAGGCTGTTTAAAAATTCACGGATACGTTGGAACATAGTCAAATCCCCGCCTTATTTCCAAATATTCCAGGGTGACAATACCCAAGCACCCACCAACAAGATCCAGAAGATCGAGATAGGGATAAATACCTTCCAACCCAAACGCATGATTTGGTCATAACGGTAACGCGGGAAAGAAGCGCGCAACCAGATAAAGCATGACAAGAAGAAGAATGTTTTACCAACCAACCAGAAGAAACCTGGAATGTCACGTAAAACTGGCGCATCAATAATTGGAGACCAACCACCAAAGAACATGATTGAAGTTAAAGCAGCAATCAAGATCATGTTGGCGTATTCAGCCAAGAAGAACATCGCAAAAGCCATGCCTGAGTACTCAATCATGTGGCCCGCCACAATCTCAGACTCACCTTCAACCACGTCAAATGGGTGACGATTTAATTCAGCCACACCAGAAATAAAGTAAATCAAAAACATTGGCAATAGAGGTAGCCAGTTCCAAGACAGGAAGTTCAAGCCCATGCTTGCAAAGTAACCTGTTTGCTGTGACTTCACAATATCAGTGATGTTCAAAGTGCCAGAAATGATCAAAATCGATGCTAGGGCAAAACCCATCGCGATTTCATAAGAAACCATTTGCGCTGAAGCACGCATAGCGCCCAAGAAAGCATATTTAGAGTTAGATGCCCAACCAGCTAAGATGATGCCGTATACACCAATCGATGTAATTGCCATCACATACAACAAACCAGCGTTGACATTGGCTAATACCAATTCTGCTTGGAAAGGCACCACTGCCCATGCAGCAAAAGCAGGTGCAATCACCATCACCGGAGCAACGATGTAAAGAACTTTATTGGCCTTGCTTGGAATGATGACTTCTTTGAGCAATAGCTTTAGAGCATCAGCGATTGGTTGCAATAAACCCAATGGACCAACACGGTTTGGTCCCAAACGGATATGCATCCAACCAATTAGCTTACGCTCCCAAAGTGTGAGGTAAGCCACACAACCAAACATCGGCAATACGATGATGACGATCTTTAATAAGGTCCAAACAATCGGCCAAAGCAACTCACCAAAAAGCGCCAAGCCATGCGTGTTGATAGTTTGAATTAATTCAGTCATACACGCTCCACTGTTAATAGACCAAACATTGAGCCCAACTGCGCGCTCACTGATGTTGCAGCAGATAAACGAACAACGCCATCAGCCAATGCTTTTTCTTCAGTAGCAGGCATCGTGACACTCAAGCCAGATTGACTGACCTTAACAGCATCACCCTCTTTTAAGCCCAACTGCATAAATAAACTTGATGGCACGCCCAACTTGATGGCACGCTTAGCATCTTGCGTTAACTGCAACGCAGGCGCGCGACGCACAATGGCATCACTTGAATGAATGGCCACATCAGCTAAGCGCTCAACTGCTGGTGTAAACAAGCTAGTTACCGCTGGTGCCACCGTAGTTGTATTACTCAACTTCGCAGCAAAATCGGTTGGCACTGCCTCGCCCAACACCTCTTCTGAAGAATTGAAGTAGAAGTTATCCAAGTTCAATAAGTTGCCAAGCACACGCAATACTTTCCATGCCGGACGAGCATCGCCTAATGGGCGAACAGCTGCTTGCACAGATTGCAACGTACCTTCAGCATTAATGTAGCTACCAGAAGTTTCTGAGTATGGAGCGATCGGCAACAACACATCAGCTACCTCACGTAACTCTGGGCTATCAAATGCTGTCATTGCAATCACAGTACCCGCCTTAGCCAAAGTAGCTTTCGCTGCTTGTGGATTCGCCAAATCTGCACTTGGCTCTAAACCTAGCAATACAACTGCTTTAAGATCTTTCGCCAAGATTCCTTCTACACCAACAGAAGAAACGGCTTGAACCACATGAGCACCCACTGAGTTACCACCTTCAGGCAAGAAACCTAAAGTAGCGTCTGTATTTGTAGCAATAAATTGTGCATAAGCATGTAGCTGTGCAAACTGTGGATGAGCCATCGCAGCTGCACCCAAGAAAACCGCTTTACGCTCACCACTTAGCAAACTATCAGCAATTGCTTTTGCACTGGCACTGACGTTCGCATTACTTGGTGCATTAATTCCTTTTGCTTGCGCAACAGCTGCAGCAACGCCTGCCAACTCAGCTGGCCAATTAGATGGTGCAACTTGTGCACTAGCTGCAACTGGCATGAGCCAATCTTCAGAGCTTGCGCCCAAACGAGTTACTTTTAAACCACGCTTCGTAGCTGCACGAACACGTGCTGCCAATAGAGGCTGATCTTTACGCAAGAAGCTACCAATAAAGAATGCACGTTGCAACTGACCAACTTCAGCAATCTTCATACCAAGCCATGGGGCTTTTGCCGCACCACTCACGTCTTGTTGACGTAAACGTGTCTCAATATTTTGCGAGCCTAAGCCACTCAATACTTTCTTCAATAAGTGCAACTCTTCAACACTGGCCATTGGATGAGCCAAAGCAGCAATTGCATCAGAGCCATGATCGGCTTTAATAGAATTCAAAGAACGGCTAACGTAATCTAAAGCCGCTTCCCAATCTGTCTCGATCCAACGATTGTCTTGCTTGACCATTGGTTTTTTCAAACGATCTGCGCCGTTTAAACCTTCATAAGCAAAACGATCTTTATCGCTAATCCAGCATTCATTAATAGCTTCGTTTTCTAGCGGTACAGTACGCAATACTTGATTTGCTTTTGTCTGCAACACCACATTCGAACCCAAAGAATCATGCGGGCTCACTGAGCGCTTACGGCCCAATTCCCATGTACGTGCTGAATAACGGAATGGTTTACTTGTCAAAGCACCCACAGGGCACAAATCAATCATGTTTCCTGACAATTCAGAATCAACAGATTTACCAACAAATGATGTAATTTCAGAATGCTCGCCACGATTGAGCCTACCCAACTCCATCACACCCGCAATCTCTTGTCCAAAACGAACACAGCGAGTGCAATGAATACAACGGCTCATCTCTTCCATTGAAATCAATGGGCCCACGTTTTTGTGGAACACCACACGCTTCTCTTCAGAATAACGTGATGTGGTTTTACCGTAACCCACTGCCAAATCTTGTAACTGACACTCACCACCTTGGTCGCAAATTGGGCAATCCAATGGGTGGTTAATCAATAAGAATTCCATCACAGATTTCTGAGCTTGTACGGCTTTCTCAGAATGAGTGTGCACTTTCATACCTGGCGTCACTGGCGTTGCACATGCTGGCAGAGGCTTAGGCGCCTTTTCTACTTCCACCAAACACATGCGGCAGTTAGCAGCTATTGATAATTTCTTGTGATAGCAAAAGTGAGGAATATGCGTACCCAATTTCTTGGCCGCATCCATCACCATAGAACCCTGCTGGACTTCTACTGCTTTGCCATCAATTTCGATTTCAACCATCTTTTTTCCTGTCGATCTCTTTTAGACGCTTAAACGTAAGCCGGCACAATGCAACGCTTGTGCTCAACGTGATACGCAAACTCATCCATGTAATGCTTCAACATGCCACGCACTGGCATTGCCGCAGCATCACCCAATGCACAAATTGTTCTACCTTGAATATTTGCAGCAACGTCATTCAAAAGATCTAGATCTTCCGGACGTCCTTCACCATGTTCAATGCGGTTCACAATGCGCCACAACCAACCCGTACCTTCACGGCATGGCGTACATTGACCACAAGACTCTTCGTGATAGAAGTAAGACAAACGCAACAAGGACTTAACCATACAACGCGTTTCATCCATCACAATCACAGCACCAGAACCCAACATAGAACCTGCTTTTGCGATACTGTCGTAATCCATGTCTGTTTCCATCATCATGGCGCCAGGGACAACAGGCGCAGATGAACCACCAGGAATTACAGCTTTAATTTTTTTGCCACCACGCATACCGCCAGCCAACTCTAAAAGAGTGGCAAACGATGTGCCCAATGGAATCTCATAGTTACCAGGACGCTCTACGTCACCAGAAATTGAGAAGATCTTTGTGCCACCATTATTTGGCTTACCTAATTTGGCATAAGCCTCACCGCCCACTGCGAAGATAAATGGCACAGCTGAGAAAGTCTCAGTGTTGTTAATTGTTGTTGGCTTGCCGTACAAACCAAAGCTTGCAGGGAAAGGTGGCTTAAAGCGTGGTTGACCTTTTTTACCCTCTAATGACTCCAAGAGCGCAGTTTCTTCACCGCAAATGTAAGCGCCCCAACCATGATGCGCATGCAATTGGAATGAAAACTCTGAACCACAAATCTTGTCGCCCAAGAAACCTGCTGCATGAGCTTCTTCTAGAGCTTCTTCAAAGCGCGCATAACCTTCCCAGATTTCTCCGTGAATGTAGTTATAACCAACTGAAATACCCATGGCGTAAGCAGCAATCGCCATACCTTCAATCAATGCATGTGGGTTGTAACGAATGATGTCGCGGTCCTTGAATGTTCCTGGCTCACCTTCGTCCGTATTACAAACTAGATATTTATTACCTGGGAACTGACGTGGCATGAAACTCCACTTCAAACCGGTTGGGAAACCAGCACCACCACGACCGCGTAATCCAGAAGCTTTCACTTCTGCAATCACAGCTTCAGGCGTAACACCTTCTGTCAAAATTTTGCGCAATTGAGCATAGCCGCCACGCGCAACGTAATCTTTTAAATGCCAGTTATCACCATTTAAACCAGCCAAAATTAATGGCTGAATGTGACGATCGTGCAAACAGGTCATGCTGCACCTCCCTGGGCCTTAGCTTTTAATTCTTCAATCAAAGCATCTAGCTTTTCATTACTCATAAAGCTACACATTGTTTTGTTATTCACAATAGCTACTGGAGCATCACCACAAGCACCCATACACTCACCCTCTTTTAATGTGAAAGTGCCACAAGGTGTTGTTTCGTTGTAACCAATACCTAATTTTTTCTTGAGATACTCACCAGCACGAGCACCACCTGATAATTCGCATGGCAAGTTTGTACAAACTGCTAATTTGAATTTACCAACTGGCTTGGTGTCATACATGTTGTAAAAAGTTGCTACTTCTTGAACAGCAATTGGAGGCATCTCCAAAATGACTGCAAGCTCTTCAATAGCTTCTGGTGTTACCCAACCATATTGGTCTTGAGCAACAACCAATGCAGCCATCACTGCAGATTGTTTTTGGTCAGCTGGATATTTAGCAATGTTGCGATCTATCTCAGCGCGGGCTTGTGCAGACAACATACGTTCTCTTATCCTTTTAGCGGTCAATCTCGCCGAACACAATGTCCTGCGTACCAATAATCGTTACAGCATCAGCCAACATATGACCTTTTGCCATCTCATCTAAAGCTGATAAATGCACAAAACCTGGCGCACGAATCTTCAAGCGATATGGCTTGTTAGCACCGTCAGAAATTGCATAAATACCAAACTCACCTTTTGGATGCTCAACCGCTGCATAAGCCTCACCAGCTGGTACGTGAATACCTTCTGTGAATAACTTGAAGTGGTGAATCAACTCTTCCATGTTGGACTTCATGTCAACACGTTTAGGACTTGTTACTTTGTGGTTATCACTCATCACAGGACCTGGATTAGCGCGCAACCAGTTCACACACTGCTTAATGATTCTGTTTGATTGGCGCATCTCTTCTACACGCACCAAGTAACGATCATATGAGTCACCGTTCACACCAACAGGAATATCAAAATCTAGCTTGCTGTAAACCTCATACGGTTGCTTCTTACGCAAGTCCCACTCAATACCTGAACCACGCAACATCGCACCTGTAAAGCCCATTTGTAAGGCACGCTCTGGAGATACAACACCAATACCTACCAAGCGTTGTTTCCAAATACGGTTGTCAGTAAGCAATGTTTCATACTCATCAACATACGTTGGGAATCTGTTTGTAAAGTCCTCAATGAAATCCAACAAAGAACCCTGACGGTTTTCGTTTAATTTCTTAACGGCTTTTTCACCACGAATCTTGTTAGCCAAATACTGTGGCATTGAATCTGGTAAATCACGGTAAACACCACCCGGACGATAGTAAGCGGCATGCATACGCGCACCAGAAACTGCTTCATACATATCGAACAAATCTTCGCGCTCACGGAAGGCGTACAAGAACACTGCCATCGCACCAACGTCGAGACCGTGACAGCCAATCCAGAGCAAATGGTTCAATAAACGTGTGATCTCATCAAACATCACGCGAATGTATTGCGCGCGCTCTGGCACTTCAATTTGCAATAGTCTCTCAATAGCCATCACATAAGCGTGCTCATTAGCCATCATCGATACGTAGTCCAAACGATCCATGTATGGAACGTTTTGTACCCATGTACGTGTCTCAGCTAATTTTTCTGTAGCACGATGCAATAAACCAATATGTGGATCAGAGCGTTGAATCACTTCACCGTCTAACTCCAACACTAAACGTAGAACACCGTGAGCCGCAGGATGCTGCGGACCAAAGTTAAGTGTGTAATTTTTAATGTCTGCCATGATTAAGACCCGTAGCTTTCTTCACGAATCACTCTTGGAGTTACTTCGCGAGGATCAATCGTGACGGGTTGGTAAATAACGCGTTTTTGCTCTGGGTCGTAACGCATTTCAACGTTACCTGACACAGGGAAATCTTTACGGAATGGGTGGCCAATAAAGCCATAGTCAGTCAAGATGCGACGCAAGTCGTCATGACCTTCAAATAGGATGCCGTACAAGTCAAACGCTTCGCGCTCAAACCAGTTAGCAGAACTCCAAATGGGCGTTACTGAAGCCACAAGCGGAAAGCTATCGTCTGGGGCAAATACGCGCAAACGCAAACGCCAGTTATGCTTCACAGACAACAAATGACTCACGGCCGCAAAACGTGGACCTTCCCAAGTTGCATTGTCATATTCGCTGTAGTCAACACCACACAAGTCAATCAATTGATCAAAGCCCAAAGTGGGCTCATCACGCAATGTGGTTGCAACATCCAAATAATCTTCTGAACGAACAACAAGTGTTAATTCACCAAGAGCCTCGTGCAAACGAGATACTTTTTTACCTAGAACTTTTTCTAAACGCTCTTTAAGCACAGTTAGCATGTCTGACATATCAAGCCTTTCTCGCTATCGTGCTGGTACGCTTGATCTTGGCTTGCAATTGAATGATGCCGTACATCAAAGCTTCAGCGGTTGGTGGGCAACCTGGCACATAAACATCCACAGGCACGATACGATCACAGCCACGCACTACTGAATATGAATAGTGGTAGTAACCACCACCATTAGCGCAAGAACCCATGGAGATTACCCAACGTGGTTCAGGCATTTGGTCATACACTTTACGTAAAGCTGGAGCCATTTTGTTACACAATGTCCCAGCAACAATCATCAAATCTGATTGACGTGGTGATGGTCTAAACACCACACCGAAACGGTCTAAGTCATAACGCGATGCACCTGCATGCATCATCTCAACAGCGCAACAGGCAAGACCAAATGTCATTGGCCACAATGATCCTGTGCGAGTCCAGTTGATCAGCTTATCAGCTGACGTTGTTACAAAACCTTCTTTTAAGATACCTTCAAGAGCCATGTCCAGTCCTTACTCCCAATTAAGGGCGCCTTTCTTCCAGATGTAGGCAAAGCCAATCACGAATTCCAACAAGAAAATGAACATGGAGATGTATCCAGCCCAACCAATCTCAGATAGCGCCACACCCCACGGAAAGAGGAAAGCAGTTTCTAAGTCAAAAAGAATAAAAAGGATCGCCACCAAGTAATAGCGCACATCGAATTTCATGCGGGCGTCTTCAAACGCATCAAAACCGCACTCATATGGAGAAATTTTTTCAGTATCTGGCTTATTCGGGCCAAGAATTTTGCCCAAAGTCATAGGAACCAAGCCTACGCCAATACCAACAAGGATAAATAGCAAAACGGGGAAATAGTTTTCTAAGTTCAAGAGCGTTCCAATTCGTGACTCTAAACAACAACTTCAAATTTTCTCTAACTGGTCTTGCAGCTTTCTGACAGGCTGCAGACCCCCATTTGGTGCCGTCGGCGAGACTCGAACTCGCACAGCTTTACGCCACTACCCCCTCAAGATAGCGTGTCTACCAATTCCACCACGACGGCCTACGGTAAAACCCTAAGATTTTAGCCTAATGGCGTGTCTCTTTTAGGGTTTTTTGAGGTTTTCCTGATTATTTAGGAACGCTTTGGCCAGATCCTGTAGCTGGCGCTGTGCTGGCCGGGGCAGCTGCCGGAACTTCTGGAGCAACCGCTGGTGCTGGGGCGCTAGTGCCTGATAAAACGCCCGCATTTTGAGATTTTGTTGAACCAATTAAAGTAATAGCCAAAGTTGTCACAAAAAACACAGTGGCAAAGCCAGCAGTTAAACGTGAGAGGAAGTTAGCTGAACCGGCAGCACCGAATAAACCGCCCGATGAACCACCACCAAAGGCTGCGCCCATATCAGCGCCCTTGCCCTGCTGAACCAATACCAAAGCAATTACGCCAATAGCGGCAATAATTTGCAACACAACTAACAATGTTTTAAGCCATTCCATCTGATTCTCCAAAAACTAATTTAATTACTTGCTTGGCATAAAGCCAAAAAATCTTGTGCATTCAACGATGCGCCACCCACTAAACCACCGTCAATATCTGGCATCGCCAACAAATCTTTAGCATTATCAGGCTTTAAGCTCCCGCCATACAAAATTGCTACTTTTGACGCTGCTTGGGCATCAAATTTTGCCAATTGCAAACGCAACTCTCTATGTACGTCTTGGGCTTGCGCAGGAGTGGGCACTTTACCTGTGCCAATTGCCCAGACGGGCTCATAAGCTAGAACACAAGACGCTACCTGACCTTGCAACAAATCCAAAACAGCTTGTAACTGACGTCTAACCACAATCAATGTTTTACCGTCATCATGCTCTTCTTCTGTTTCACCCACGCAAATAATTGGGGTCATCTTGGCCTGCAGAGCAGCCTTGGCTTTTCTAGCTACCAAGCCATCACCCTCATGGTGATATTGACGACGCTCAGAATGCCCAACAATCACATACTGACAACCCAACTCTTGCAACATATTGGCACTCACATCACCCGTGTAAGCACCATTGGGATGATCTGATACATCTTGAGCACCCAAGGCAACCCCTGAGTTGGCCAGTAAATCTGCAACTTGAATCAAATAGGGATAAGGGACGCAAAGAGCTAAACGTGCATGCTTGGCTGAATCAGTTAGACCCAAGCCCAACATAGCCTGAATCAATTGCTGATTAGCACTCAAGCTGCCGTTCATTTTCCAATTACCAATGATGGTCAACGGTCTCATTGCAATCTCTTTTAATTAACAGTTAAAACAATCTTGCCAATATGCTGGCTCGATTCCATTAATTCATGGGCACGAGCAGCAGCCTCTAATTCAAAAACCTCATGAATGACTGGCTTGATTTTTTTTGCCTCAATCAAGGGCCAAACATAAGCTCTCAAAGACCTAGCAATAGCGCCCTTAAATTCCACCGACCTAGCTCTTAGTGTTGAACCGGTAATCGTTAAACGACGACGCAAAACATGCCCAACATCTATTTCTGAAATTTTACCGCCTTGGTGGGCAATGATGACAATTCGACCATCATCTGCCAAACAGTGGATATCACGGCCAATATAAGTTCCGCCCACCATATCTAAGATGACGTTAACGCCTTTGCCAGACGTGAAAGATTTCACTTCTTCAACAAAGTCCGTTGTTTTGTAATTAATTGCTAATACCGCACCAAGCGTCTTACATGCCTTAGCTTTCTCTTCACTGCCAACAGTCACAATCACATCATGACCCATAGCAGTCACTAACTGAATCGCTGTGACACCAATACCACTGCTGCCACCATGAACTAACAATGTTTCTTTACCGCGACCATCTAAACCCAAACGCCCACGATCGAACACATTGCTCCACACCGTAAAAAACGTTTCCGGCAAACCTGCTGCCTCGACATCAGAAAGACCCCTGGGTACTGGCAAGCATTGAGCTAAAGGAGCTATACAGTACTCTGCGTATGCGCCACCAACCACCAATGCGCAAACACGACTACCGACTTCTAAACTAAAAAAATTATCAGGGTGGGCAAGATCGCCACCAATGATTTCTCCTGCGAGCTCCAAACCAGGTAAATCAGAACCACCCGGAGGAACAGGATAAAAACCTTGACGTTGTAGTACGTCAGGTCGGTTAACCCCTGCAGCTCTAACTCTGATGAGGACCTCACCAGAACCAGGTTGCGGTAAGGCCAGATCAGGCCTCACCACCGCCTTCAAAACTTCAGGGGCACCATACTGGCTAATTTCAACAGCACGCATGCCGTTACTTAGCCCAATTATTGCTGCTGTTGTTCAGCTTGTTCTGCAGGAGCAGCATCAGCCGCAGGTGCAGCACCATTCAAAGGAGCAATACTTGTTCCTTCGTCAGCACAAGCAGCCTTCAATGACAAACGTAGACGACCACGCTCATCAGCAGCCAATAACTTCACGCGCACAACTTGACCTTCTTGAAGGTAGTCTTTGACATCTTTCACACGCTCATTAGCGATTTCTGAAATATGCAATAAACCATCTTTACCTGGAAGAATATTTACCAAAGCACCAAATTCAAGCAATTTAACTACTGGGCCTTCGTAGATCTTGCCTACTTCTGCTTCCGCAGTAATACCTTCGATACGACGCTTAGCTTCTTCCATGCCTTCAGCACTTGTTGAAGCAATTGTTACTACGCCATCATCAGTGATATCGATGCTAGTACCAGTTTCTTTTGTAAGAGCCTGAATCGTTGCGCCACCCTTACCGATTACTTCACGAATCTTGTCTGGGTGAATCTTGATTGTCACCATACGTGGTGCGTGTGCAGACAATTCTGTACGAACACCGCTCATAGCTTCTTGCATTTTGCTCAAGATATGCAAACGACCTTCTTTAGCCTGAGCCAATGCTACTTGCATAATTTCTTTAGTGATACCTTGCACCTTGATATCCATCTGCAACGCAGTAATACCATTTGATGTACCAGCCACCTTAAAGTCCATGTCGCCTAAGTGATCTTCATCACCCAAGATGTCTGTTAACACTGCGAAGCGATTGCCATCCAAAATCAAACCCATCGCAACACCAGCCACATGAGCTTTAACAGGAACACCCGCATCCATCATGGCTAAACAGCCACCACAAACAGAAGCCATTGATGATGAACCGTTTGATTCTGTAATTTCTGAAACAACACGCAAGCTGTATGCAAACTCTTCTGGAGATGGCAATACAGGAATCAATGCACGCTTAGCTAAACGACCGTGACCAATCTCACGACGTTTAGGGCTACCCACACGACCAGTTTCACCAGTAGCAAATGGAGGCATGTTGTAGTGGAACATGAAACGATCACGTTGCTCACCTTCTAGGGCATCAATGATTTGCTCATCGCGCGCAGTACCCAAAGTTGCCACTACCAAACCTTGTGTTTCACCGCGTGTGAACAATGCAGAACCGTGTGTACGTGGCAATACGCCTGTACGAATTTCGATCGGACGAACTGTGCGTGTATCACGACCGTCAATGCGTGGCTCACCATTCAACACTTGACCACGAACAATCTTAGCTTCGATTTCAAACATGATGTTGCCAACTTCAACTTCATCAAATTCGCCTTCTTCAGCCAATTTAGCCAAAACGTCTTTTGTTACTTCTTTCAACTTTGTTGAACGAGCTTGCTTTTGACGAATTTGATACGCTTCACGTAAACCAGCTTCAGCCAATGCTGTTACTTTTGCAATCAAAGGCTCATTCTTAGGAGCTGGCGCCCAATCCCACTCAGGCTTACCACCTTCGCGTACTAGATCGTTGATTGCATTGATCGCTGTTTGCATTTGCTCGTGACCATAAACAACCGCACCCAACATGATTTCTTCAGACAATTGATGCGCTTCTGATTCAACCATCAATACAGCAGACTGAGTACCAGCAACAATCAAATCAAGTTCGCTAGTCGCTTGTTCTGTACGTGTTGGGTTCAACATGTATTGACCATCTTTGTAACCAACACGTGCCGCACCAACTGGGCCATTAAATGGAATGCCTGAAACAGCCAAAGCTGCAGAAGCACCAATCAAAGCTGGGATATCAGCGGGCACATCTGGGTTAATAGATACAACGTGCACAACAACTTGTACCTCGTTATAAAAACCCTCTGGGAATAATGGACGAATCGGACGGTCGATCAAACGAGAAATCAATGTTTCGCCTTCTGATGGACGACCTTCACGACGGAAGAAACCACCAGGAATCTTACCGGCAGCATAAGTCTTCTCTAAATAATCTACTGTTAATGGGAAGAAGTCTTGACCAGGTTTTGCGTTCTTAGCACCAACTACTGTTGCCAAAACTACTGTGTCATCCACATCAACTAAAACTGCACCACCTGCCTGACGAGCGATCTCGCCTGTTTCCATACGCACTGTGTGTGAGCCCCACTGGAAGCTCTTAACTACTTTATTAAACATCGTCATTTATGTATATCTCCAATCAACATTTGCCATAGAAATAGCAGCGCTATGGCAGCACTGGAGCATTGGGGGCTTTGCGGAGTAAGGATGCCATTCCAAGGAAAGGCTAGGAGGGGGAATTAACCTGTCCTTGGAATGACACGGTTCCGTTACTGCGAGCAGCCACCGACCGCTCTAAACGATAATGCCTGCCAAAGTATCACTGAGGCAGGCATTTTCGGTATTACTTACGTAGACCGAGCTTTTCAATCAAAGCGCGATAACGATCAAAATCTTTACCCTTCAAATAGTCGAGCAAACGACGACGACGGCTAACCATCTTCAACAAACCACGACGGCTGTGATGATCTTTAGCGTTAGCTTTGAAGTGAGGTGTTAAATCATTGATGCGAGCAGTTAACAAAGCAACTTGAACTTCAGGACTGCCTGTGTCATTTGCTGCACGTGCGTTATCTTTAACGATAGCGGCTTTATCAGCTGTAAGAATAGCCATTTTTATACTCCATACTTGCGAACATTAGAGCTAAACCGATGATTTATCTGGTTTTTACCCATGATGTCGTGCGAATTGTAAAAACTGTTTCCAGTCTGCTTTTGTCTTGCTAACTGCCTATTTCTAGACTATTTCAAGACTCTTTCTAGGCAATAACCCAGAAAGAGCCAAGATTATAGCCTAAACCGTCATTTGGGCGTTCAATTTATGCTGAGACGGGTCATGGAGCTTATTCAAAGCTGCCAAGTAGGCTTTAGCAGATGCCGCAACAATATCTGGGTCCGTACCTACCCCATTCACAATCCGACCACCTTTTGAAAGGCGAACAGTCACCTCCCCCTGAGACTCAGTGCCAGTTGTGATGGCATTAACAGAGTACAAAAGCTGTTCGGCGCCACTTTTTACCTTGGATTCAATAGCATTAAGGGTTGCATCCACTGGTCCATTACCTTCAGCCTCAGACACAAACTCCTCTTTACCAGACTTGAAAATTACCTTAGAAAATGGACGCTCTCCTGTCTCAGATCTTTGAGATAAAGAGATAAAACGATAGTAGTCACTAGCTTCTTCAGCATTATTGCCAACGATAGCCGTGATATCTTCATCAAAAATCTCTGCTTTTTGGTCAGCTAACGCTTTAAATCTTGAGAAAGCATCGTTCAATTCGGTCTCAGTCTCTAACTCGATACCCAATTCTTGCAAACGTTGTTTGAAGGCATTGCGACCTGATAACTTACCCAAAACAATCTTGTTAGCGGCCCAACCCACATCTTCAGCCCGCATGATTTCGTATGTGTCGCGCGCTTTTAATACGCCATCTTGGTGAATACCTGAGGCGTGCGCAAAGGCATTAGCACCCACCACTGCTTTATTAGGTTGAACCACAAAGCCAGTAATTTGGGAAACCATCTTTGAAGCCGGCACAATTTGAGTCGTATCAATGCCAACAGCCAAGTCAAAGTAGTCTTTGCGAGTTTTAATCGCCATCACCACTTCTTCCAAAGAAGTATTACCCGCGCGCTCACCCACACCATTGATCGTGCATTCAATTTGACGAGCACCACCAATTTTTACGCCAGCCAATGAATTGGCAACACCCATACCCAAGTCATTGTGGCAATGAACAGACCACACTGCCTTATCTGAATTAGGGATACGCTCACGCAAAGTTTTGATGAAATTGCCATAAAGTTCAGGCACCGCATAACCAACTGTGTCTGGCACATTGATTGTGGTTGCACCTTCAGCGATCACCGCCTCAATCACACGACACAAGAAATCAACTTCAGAGCGGTAACCGTCTTCTGGAGAGAACTCAATGTCATTGGTGTGATTGCGAGCAAAGCGAACTGCTGCTTTAGCTTGTTCAAAAACTTGATCAGGAGTCATGCGCAACTTCTTTTCCATATGCAATGGTGAGGTTGCGATAAATGTATGAATACGCTTGGAGTTAGCAGCCTTTAAAGCTTCAGCAGCGCGACCAATGTCTTTTTCGTTAGCGCGCGCTAATGAACAAACTGTCGAATCTTTAATCACTTGAGCAATCGCTGAAATAGCATGGAAGTCACCATCAGAACTAGCCGCGAAACCCGCCTCAATCACATCCACTTTTAAGCGCTCTAGTTGACGGGCAATACGCACCTTCTCATCACGAGTC